>NZ_CP027727.1:631278-946917 GCF_003851685.1 Pseudomonas sp. R5-89-07 | reverse complement strand
GCCGCGATATTGACCCAGATTTGGGCACTTATCATCGGCGCCGCCATGCTCTGTGCTGTTCTAGGGCTGTTTCTTGCCAGTCGTTTCTTGCGTCGGTGGAAACGCGGTCGACCTGATACATGGCTATACCGCCAGATGCAATTGAACATCGCGCGGTTTTTTCCGACCTGGAATAAAGCCCTGCTGATTACTCGTACAGGTGCGTGGACCTGTCATCGAACGGAGGTTCAATGACTTACCGTAAAAAAGTAGACGCCCAACTGGCCCACATCAACAGCCTGCGCATGGTCATTGGCCTTCTCATTGCCCTGGGTCTGTACATGGCTTATGGCTGGCAGAGCGCACCGCGTGACCTAACTGTTCATGTACCTCCAGATCTACGTTCAGGTAGCACCCGTAAGTGGTGGGATATTCCACCGGAGTCGGTATACGCCTTCGGTCTGTACATTTTTCAGCAAATGAACCGTTGGCCCGTTGATGGTGAAACCGACTACGAGGACAACATTACCCGCTTGGAAAGCTACCTGACACCCAGCTGCAAAGCCTACTTGCAGAAAGATTTCGAGCTACGCCGCAATAGCGGGGAACTGCGCAAACGTGAACGGGGTGTATTTGAAATTCCAGGCAGAGGCATCGACGATAAATCTGAGCAACATATTGAACAGCACAGCATCAATGACTGGACCGTCAACCTGGATATCACCGCTGACGAGCACTACGGCGGGGAGCGCGTAAAGCGGGCATTTGCTCGCTATCCATTACGAATTATCCGATCTGACGTCGATCCCGAAAAAAACCCGTTCGGCCTGGCCTGGGACTGTTATAGCAGTAATCCACAACGCATCGAAGTCTCCGCAGAAACGACCAGAGCAGGAGGCAAATGATGACACGCCGCCTAATGATCATCGGGCTCTTAGCCCTTCACTTCTGCGGGTTGGCCAACGCCGTCGAAATCCTGCGCTGGGATCGAATCCCTATAGCACTGCCCTTGATCGTGGGTCGGGAGCGTATTGTCTTTGTGGACCAAAACGTACGGGTGGGTCTGCCTCGTAACCTCGTCGACAAACTGCGCGTGCAGAGCACCGGTGGAGCCCTCTACCTGTTGGCGAAAGAGCCGATTGAACCGACTCGCTTACAGCTGCAGAACATGAACTCAGGTGAGATCATGCTCGTGGATATCATCGCAACGGTAGGGAAACCGAATCAGGTCGCACCCGAGCCGGCTAAAATTGTAGCCGGGGACAGTCCCGCCCCGCGTTACGGCCAAGTCAACGCCAAACCTATAAGCAACCATGCAACTTCTTCCACGGCCCAAGCCAGCGCTCAAACCGAGGAGGATGAGGACGCGCCGAAACCGCGTCGTGAGACCCCACTTCCGGTGGTCATGACGCGCTATGCCGCACAGATGCTTTACGCGCCCCTACGCACCGTTGAGCCCGTGGAGGGGATTGCTCAGATCAATCTGAAGCGCGGTTTGGACCTCACCACCCTAATGCCGACATTGCCGGTCGAAGCCTATGCGTTGGGGTCGTGGCGGTTAGACGAGTATTGGGTCACGGCGGTTAAGCTACGTAACACGAGCGCCCAAAACCTCACATTGGATCCGCGTGACCTGATGGGTGACTTTGTCACCGCGACTTTTCAGCATCCCTACCTTGGCGCCAAGGGTGATGCCAGCGATACCTCGACGGTCTACCTGGTGACCCGTGGCCACGGTCTAGCCGAATCGTTGTTGCCGGCTGCCATCAGCCAGATCGATCCGAAGGGAGCCCGCCGTGAAGAATAATCCTTTGATTAAATTCCTGGTCATCCCGTTCGCGATCCTAGCAATTTTCGTCGTGGTTAAATTGTTCAGCCGCGGCAGTGCGGAACAACAAATCCATGCACCAGAAACAGTCGCACTCAGTACGGATGAGGCGAAGAAGCTGGGTGTTGACGGTGATACGCCTGGCGACACATTGCGCACCATTGTCGTTGAAAGCCGACAACTAAAGGACCAAGTCTCCAATGCTTTGAAGAACAATGACGAGCTCAAGCAACAGAACATCGAGCTGCAAAAACGCCTGCAGAACATCGATCTCAACGTCGATAACAAGTTGCAAAACGTTCAGCAAACGATGAAGCAGGAGGCGCAACAACAGAGCCAAACCCTCTTGGACACGCTGCAGCAGCAATACAATACCCTGAGCAACAAATCAGGCAGTGGCAATGAGTCTGGGTCTGATTTGCCGATCGGCTTCGGCGTTCAGCCCGGTGACGGTCAAGCCTTCAAAGGCGGGCCTGGCGCGGACGTTGTTTGGATAGAGCCGCAGGACGCAACGCCGGTCGATATCAACGGCAAACCCCTCGCTGCAGGGTCAAATCAAACGGCAAGCGGTTTCAACTTCCCGACCTCTTTTGGCGAGTCCGTGGACCGAGGTCAAAATGCACTGCGCACGGGCGCTCAAAGTGTTGCGAATGAAATCTCGCCACAGGAGGCCCGCAAACAGGTGCGTAAGGTGTACACCTTGCCGCAGAACTCGACATTGATGGGTTCGGTGGCCATGTCCGCGCTGATCGGCCGGGTACCCATCGACGGCACTGTAAACGACCCCTACCCGTTCAAGGTATTGATCGGGCCGGACAATCTCACAGCCAACGGCATCGACCTGCCCGACGTCGCCGGCGCGGTGGCCAGCGGAACGGCTTCCGGCGATTGGACCCTGTCTTGCGTACGCGGTCAGATCAAAAGCCTGACGTTCGTCTTCAATGACGGCACTGTGCGCACGCTGCCACAACCTCAAGAAGAAACGAATAGCAGTCAAAATAGTAACAACCAGAACAATGGCAACCAAACCACCATTCAGGGTGGCCTGGGCTGGATAAGCGATGCTTATGGCATCCCTTGCATCAGTGGTGACCGCAAAAGCAACGCCTCGCAATACATTGGCTCGCAGGTACTGATTACCGCCGCCGGCGCGGGTGCTGCCTCCCTCATCAAGTCAGATGGAAACAGCGGATCTTTTATAAACCCTCAGTCCGGGACCATCGGTTCTGTCGGCGGCTCGGGCAGTGAAGCCATGGGCAAAATCATTGGCCAGGGCGTCAATGACGTCTCCAGCTGGGTCAACAAACTCTACGGGCAAGCCTTCGCAGCGGTGTATGTACAACCCGGTGCAAAGATAGCTGTGCACCTGGACCAGCAACTGACCATCGACTACGAACTCAATGGCCGCAAGGTCAACTATCGCTCAGGAGCCCGTCATGTTTCGACTGCGCTTGACTAATCATGGCTTAAAACTAGGTGCATACCTGGCCATCGCCCTACTCGCCTCGGCATGTTCCACCAACAAAGACGAATTACTCCCCCATGGGGACCGCACAATGATGGACGTTTGGGATCAAGGTTCCAGCGGCTCAAGCAGCTCGAGCAGCCGCCAATTGCTCGATGCACGCCAAGATCTTCGTCGGCCTCTTGAGACGAGGGAAACAGACAACACCAGGTTCACACGTACCGCACAAAACGAGATCTACAGCCAATTTAAACGCCTACCCAATCCCGACCTGGTGATGTACGTCTTTCCTCATTTAGCGGGTTCAGACCCAGCACCGATCCCAGGCTACACCACGGTGTTTCCCCTGTATCAGCGGGTGCAATACGCCATGCCTGGCGAACGCACGGAGGCATATTGATGGGTTTTTTTGAACGATTCAAAACGCGGCGGGCGTCAGAGCGTGTGGAGCCTGGCGTAACACCAGGTGCGCCGGTATCTGACGACGTGCAGGGATCAGCAACCGAGACGTTTGAGGCCGCGATTGAGCGTTACTACGAGCGCCTTGCGGCCATGGGTATTCCCTCGCCGAGCGATTGGCGTAATCCAAAGAAAAAACCAGCCACGACCGCTGATGCTGACCGTCTATACGACGTCAATCCCTCCTTCGTAGACTTGCTGCCCTGGGTGGATTACCTACCTGCGGAAAAAGCCATGCTATTGGAAGACGGGGTGTCTCGCGCTGCATTTTTTGAGCTGACACCGATTGGTACTGAAGGTCGGGATCCCGAATGGTTACGCAAGGCCCGCGACGCCCTGGAAAACGCCCTCCAGGACTCCTTCGACGAGCTTGAAACCTCACCCTGGGTGGTTCAGCTCTATGCCCAGGACGAAACCAGCTGGGACGATTACCTTCAGCAACTGCATGACTACGTTCAACCACGCGCACAAGGCAGTGCATTTACCGAGCTTTATTTGAAGCTGATGAAGCAACACCTGGAATCCATCTCCAAACCAGGCGGGCTGTTTGAAGACACCAAGGTCAGCCAACTGCCCTGGAGGGGCCAGCAGCGCCGCGTCCGTGTTGTTGTCTACCGCCGTACCCAAGGCGCGCAAGCGGATGTGCGAGGCCAGGCGCCAGGTCCTTACCTGAAAATCATATGTGATCGCTTGGTGGGCGGCTTGGCGAACGCCGGCATTAAAACCCATCGCATGGATGGCCACGCCATCCGCCATTGGCTGATTCATTGGTTCAATCCACGTCCCGATCATCTTGGCCCTGCCGATGCAGATATTCGCCGCTTCTACGAATTGGTGTGCAAGCAAGCACCTGCTGCTGCAGAGGGCGAGCTGCCGCTCGCCAGCGGCACTGACTTCTCGCAAAACCTGTTTTATCGCGAACCACTGTCAGATATAGAGAAAGGTCTGTGGTATTTCGACGGCCTTCCTCATCAGGTGGTGATGCTTGACCGCTTGAGGGATGCTCCCAAGACCGGGCACTTAACCGGTGAAACCCGAAAGGGCGGTGATGCGCTCAACGCGTTGTTCGACAAAATGCCAGAGGACACCATTCTCTGTATCACTCTCGTGATCACCCCGCAGGACATTCTCGAAGGGCATCTGGAACAGCTTTCACGCAAGGCAGTTGGAGACACTCAAGCCTCGATCCTGACACGCGAAGACGTCGCCACCGCCCGTCAGTTGCTCGGGCGCAAGCACAAGCTGTACCGAGGTAGCGTAGCGTTTTACCTGCGGGGTAAAGACGATGCCCAGCTGCACGAACGCAGTTTGCAACTCAGCAGCGCATTGCTGGGTGCGGGCATGGAGCCGGTGGAACCTCGGGATGAAGTGGCACCGCTGAACTCCTACCTTAGATGGCTACCCGGCAACTTCGACCCCAATGCGCGCAAAGCACTGGAGTGGTACGCACAACTGATGTTCGCCCAACACATTGCGAACCTTGCCCCCGTCTGGGGTAGGTCGACCGGAACCGGGCACCCGGGTATTACCCTGTTTAACCGTGGGGGAGCGCCGATAACCTTCGACCCGCTGAACAAGCTGGACCGGCAGATGAATGCGCATCTGTTCATTTTCGGGCCTACGGGTTCAGGTAAATCGGCCAGCGCGACAAACATCCTTAGCCAAATCATTGCCATCTATCGGCCACGCCTGTTCATTGTGGAAGCTGGCAACAGCTTTGGGTTACTCGGTGATTTCGCCAAAAAGTTGGGTTTGACAGTAAACCGGGTTCGTCTTGCCCCTGGATCAGGTGTCAGCCTCGCGCCGTTCGCTGATGCTGTGAAGCTCATCGAACCCACCCAGAACGTGAAGATTCTCAAAGCTGATGATCTTGAGGCGTCGGACGAACACCTGACTAGCCAGACCGAGGATGAACAACGCGACATCCTGGGTGAGATGGAAATTGCGGCCAGGCTGATGATCACCGGTGGTGAAGAAAAAGAGGATGCCCGTCTTACTCGTGCCGACCGTAGCGCCATCCGCCAATGCATACTGAATGCAGCGAAAAAATGCGTGACGGAACAACGTATCGTTCTGCCCGAAGATATCCGTGAAGCGCTGCGAGAAATGGGACTCGAGCCCGGTATTCCAGACGCCCGAAGCACACGATTCTTGGAGATGGCGGAAGCCTTGTCCATGTTCTGTATGGGCACCGAAGGCGACATGTTCAACCGTCCTGGCACCCCGTGGCCTGAAGCGGACATTACCATTGTTGACCTGGCCACCTATGCGCGAGAAGGCTATAGCGCACAGATGGCCATTGCTTATATTTCCCTGCTCAACACCGTCAACAACATCGCCGAGCGTGACCAGTTTAAAGGCCGCCCGCTGATCTGCTTCACCGACGAAGGCCACATCCAGTTGAAGGTCCCACTCCTATCCCCCTACTCCGTCAAGATCACCAAAATGTGGCGAAAGCTCGGCGCCTGGTTCTGGATGGCCACCCAGAACGTTGACGACGTGCCGCCAGAGGCCTCAGCCCTGCTCAACATGATCGAATGGTGGATGTGCTTAAACATGCCACCTGATGAGGTGGAGAAGATCGCGCGGTTTCGTGAACTGACTCCTGCACAGAAGTCGATGATGCTGTCAGCGCGTAAAGAAAGCGGCAAATTCACCGAGGGCGTCGTGTTGTCAAAAAGCATGGAAATGTTATTCCGGGCGGTACCACCGAGTTTGTACCTGGCCCTGGCCATGACCGAGCCGGAAGAGAAAAAGCAACGCTTCGACATCATGCAAGCCAAAGGCTGCAGCGAGCTCGATGCCGCCATTGAAGTTGCTGCAACGCTTGACCGCTATCGCGGTATCGAACCTCACATCATTACTTTCCCCGAACAAGTCACGGCCTTGGAGCGCCAAGCATGAGAGCATTGAATTCCCTGACCCAGAACCTGATAGAAAGTCTGACCCAGCTGCTTGAACAACCGGGTGAAGACGCCCTTCAAACCCTTGAGGTGTGTGCCCCCGTTTTGATAGAGCAACTGCAACAGGTTTTGGTTCGTGCGGTGGATCGTCGTGACATCGAGTCCCAACTTCACGCGGTGTTAGCCAACTGGCTGCGACAGCACCCACAACCCGAGAATGCTGAGAACGCTCTGCTTGAGGCCCTTCGTAAACAAGCGCTTCTTTCATCGAAGCCAGCCGAGGCTCGGGCATGACAGGCCTACGCAAATATTGGGTGATGCTGGGGTGCGTTTTGGCAGGCACATCGATGGCCTGCTTAGCCCTCACTCGAAGTGAGATACCAGCCCAGCACAACACAGGCCCGTGGTTGTTTGGCCCTTCCGAAGCACGCTGGACTGTGACTGAGTTCGCGGACCTAGAGTGTCCCTACTGCAAGACGTACACACCTGCGTTGAAAACCTGGATACAGCAGCAGAAGAATGTAAACCTGCAGTGGCATCACCTGCCACTGGATGTGCACGGTTCGGCAGCAGTACACGAAGCCAAGCTCGCTGAATGTGCGGGTGTGCTTGGTGGCGCGCCTTCCTTCTGGCAAGCCATTGACCAAATCTTTGACCGGACCCGTAGTAACGGTCAGGGTTTCAAAGGGGATCTGAACGTTGTTGGTGTTACTAACCAGGCCCTGTTGTCCTGTGCAGCCACCGACAAAGTGATCGCACAGCATGTCGGCCAACAGGCCGATGAGGCCATCAAAGCCGGGGTTACGGCCACTCCAACCGTCATAATTAGAGACAACACGACTGGCAGCTCCGTAAAGCTTGAGGGCCCAGCTGATGGGGTGTTGTTGTTATCAGCCATTGATTGGCTAGCTCAGAAAAAGGAGCAGAACTCTGAAAAAGTTGGCCGATAAATGCGGCTTTTCTTTGTCAGCGTTTTGCTCACATTGGTAATGCTTCCCTGGCCTATACTTCCTCGGTCGAGCTTTCGCTCCCTCTCGATACTCGACGGCCCGCACGTGCGGGCCTTTTGTTACCCCTCATGTCTACACCTTTGACTACCTGACATTCACGAGGTCGACCTCGCTGATCGATTTGGTTGAAGCCGACCTTAAACCCCCCAATACTAATCAACCCGCTTTAGCTTGTAACGAGAACAAAATACTGACTTCGGTCATTTAACGACATAAACCACCACGCTGCTCGCCCGCCTGATAAGTCGTGATAAAATAGGTTATCGTCCCAAATGAGCAGGGTAGGCCGTATGTCGATTTTTGCGCTGGTGCAGGACCTTTTCCGTAGACACGCGACGAAAGACCTGATGAGCAGGCAGAGCGCGTGCTCCTGGTCAATCGCCGGCAAGAATCCCCGCGTGGCAACTTTGTCTTTCCCGGTACCGACTACCTGGACGTCATCGAGGTCAATGGCCAACGCGTGGGCCACGTCGATTACGGCATCAATCCGCTGGGCGATCGGCTGTACATCAACATGCTGGAAATTCAGCCTGAGCATCAGCGGCAGGGAATTGGCCTGGCTGTGCTGTGGCGGCTGTGGTGCACGCACCAGGTGCCCGTGATACCGCTGTATCACTACACCTCATCCGATGGGTTCTGGTACCGGGCGCGCCGGCGATTGGCAGCGGCCGGCGCCGCGATCGGGGACGAGCTGCGCGGCGTCGATCAAATGGACGTGGAACAGCAGCGCTGGCAGCACCTGGTGCCCGAACCTGAACACGAGCGGCTGATTCGCGAATACTGGGAATAGGTTGAGGCTGAGCACGCTGCAGGTCGACCGGCAGGACCGGGCATACGATGAACGACCTCACTTCCCCAGTCTCCGGCCATGCTAATGCCGGCCAGCGAACGTCGTCTTAGCGCCATCGAATTCCAGCAGCTGGCCGGTGTGCCGACAGCGGTGGAATGGTTCGCCAATATCGATAACCAGCGCACCCGCCGCGCGTACCAAAACGACCTGGAAGACTTCTGCAGCTTTGTCGGGCTCACCGGCGCCGAGGAATTCCGCGCGGTCACCCGCGCGCACGTACTGGCCTGGCGTGCCCAGCTGGAAGCCCGAGGCCTGGCCGGGGCCACCATCCGGCGCAGACTGGCGGCGCTGGCCAGCCTGTTCGCTCACCTCCTGGAGAACAACGCCGTCGCCGGCGGCAACTCTGTGCACGGGGTAAAACGGCGCAGGATCGAAATCAACGAAGGCAAGACGCCAGCACTCGGTGATGACTAGGCTAAATTGCTGCTGACGGCGCCGGACGGCTGGACGTTGAAGGGGATCCGCGACCGCGCCATTTTGGCGGTGCTGCTCTAACACGGCCTGCGCCGTGACGAAGCCGCGCAGCTGATGACTGGCGACCTGCAAATCAAACACCTGCAGGTGAGAGGGAAAGGCGGTAAGACCAGCTATTTGCCGTTGCACCCGGTTGCGGCCGAGCGCATTCATGAGTACCTAGAACGCGATAGTCAACGAGACTCAGGTAACTGCCAGCTTTTTCGCTCGATCCGTGGCTGTACCACCGGCGAGGCCGTTACGGATAATGGGATCTATAAGGTGGTGGCACGATGGGCGCACGCGGCGGGTATTAAGGTCGTGGGCTTAGGCGTGCACGGACTGCGCGCGACGGGGCCAGCGGCCGGAGGACTAAGCGACGTACAAGATGAAGTATTGAAGGGGCACCTACAGAAATCTAAAAAACGTACCCTAAGCAAATATCATCAGGGGATACATCAAGTCCTTATCCTGGTCGATTGCGCCGGGCTGTTACAAACGTCTTTTTCTAGACATGGCACAATGATGACCTGACAACCTCCAAATCGAGCTACGACGTTTGAGCACGGACCCTCTCCTACCCAAGATTTCTGAAGTAAAAGGCCAACCCACGTGGATTGATAGCAGTCTTCCCGACTTGCGTACGTTAGAGCGCGAGCTGCGTACACACGCTCTTGAGGAAGTTACCGCGGCGACCACACATGAAGATGCCATCGAGGTGACAGCTCTCCATCTGGGGTTCATTGACCCTGCGATCTTGTCCATAACCGTCGAGACGCCTATGGGTGTTGTGACGATCTTGCGCAGCAGCATCCATCACATCGTTGAAAAACGGCTGGATGCCCGTGAGCGCTACGTAAGATTGGCCTTGGATACGCTCACAGGCCCGCTGGAGGTCTGGAAAGTTGCGTTCACAGACGGTAGTGACCGCCTGGCTTTCATCGGAGCATATGAGTCGAAGCGGCAGATGCTCGTAAGCGTCGTGTTCTTCGAGGGCCAGATGCTCTGGAACTTTATGCACACGGACGCCAAATCGCTCAATAAGCATCGCCATGGCGAACTGTTATACAAGCGCTACACGCTTTTCTGAGAGCAAAGAAAAAGGGCTACTCATGAAAGTAGCCCTTAAATTTGAAGCTTGATATTCATATACACACCCTCAAGCAGGGGTGTGGAGGTCTCACCCTACGCCGATGTTCAGCCATCGCCGGGGTTCCTACGCCAGTCATTGCCGCTGAAGGCCACTGGTTTCGCGCTCACCTGCAATCATATACAAGGTGACACTTGTGTCAACCAAATTTGATGAATGGCCGTAATTTTCCGGGACTTCCGGTGATTCCGGATGAATGCTTTGCGTACGGATTCCCCAGCGTGCAAGGCGAAGTATTAAAGCTCAGGCACAGGCTTTTGCTGCACGGCCAGGAAGGAAGCTCGCATCAGCTGCGTGACCTGCAGTTGCAGATCCTCACAGGCTTCAAAAAAGCCAAGGGCGCGTCGTCGGTACCGTCCTTGAGCAGTTTGGCCATGTCCTGGACGAGTTCACCCATCTCCGGCAGCTGCTGTTTGATGTGAGCGGTGTTGAGCACGGTCATTATCTCCGGTGACGTTTATTGGTTAGTGCCGCGCCAGTGGGCTCAAGCGTGGCCAGCCAGAACGCACCTGCCGCCAAGCCCCCAGGGCCAGCGCGATTGCGCAATGCGATACCCACTGACGCCCAGTATTTAAACGGCTCACCGGCGACGGTGTACACTGTCCGGGGGCCATTTGTTGGTCGACAGGGTAGTCCCGCTTAGCAATTCTCAGGCAACGCTGCTGATCAGTAATGCGGTGGTGACCACCAGTAGGTAGCCCACGATGCGGGAGACCCAAGCCCCGGGCTTTGGACTCGACATGTCGATCTTTTTGGGGTGTTTTTGTCGCGATCCCCGTTACGCGTAACGCGCGACACGGTCAGGCCAAGGGACGGAAGGGCGTGCCATTTTTGGTCAGGGTGATTAACACAGGCATAGTGGATTCATTGGTAATGTCATACACCCAAAAATGTCGACCCTTTGGCCCCATGAGGTGCGATTTATCGGTCACCTGGTGGCGCATCCCCTCAGCTGCTGCTGAAATTTCATAACTGTACCTCGGTAATCCGGTCGCCATGTCGTACGGCCCGGCGCCCAAGCGGAACTTGGCTCCAGGTTGAATATCAACCGGGATATAAGCAGCACCAGTTTTGGCTATTGCCAAGATTCCAATGATAAGCTCCGGCGTACGCTGTGCTATCAAGGGAACTGTGTGGCTGGAATTGACGCCTGCTTGTTGCAATACTCCGCACAACCTGTCGCTTTCCTGGTTCAACTGTTGATAAGTCATTCTGGCATCACCATGAATGACGGCAACGTTTCTGGGATATCGGCGGCTTGTTGGATGAATTGCGACAACACATTACGCATTTTCTTCTCCCGCACTCTTGAAGATAAGATTTGTATTGATTTCGCAACTAAAAAATAAAACATACCTCGCGCATGAAGTACAAGCGCCATGAGAAAACAATCAAGCTATAGACGCCAAGGCTTATACAGTCGATTTCCCTCGAATAAAGTGATAGGCGCAAACAAAATCCCGCCATAAGAAAACGATCAATGGCGGACGGTTATTAATACGTTTAAGCTTTCATAAGCTTCGAACCACTTGCCCGGACATGGTGCCGCTGGCAAAAAGTCATTTGACCTGCAAAGAAAATAATTTGAGAACAGACTAGAGTTATACTTGCGTTCCTTTGCAGGATGGGAGCTACAATTCCTGTTAGCTATTTTAGCTTAGCGCAACCAATTTGATTGTTAAAGTCTAATTTCTATAGCTTTTTGCGATGACGTGCAAAATATAAATTCTAAGAGAGTGAAGATGAATCAAGCCGTCAGTCAGCGTGCTAGTTCGCGTCCAGCCACACCTGTGCTTCGCTCACAGCAAACAGCAGGTCGTGGTGCAAACTGCATAGCATAGGCCGGGGTAAATATACGCTTATCCCTGAGCTGGGAGAGGAGGCGAAACCCTATGCCCAGGCCATACCTAGTCTGAGCAAACTTAAATTTCCGAGCATGTCGGCGATTGGCAGCGGTCGGCACCGGGGGGCGAGGGTGAGCTGCGCGGCGTCGATCAATGGAAGTCAAACAGCAGCGCTGGCAGTACCTGGTGCCTGAGCCTGAACATGAGCGTTTGATTCGTGTGTACTGGGACGGGCCAACCGCCCGGCCGGGCCGGGCATCTGATGATACGAGTTGGTGACTCATTATGATCGGCGTGGTCAGCGCCCGGAAAATTCCCCGACGTACGAGGTGAAATATTAAAGGTCGGACACAGCCTTTTGCTGCACTGCCATGAAGGTCGCGCGCATCAGCTGTGAGAGCTGCAATTGCAGATTCGCACATACTTCTAAGAAGGCCAAGGGCGCATTATCTGTACTGTCCTCAAGCAGGTAGGCGATGTCCTGAATGAGTTCACCCATCTCCTGCAGCTGCTGTTTGGTATTGAGCATGGCAATCATCTCCGGCGGGGCTTTTGGGTTGGTGGATCGTCATTCGATTCCAGTCTGGCCAGCCATAACGCGCCTTTCGCCAGGGCGGTCGGTATCAATGCAATTGCGCAATGCGACCCCACTTAGGCCAGTCAAAAGGTTCGCGTGTGTGGCTGTACACCGTCCTGAGGGTCCATCTATCGGTCGGCATGGTGGTATCGCCAGGCAGTTCCTGGGCCGCGCTGAGAACCTATAAGCCAGTGGTAACCGCCAGAAGGCAACCCACGGCTTCGAAAAAAGCATTTCTCCAGCATTAGTAGCTACTTTCCAGCGCCACGAATTCTAGGATGTGCTCTGAGGGTTGAATGATGCGCCCGTAGTGCCTACGCTCAGATTCTCGACCGTGCTTCCCCACCGGTGCATTGAAGTGCGGCCGCGGACTTGCGCGCAACCTGACAATTTTTCGGTGGCCTGCGACAGTTCCAACTCCAACCTCACCAGCTCGGAGCTTGCATCAGCCTGGAGTTTTTTTATACGTTCGAAAATTTGCAGTTTTATATCGTCGGCGGAGCGCTTCAATCGCAACATTTCGATGGGTGAAGCACGCCCCTTATTAGCCAGCTGTTCGGCAATAGTAAGATCTCGCATAGAGACTAGATATTTGCGTTCCAACATCAGGATACTTTCATTAAGTGCACGCTTTTCTGATTTATAAATACGGATTTCCTGGTCCATCACCATAGGAAATCGCTTAACTATATTATCGAAAACCAGTGGCTGCTGGTAAGCCACGGAACGTAGACGGGTAATTGCCGCTTTCAGGCCGATCACCTTCAATAACGCTTTGCGATAGCCGGGGCTCGGGCAAACGGGATCGATTGCCAAATACTTTTTACCCTGCTCCACCACATCCCCCTGACCCACGTAAATTTCCGAAATAATTCCGGTCTCCAAGCCCTGGACTACCTGAACTCGGCTCAATGAGGCAATCTTGGCATCTCCCCCACCCATGTTTTCGACCTGGGTACAATTAACCGATATCACACCGCTGATAATCATCGCCGCAATAAAGTATCTTTTTATTCGGGGCATAACTTATGCTGCATCAATTTAGGCTCGTGCGCATCGCAAATCAAATAAGCGATACCGGACTTAAATACTGTGTAAACGTGACTCTACCAATTCTGATTGGTACGACGTAGACCTCACCAATATGAATGCTAATGAGGGCGGGAATCAATGATCATCAAAGACTGGTTGAGCAGAACAAATTGTAAATCAAAAAACGACTAACAAACGTTATCGCAACCTGAGACCCTTGTTAATCTCATACCCTAACATGTGATGCTCTATACACCTCAAAACTCTAGCCAAAATCGGAATATCAGCCCCTTCTAAGCTTGTAAAGTGACAGCCAGACAACCACGAGCATTGCGTCTTATATAAGCCCACACTATTATAAATCAACGAATGCCTGATACAGCCCCTATTATATAACACCAAGTCAAGTTCCACCCCTGCAAAAAAAAGAATTTCCTCGTCGATTACCAACAGATCAAACACATCGATCGCATTATCCATCAACACCGTCAACTCTCGAAAGGAAGAAAGCGGTACCAGCCGGTGATAACCTAAACTGCTAAGGTTTTTTTCAACTCGCACTCTTCGAGTGCTATCGCCATCAACTAAAATGATACGTAATCGCGGATTTTTCATAACTTATATTTGTCTATTCGTATTAAATAGAGCAGCGTAAGGCAACCAATGTGTCGGCATAGACCAAGGTACACCCATCAGGCCAACCATAGGATTAATTATATCGTGGAGCTTTATGCTATTCGCGCCAGACATGTCAAAACCACCCACTAATACGACAGGCACTTCCTACCAGACAAACAACAACCAATAGCGACAGCAACGGAAACACCCAAAATCGCGTAAACCATATTAGAGATAGCGAACCTGACACTTCAGGAAGGTAAGCTTTATCCTATATACACAGCACAACAAAGTGCTAATTGTATTCCAAGACCATCGTCATTACCGCATTAGCCACACCGGGCTGAATATTTCCCTCTTTTGGAATATACTTTGCCAGTCCATTGAAGCGGAAGACCTCTCCTAGCGGTTGAGAACTCTGCCAATCGACTGGTATGGCGTTAGCCCTATCAAAAGGTAATGCAACCCCCTTATCGTTTTCTAGCCCAATTACAACACCTTCAGCCACCCCAGAACTTCCCCTACCCGAAAGATTTAGAGTACCAGCGGCTGGAGAGTCACCGTCAAAATATACTTTTACCGGCAAAGGTTTTCCTGCAGGTACACCAGTGCAAGAAACATCAAAAGAAAATGACTTTGGCGCAGCGCTACTGGACCTCACTTGTCCGACAAAAACTTTCCCCAAGTGGACATCTAAATTTAGATTTCCGGCAGAACATATCATGTAATTGTTCTCAGTCAACTCTGTTGACACCTTCCCTTTATATGACGCAAGTTTCAGCCCTGAACCTCCAACTTCTACGGCCTCAATGTCCAAATCGAACTCTAGCCTATTTTTTCCAACCCCCGCACCTGTGCGTACTAACTCAATTACAATAGTAGTTTCGGCCACCATCGGCGGATGGAAAACAAAAGAATAAGGCAATGTATGTTTTGTGTACATACCTAACACAAACCTTATACCAACCCCTTCAACGTTGGTCTTATATACTTTAGAAATCCCGGACATTTCCATACCCGTTTTTTCTTCATACGATATGACATCTCCGTCCACACAGCCAAAGAAATAATCGCCAGGAGTGTACCATTTTATCTGCGCCAGCACTCCCCCAATAGGAACAGATGAAATTCTAACCGAGCTTGGAAATGTCACATCAAATGCTTTGAGCTTATCCGAACACTTAGCATGCGCCGACTCCACAGGAAAAATATATAAAAACAAGCAAGCCACTACAAAACTAAAAATACGCACACTCATGACCACTACCTTTCAGGATCAACCCCATCAGCTTACAGATTAAAAAAACGAAGCCAATAGGACAAAACCTTGCACCCACTCAGACAATTCTTACATCAAAGCATGTGAGGCGCGCAGCCGGCGTACAGTAGGGTCCTCTTAGCTGCGATCCACTCCGCTCCGGCACAAGAAGGTGAGCTGTAAACAGCCTTTTATTCTTTACTCACGCTATCATAACCGGCAAAAGCCAGAACTTCACTCCACATACCAACGCAAACAAGGTACTAGTTGTATTCCAAGACCATTGTCATTACCGCATTCGCCACACCGGGCTGTATGTCTCCCCCTCTCGGAATATACTTCGCCAGTCCATTGAAGCGGTAGACCTCTCCTAACGGTTGAGAATTCTGCCATTCGATTGGTACCGCATTAGCCCTATCAAAAGGTAAAGCAACCCCTTTATCATTTTCCAACCCTATTACTACGCCTTTAGCCACCCCAGAACCTCCCCTACCTGAAAGATTTAAAGTACCGGCAGATGGAGAGTCGCCGACAAAATATACTTTTACCGGAAGCGGCTTTCCGGCCGGTACACCAGTACAAGAGACATCAAAAGAAAATGATTTTGGAGCAGCACTACCGGACTTTACTTGCCCAACAAAAAACCTTCCCAACTGCACATCTAAACTCAGATTTCCGGCAGAACACATCATATAATTATTGCCAATTACGTCAAATGATAACTTTCCCTTATATGTCGCAACTTTACCACTCGCCCCTCCACCCTCCTGGCCGATCTCAATGTGGAGATCGGACTCTATCCTTTCTTTCCCGACTCCAGCACCTATGCGTACAAGCTCAATCACTATCGTACGATCCACAGACCCAGAACGAGAGAAAACCCTGGAAAAAGGCAATGGTATTCCTCTATTTCCCAGTAGGAATCTCATACCAATGCCTTCAACGTTTGTCTTATACACGCCAGGAATTCCGGACATCTCCATGCCCGTTTTTTCTTCATATAAGAGTATATCTCCTATGTCACAACGTATGGCATTACTGAGAGGGCTCTGCCATGCCGTCTGCGCCAACACCCCTCCAATGGGAACGGATGAGATCCTAAGCGTGCTTGGAAATGTCACTTCATATTTATAGTCATTGTCAACACAGACAGCGAGTGCCGACTCTGCAAGAAATATATAGGAAAGCAAGCAACCCATTACAAAATTTATAAGACGTACGACCAAGACCACCTCCCCCCAGAATCAAACTTACAGGTAGAAAAAAGAAGCCAACAGGACAAAGTCCTCCTCTCCCGGAACAATTCCTACACCAAAGCATTTCGTGCGTTTTTTGAGCAACAGACGCCGCCCGTATCTAACCTTTAGGCCGATGGTACCTTTGAGTATTACCAACCCGAGCAGAGTAGCTCTGCCATGAGCGTCGTAACAAGATGATACCTAACCATATGTTGACCTTATTGAGTCTGGCCGAGAAACTCGACAACACTTCACAGACCACAATCACAGACATGTGGCGGGACATAGCGCACTGATATTAGCGAGTCAGAGCGAAGGAAAATGCATACTGGATGAAACCGCTGAACAACATGCACATGGTCAAGTCCGCTTTAACTGTTAGGCGCGCAGACGGCGCACAATAAGCCCCTCTTAGCATGTGATACACTTCGCTACGACACAAGAAGGTGAGCTGCAAATAGCCTTTTATTTTTTACACACGCTTTCGACTCTTTCTACAACGTTATTTACAGGTTCTAAAAAACGCCAGATCATTAAATATCGATGAAAGACTTACGCCCTTCCAGATAACAACGACAGGAAGTCTACCGGATATAAAATCATACTGAGAATGCCCCCTTTGCGGGCCAGTGCTTCAAGCCAGCTACCTTACTGATGTTCAAGTTAAACTTTAGTTAAAATAAAGCCTTCACTTCATAATTGGCAATGACGTTCTCCAATTCCGCCCTAAACAAAATCAACATCAAATCCTCAATTGTGGAGCGCCACCTTAGAGCATAATATTACAGAAAAGCCAGAGCCTCGCTCCTACGCAAACAAAGGAACTAGCTGTATTCCAAGACAATTATCATTACCGCATTCGCCATACCGGGCTGTATGCTTCCCCCTCCTGGCATATATTTCGCCAAACCATCGAAACGGTAGACCTCTCCTGACGGTTGAGAGCTCTGCCATTCGATTGGTACCGCATTAGCCCTATCAAAAGGTAGAGCAACTCCTTTATCATTTTCCAATCCAATTACAACGCCTTTAGCCACCCCAGAACTTCCCCTACCTGAAAGATATAAAGTACCGGCAGATGGAGAGTCGCCGACAAAATATACTTTTACCGGAAGCGGCTTTCCGGCAGGTACACCAGCACAAGAAACATCAAAAGAAAATGACTTTGGTGCAGCGCTACCGGATCTTACTTGTCCAACAAAAAATCTTCCCAGTTGCACGTCTAAATTTATATCTCCGACTAAACACATTGTATAATTATTTTCCTCCAATTGTGTTGATATCCTCCCCCTATATGTCGCAGCTCTTGAGGCCGTACCGTGACCGACCGAAATGTCAAAATTAGCCTCTAGCCTGTTTTTCCCGACAAACGCACCTGTGCGAATTAAAGAAATTTCTACCCCAATGTCCACACCAAGTGGCCGTTCGTAATGTAGTGCAAAAGGCACTGCTCTATTGGTATGAGGTTTCAATACAAACTTCAAACCAACCCCTTCAACGTTGGTCTTATATACCCCCGGAATCTGGGACATCTCCATACCCGATCGTTCTTCATATAAGACTTTATCTCCGACGCTACAGACTATGGAATACGAGCCAATACCCATCCATAACGACCGCGCCAACACTCCTCCTATGGGAATATTGGGTGAAATCACAATCGCGCTTGGAAATGCCGCGTCAAATGTCTTGTTATCATCAGAACACCGAGCAAGTGCTGATTCCACAAAAAAAACACAGGAAAGCAAGCAGCCTATTACAAAATTAACAAGACACACACCCAAGACCACCACCTTCAAGAATAGGACTTACAATTTACAGTTAGAAAAAAAGAAACCAACAGGACTAAACGCCCCACCCCCTCGGACAATTCCTACATCAAGGTATTTCGTGCAGCTTTTGGCTAAAAATGCCATCCAGTACCTGATTTATGGGTAGGTGGGGATGGTTTGCGTGCAGCGCCTTGCAGATGATCACCCACATCTAAGGAATCATTGTGCAGAAAGCTGTGAGAGCATTACCAACCCAAACGGAGTAGCGCAGTTTGAAATTAAAAATCAACCGCTTCCTAAGCATGCATTGGGCTTGTTGACTCTGATGGGAAACTTGACGGAACTTCACAGGCCTGCGCTGCGGATCGCGAGATATATCTATTGATATAGGCGAGCCGAAGCAATCAACAACGGTAAGCGGCTGGCAAATACACCTTTGGCTACGTGCAGCAGCTCTCGCCTGTCTGCATGACAGGAGTAGCATGAGGAATATATGTTTGTATGAAACCACAGTGCAGATAAAACGCGTCGCCTTGGGATATATCAGTTGATGTGCACGGCCCGAAAGCGAAGAGCCGCATGTCTCATAAGAGCTTTTACTAACGCTTGACCAACATGCTGCTCTCCTGATGAATTTTCGACATACACCCGGCGTAGCCTCGGCATATGGATCATATGGACAAGCCACCGATGCCTATCAGTTGCTGGTTCAAGCACGCAACTATAAGGCACTCACTGGGCGCATTGAAACGGTGCTTCCCTCGAAAGTTACTCGTCAATCAGCCGGATTGATAAACCTGAATCCGTCTTCAACCCCCTCTTTTTCCCAATTTCAAAATCTTCGATAGCAAGTGCGTGATCTGAGGAATCTCGAGTTATTCATTATCGGGCGATTTATTAGTAATCGTACCTAGAGCAGGTCTCGTACAGATCAAGCGGGCATCCGCGCATCATGAGGTGCTGGCTCCGGAAGAAATCGGGAGCAAAGCATCGCGGATCAGGCTGATACGTTAAATGTGGGGATCATCGAGCGCTTACGCCACTTTGAGATAATGTTGGCGTTGATATCGAGGTGGATAACTATGATGGAAATCGTCGCTCCAGGTAGTAAGCATTCCTGGACGACCTGAGCTTTGAACGGTTTGGGGTATAAGCTTCGTTCGCGAATGAGAATTTTTGTGACAAAGGCTAGCGCGTCAGCTTAAAAATACTCGAACACCACCACCCTTAATGCTGGAGCTTGGCAGGTGAGTTGGCCAGAGCTTACCGATAACGCGTGCTGGATAAACGCCGCTTCACAGCTGCGCATGGCCAGTCCATTTAAACTGTGGGCTGCTTAGACGGGGCATATTAGCCCCGCCATGTGTTCCGCTTCGCTGCGACATAAGCCGGCGGGCTACAAAGAGCGTCTTATTTCTTACTCTCGCTTTCGATCCTTTCCACGACAGTATTTACCATCTCTAAAAACCGCTCTAGCTTATTAGACATCAATGGAAGACTTTTACCCTTTTTAAGAATGAGCTCAATTTCCAAACTCGCTTTTATCAAGTAGGGTATTTTGACGACCGCTAACGCCCCACGAATACGATGAAGCAAGAAAATCAGTTCACTCACGTCATCACTGGCCTTAGCAGCATAAACAGCATCTAAGTCTTTTTTCATGGAGTCGACGAAAAGCTTACGCATCTGCATTGGTAAACCCGACGCGTCGTCTTCGGCTAGAGGGATTCCGCTCCGAGAAGTCGCTTCACCCAGCCTGACAACCTTGCCTTCCGTCACAGCTTTTAAACAGCTGCGTAATGCAGCCAAGCTAACAGGCTTGGTCAGCCATGCATTCATACCAGCACTGATACAACGATCACCTTCGCCTTGTAATACATTGGCCGTTACTGCCACAATCGGTATTGAACTATCGGATGATCTTACCAATTTGGTAAGTTCATAGCCGTCCATCACGGGCATATTAACGTCCGTCAGCAACACGTCGAACTCACCCACCTCTAGCATGTGAAACGCACTTTCTCCATTGCTGACCGTAATTACCGAACATCCTAACCGCTCCAATTGTTCGGAGAGCAAAGCTTGATTAACCGGATGATCCTCAGCCAACAAGACCCTTAAACCGAGCGGGACTTCGGCAAGCTTATCGTCTTGCAGAACAGCCGATTCAACTAGCCAGCCCATTGATAACATGACGGCACGTGTAATCTCCAAACGGCTATGGATATTGACATGCCATCCGTGTACGTCGCGTAAAGGGTGGATGCTCGCATGCGCGGCAGCCAGGACACGAGGGCCGGACCATTCAATGGGGGGAATTGAATCGCCATACAGCTCCAATAATAAATCTTTATCGCTGGACGTTACCGATGCTTGCTCGCTCCACTCGATGACGCCTCCCATCGACATTTCCAACCAGTGACAAATCTCGCCAGTAAGATCCGCCTCCGGAGAGCGAACATGAACTTTCACAGTCCCCACCGGAATAGCGCGAGGAAGCAGTACACTGCTCTCAAGCTCAAGAAGCTGGACTTCAAAACTAAAATTACTTCCCAGTAGGGGCACACTCGAGACCTTTAGTTCTCCCCCCATCAGTTGGCTGAGTTGCCAACAAATGGTCAAGCCCAGGCCGGCTCCATTTGTGCCAGACTGTTGATTATCAGCCTGAAAGAAAGGCTCGAATAAATTAATTTGGTGCTCTTTGGAGATACCAACTCCGGTATCGACGACCTCCCATTGAAGGCGCACCCGCCCATCCTCACGACCAAGCACTCTTAAATGAAGCACGATTTTGCCTGTAGAGGTAAATTTGATGGCGTTGCTAAGCAGATTATTAACAATCTGACGCACTCGCATACCATCTCCCAGGACTTTGCCCGGTAAGTCGGTATCGACACAGCTGTACAATAACAAACCCTTCCCCTCAGCAGTAGCCGAATAACTGCGTATCGCCTCCTCCGCCAACTCCAAAGGTGAAAAAGACTGCAGATTCAAGGCTACTTCTCCAGCTTCGATCTTTGATAAATCAAGGATATCACTGATCAATTGCAATAGAACGTTAGAAGACCCTTTAATTATCTGTAGGTATCCTGCCTGTTGCTGGCTAATCGGGGTCAACCCCAACAATTCCAGCGTTCCAACTACGCCATACAGCGGCGTTCTGATCTCATGGCTCATACATGCTAAAAAACGACTTTTTTCCGCGCTAGCAAGATTAGCTAAATTACGCGCCCTAACAAGCTCCGACTCTGAGTTTTTATAAGCTGTAATATCAATAAACGCACACAAAGAAGCGGGGCTACCGTGGTAAGTCGTCGGGGCGAATCGGGCATGCAAGCAAAGCGCGTTTATCATAACGCATGCTTCACCGGACACCGGCTCACCGCCTTCAAACATGTGCCAGTCGAGCATCAAATGCGCCACAAACTTCAGGTCGCCGACCCACTCTGATGCTAATGAATTTTGCAAAACCACTTGTCGCCCACGCTCTTTTATGACGCACAATGCAACCGGCGTCGCCTGGATAACACCGTGGCTAAACTCATTCCTACTAATTAAAGAGCCATAATATCGATCTGCTGGATCTACGATATTCCGACGCTGCCATCGCAATAACAAATACCCAAGACCAAGACAGGAGATAAGTAAAAGCAGAACATTGAGCAACGACCATTTCGCGTCATGAAATAGCCGTTGATAGCCAATGTGGTAAAAAGCTTGCCAGCTTTTTTCAAACCCAGAGCTGCGCTTGATCAACAAACCAGTCTGGGTTAAAAAAATCCCGTTTCCATAGTCAGACTTAGACATATCTGCCCCTATGACTACCACTCCCTCAGGTGAAATAAGATCTAACGAATCGAATATCGCATTTTCAGGCTGACCATATTTATAAAGGCTATCCAGTTCAAATAGAGCGGCAATATTGAATTTTGACGATGTGCTGTTGATGCCCCAAGCCTTATCGGGAATAACACCGGAAACATAAGCCAGAGTTTCCCGCGCGCCCGCCCCCAGAAATTCAGAAGCTGGCCGCCAATGTACTCGACGGGAGCCGGAGTCCGAAGGCAAACTACGCACATTACGAGCGACTTTCTCAATGACCTGTCGAAGGCCGTTACGAGCAGTTTCGCCTCGCCCTGCTCGGCGGTCAATGGGAGGAATGGAGAAGCCAGCAACACTGCGACTATCTAGAACGAATAACTGCGGCGCCGAATAGGGGGAATCATCCCAGAAGCCCTTGCGAAACTTCGAAACTTTCATGGCCAACTCTAATTTATGCCTTATCGCCTGTCCATCAAGAATAGCCTTAGGCAACATCATGGAAAATGCAAGTTCGCGCTCACCGCCCTCGACGTCATAAAAATCATGATAATTTGAGATATAATGGTTGACGCTTGACAGCACTAATGGCTTATCAAATTTAAAAGCAGCAGACGTCAGCCGAGCAACTTGTAGTAAAAAAAGCTCATGCTCATGTATTGCACCAACCATTCTAAAATAATGGTAATTAACCTTGACGCGTTGCTCCTCTACGACCGTATAAATAGCCCAATAGCTGGTACCAAAAAAGAACAGCGTAAGAAGAAATGAATATAACAACAGCGAGTTGAAGCGCAACATAGACCTTGACAAATTCCGAAGCTTAGAACGCATTATTTTCATAGTTCGTCCAGTTAAAATTTGTGCAATTTTTCATTAATGTCAGGAAATGCTTCAGTATAGGACAAAATCGGAGACCAGGAAAGGAACAGCACCACACGAATATGTAGATAATACTAAAAATTAGGGACGCCGTCTCAGTTCACCCAATAGAAAGGGCTTGAGCAAAAAGTTATGCGGGCCGTCATATCAAGCTGTTCCGACTCAGGCGCGCCTACAGACATAAGCTTATGAATTCTGAATCATATCTCTAGCTAACCAATAGAATCGCCAATTTTTTGAAACTGAATAGCTTAATGCCTAGGATACGTTGCAGACGCAGCCAAACGGTATCCTTCGGGCAAGATTAATTGAATTTTCGCTTCAATATTTTATAACCGAGCATTAGGCTTAACGCCACCAAACGGCTATTTTCAGGAAATGCCATTGCGCTTGGCTAACTCAACTAGCGCCACAAGATTTGGAGCGTTAAGTTTTCGTTGTAATCTGACCTTATAGGTGCTCACAGTCTTGTGACTGATGATCAGTGTCTCGGCGATTTCCTGATTACCAAATCCTTGGGCGAGCAGCCTCAAGACAGTTATTTCACGATCAGAAAGGTCTCTGATAAGGGCACCTTCATCATGAGCACCTTGAGCGTTTTCCCTCAACATGAAAATGGTATCTTCTGGAAAATAGGAATACCCCGATAATACCGCCTTGACCGCGCCCGCCAGCTTGTCAAGGTTGTCCCCCTTGCTGACGAACCCAGCAGCTCCGGCCTGCAAACAACGCATCGCAAAATTGCGCGGCTCTCCTGAGGTAAGAACGAGTATTTTGACGGCAAGGCCAATCGACTTCAGGTGAGCAATCACCGCAAAACCGTCCTTGCTAGGGATGCTGAGATCAAGAATGATCAAGTCGGGAAGGAGCCTGCGGGCTATCTCCAAAGCGTCTGAGCCATTATCGACTTCTGCAAGAACGGTATGCCCCTCTTCTTCCAAAGCCACCTTAACCGCCAAGCGGATAAGCGGGTGATCATCCACAATAACAATACGTCCCATAGAGACCTCTCCGAAAAACGCACGAGCGTGAGGATAATCAACGGGGTAAATTCACCTTACCTCGCGGCGGATGGCATCCGCGTCCCCTGCGTCAGCGAGCGTATCAGAATTAGTTAGGGTAAATACTCAACGCTTATATTTTTTTAGCTCGTCAGCCTGACTCAGCCCTTTCGTAATCCTAAAGACCCCCGTTATAAATCAGCACCAATGTGCCAAGGCCGACGCGCTAGAGCGCCCCCCCTTACCTAGGCTAGTGACCTTAAAATCAACGGTTGTAGTGCGCAGTCACCTTAACAAAGGTAGCGTACTCAGAAACGTCTCTGCCTTTCTGCCCTTTCCGAAATCTTAAAAACCAACAAATATTCGCCTTAAAAAGATAGTCTTTAAACGCATAAATCTACATGTGATTTTCGAATAAGCCTGTCTCCGAGGTGTAAAATTATAACGAGGTAGATAATTTCAACCAGAGAACAAACATAAAGATAAGAGCAATAAACTTTAGACTCCTCACACTTCCTCCGAAGATCCAGAATATACACAAGTATAATTAAATTTTTCGTAAGCAAGATTTTTATTAGCAACTGGCAGCGCATAATCGAATCTACAGCTATCTCGCCCCCAACGAACACTCAGAGTTCCGGAATCATCGACACCAAAAACAAGCAAACGGGATAGGCTATCAACAGCACCGAGAGCCTTACCTTTTTTATCATATGCCTGCGCGCCAAAAGGAATTTTCCCACCTGTATCAAGGGTTAAATTAAACTGAAGTCGGCGACCCGACTCAGCAGCGAAACGACTTTTGACGACTGCTCCTCGCGTGGGCACAACAATTTTACTGCTCTCGGCAACTTCCATATTGCTGTCAATTGTATTTGTGTCCAAATTCAGCCAATTGTAACGATAAGGCTGTACATAAGGGACCACGGCATAACCACTATTGTCAGTACGGACCGAGTTATAGCTATCAACTCCCACACCGGCAACGTTAGGAACTTCAACCAAAGCAAATGTTTCGCCGACAGGCTGACCGAAGGTAATACCACCCTCATGAGCCACTATAGAACCGGAAGCGCTGAGATCAACATGCTTACTGTCCGAACTCTGATTATAGCGGGCACCCAGCGTAGCAACTGGCGCATCCCAACCCACCCCAATGCCTCCAGAACTTCCACTCTGTTTACTATATCCCGATTGTGCGGAGTAATTAACAGTGTTTTTATCGTCTAAATAGCCAGACACGCCAGTTTGTAAAACCGAATCCCCGTGCTGCGATGATACAGCGCTAGAATTCACATAATGCGTGCTTGAGCGCTCACCAAGAGGAAAACTAAAAGATGCAGTAAGTTGCGTATCAGAACTATTTACATGATCAGAATTTTTAGTCTTAGACACTGCCAAGCTATAACTTCCTCTCGATAAGCTACCGCTATAGCCAGCCTGCCAACGTCGAGTACGCCCAACCACGTTCCAATAGCTTGTTTCACCCAAGCTCAAAAACAACGAACCATGCTTAGAAATAGCCTGACTGACATTCATATCAAAATGGCTTTTTTGTCGCCCGTTACGTCGCCCCATCGTGAGGTCCATCTCATCGACATGCTGATTCAGCGTACGGTAGCCGTCTGTAGAATAGCGATAGCCGACCATAGTGAACGTAGTGTTGGTGCTGTTGACCGTTTTTGAGTATAGAAACCGTGCGCTCTGCCCTTTATTTTTCTTACCGTGGTCATCCTCAGAAGCGCTGCTGGTAATATCGACGGAAACGCCCCCCAAACTAGAGTTGATCCCGACACCCACGTTCAACGCTTTATATTTCTGAGCAACCAGCAGGCCACCATAACCCGTGAAGTTATTGGTTAAGCCGTACACCAAGGTACTTTGGGTAAATTTTGGTGAGGGCCGCCCTGGAACGTTGTACTTACCGGCGGCCAAGCTATAACGCATACTGCCTCGTCGCGCCATAACCGGCAAATAAGAATATGCTTGAGAAAATTCGCGCTCACGCCCATCAGCCTCGATAATTTTTACTTTAAGATCACCATTAGAGCCGCCTGGGTAAATATCGGATATTTCAAAAGCACCTGGCGAAACAGTAGTCGAGTAGATAACGTAGCCGTTCTGCCTCACTTCTACGGTAGCATTGGACTCAGCAATACCACGCACGACCGGAGCATAACCTCGCTCACCATCAGTTAGCATGCCTAAGTCCGACGTCACTTGAGCACCGCGAAAACGGACGCTGTCGAAGATATCACCTTGAGAATAAAGGTCGCCCATGGCGAGCTTGCCTTTTAGCGATGCAAGATCACGCTCAAGGTAGCTACGATTACTACTAAATGTATTAGGCCTGCCGCTCCCTCCGGACAATGAAGACTCATTGCGAAAACGCCAGCCCTTCAGGTTAAACCCATTCCGTAACCCGATGTACCGATAGTCCGAGCGCGCTCCCGAATTTTCATTACGATTGACGTTGATTTGATAATTTGTATACAAAGCCGTTATGCCCTGATCCCACAATGTAGGGTCAACATAACCTCGGGACCGACGCAAAATATAGGCGTGAGGAACACTGATGTGTAAAGCGAGGTTCGTCACATCAAAATCGACCGAAGCCCCTTCCAGCAAAGCAGCAATATTGATAAGCCGTGCGTCATCGCTGCTCGCAGGTATAAGCCCTTCCTTTTCCAGACGTACAATATCGACCCCTAACGCGCGAAGTGTTCCCAACGAAATATCTGGCCTGACTTCTCCGTCAGCGGCACCGCGAAAATCAACGTCCTGACGTTTAATCAGCACTTGGTTAAGATAGATATCTACGCCATAGGAGCCAGGCAAAACCCCATTGCCCTGTTCGAAAAAATGAAGCTCAACTGGCGCACCGCCCTTGGTTAAAAAGTGCTCGTTAAACTCTACAGCGCTAGCGACAACAGGGCATAGAAACCCAATCCCAACCAAACACGGGATCCGAGAATTATATTTCACCGTCAATACCTCGCCATCCCAGGCATTTTACAGAGCGCCAGGTCAAAAAAATAATTAGCTCTACGATCTATGAAGTTACTTAGAAAGCCCGGACTTCTGACTAATAACCCCACCGTAATCGTTGATAGTTTTAAATTCCACCTGAGTGGCTGCGGCGGAAAATTTTCCGTCTAACGCATTAATTTTAAACACCGACGTCTTGTATGGCGCCAGCATCTCAGGAACTACTTCATAAGTGTTAGAACCACTACGTAGCGTAATCTTTCCAAATGACACGTAATAGGCCGAATCATTTACTACTTCCAATCGCGCCTGAGCCCCTTGGCCTAGTACGCGCCATTTCAGATTTTTCTGTACATCTTCAGCCCCCTGTTTCAACCCAGACGGACGGTAGAACATTTTGATTCTCTGGCGCACCGCGATTTGCAAGGTGTTATCCACTTTGGCTTTTTGTGGAATTTCTTGGACATTCAACCAAAACACGGATTCCCGGTCTGTAGGCAACCCTTCTCCATAATAAAGAATACGGAGCACTTGCTGCTTCCCCCCCCCCAGACGACTAAGCGACGGCGTAATTACAAAGGGAATATCTCCTTTTTCCTGCGGCGTCCCGGCCTCCAACCACGACTGGATCATGACATCCTGTCCGCCCCCATTCTTGACCATGATTGAAGCCTCTTTATTAGGGGCCTCAAATACTAACCGCGTGCCGCCCAATGAGATCCCCGCACTGCACCACCCTGAAAACAGCAGTAAGGTAGTCACCAGAAAACATCGTCTAAAAGATATAATTTTCATATTAAACTCACAGGGAGAGAGCGAGTAACCACTCTCTCCCAGTACTATCTAGACTTACTCGTAAGTCAAAGTAAATGGCAGAGTCCCGTTTGCGGTACCGGGTGCGACCGGACCGCCAGAGGCCACATAAGATGCTCGAAGAACGATATCAGCAGTATAGTTTGTCTCGTCCTCGCCTACTTCTTCCCCTACCAAAGGAGCAGTAATGGATTCGTTCGCGGAAAGGTTCAGCAACTCGTTTTCAGAATTGTAAACACCGATCCCCACACCTGTTGCAGTACCGACGGTCTTCAGCAAGCTCCCATTAACAAGATCTACACCCGAGCCCGAGAGCGGGTCGAATTTCATTTTTACGAAGTTCAAGCCTTCAGCAGTACCACCGCAATCCAATTTCACATTGATTGCAGTACCCGATACGATGCCTCCTTCAGAATTTTGAAGGGAGTCCATGGCAACTTTACCCAAATCTACATCAATATTTTGAGCGCTTGCATTGCCACCCGTTGAACCACCAGTAGCATCACACGTTACCGCAACAATTTCACCGGTAAAATTAATAACGCCATCAGCGGCCATTGCGGAGTTAGCGATAAAACCCGAAACAGCTATTGCCAGTAAAGTTTTCAAACTATTAGACATGCTTAACCTTCCTTTTACAGTAGAGTAGTTCTCAACACACGCCCCTGGAGAGCACGAAAATATTATCGCCCTTTAGCCTTGGAAAATAGTGCCAAGTTCTTACCCAGCCGCGGACAATTCGCCCCCCCCTATCAGATAAGTCCTACGCAGGCCGAGCTACTGCTGTTGTTTTTTAATTACAACTATTTAGCCCCCGCGAGAAGAAACTCCTTCTCCAAAGATTGACACCTCAATCGCAATCAATGCATTCGCTTATTTTTTATATTTTTTAGCTCATTACGTCATTAATCTTACAAACTGCCAGACATTTGACTTAATCAGACCAATCAGGATTCAGTACGAGACAATACGCCTTCACTAGCGCTATCAAGCGTCGGCGAATATCAATAGTGAATGTGCGATTTAGTTTTTTTGGGGGAAGTTTAACTGTACGGCTGTTCAGGTGATGCAAGCGCGTGCCTGGACTGCTTAACCAAAGACTTCGGGAACGTCGCCTAGTACTTACTAGGGTTCAAGCCCTCAATGACTGACTACCGTGGATTGATCCTTCGAGGCATCCGGGAAGCTGCATCTGACCATACCACCTCCTAACAGAGACTCGACTCGGTGCCCGCTTTCCAAGACCTGCAACGGCGCCGCGGTGAAATGTGACGTAATGGCAACGATGAGTAGCGCCGAAGATGATTCACTAATCTTTTTGCTGCAGGGGCTGGAGTCGGCGAAGCGTATAAATCCCACCCCTTTTGGTACAGGCCAGTCGCCTCAGGCAATCCACTTGCGATCGCCCGTAAAGCTGATCGTTAACCAGCGTGCCGGATCAACCTTACCGAGCTTCGCCGATATTTCTTCGCGGATGCGATCAAGCTGCCCTACACCGCGCAATTGATGCTCAGTCGGCAGCACAATATGGATTTCGATAAACCGCGCCCGACCATGCTTTTGTACATACGACACATATTCAATGAATCCATGCTCTATTTGAGTCTCATCCATCACCTTACGGACCTTTTCATCCAATTGATCGGGAGCAACCCCAAGCACGTCTCGCAATGCTGGCTTAAGTATTTTAAATGCAGGCATAAGCATGCACAGAGCCAACAGAATCAGAATCATTGGGTCGACATAGACCGCCCACTCGGCGTAACCCTGTTGCTTCAACAGCAATGCGGCGAGAAAACTCACCAGCAAACCCACTGAAAGCATCGCGTCCACCAACCAACTGACATTATCGAACTGGATAAGCGAGGACTTCAACGTACGATTGCGATGACGGATGTATAAGAAATAGCTGATACTAACTACGCTAAGCACCGCAGCAAAAGGAATTACCAGGTTCAGTTCGATTACGCGGCCACCATTGATGATGCCAAATATACCGCTGAGAAAAGCGTAAACTGAAATCAACAAAAGAAAGCTGCCTTCGATTAAGAGCACCATCGGCTCAAGGTGCCAGAAGCCAAACTGAAAGCGCAGATTGCTTCCCCTGGCGATCAGTTTTGCGGTGATCAGCATCAGCACCTTGATAAGGGTCGCGATCAGCGAGAAAAATCCATCGAACAGAATTGATTGAGAACCAGAAGCAACACCCGTGGCGACCGCAACGATCGCGACAACAAACATCAAAATGGTCGATTGTTTGAGCAGAACCTGCTCACCCCAATTACTCATAGTACCTCCTATTGAACCGTAAAGTAGTCGCCTCTGCGAGGTATTCCTAGTGCCTTTTGAAAGCAACGCCGTCTCGACTTTGTGTTCTTGACCGCCCTACGTTTACGGCAAAGTTTCGCTCACTTGAAATTGCGGAAAACCAGTAGAATCTAGGCTAGATAAAACTGGTTGAACAGCGCCGTACGTGGGTCATCCCCATAGCTCGAAACAGATGGTCAATAAACATCCGTGAATGCAAGTGAATTCTTTGGATTAAGAAATTGCGCTGTGGGGGCTTACAAGAAACACCCTTTTTATCACCTTGCCGGCCCGCCATCATATGGGACTTATCTAATATTCATCGCGATTATTCTGACCCATCCAACAGCGCGACTATTACGGGTGGTACGCTCACAACGCGCTGCGTGTCTGCAGTCCACGTCTATAGACACGCAGCGGCTGCCGCGGCCATTTTTAACTTGGTCAGCTCGCGGCCGAAACATGCTGTGACATCCCTAATTTGGCAGGAGTTTCGTTTGTAGGTTCAATGAGCTTTTTTACGGAGAGTTAATCATGCCTTTCGGATATCAGATATTCTTCATGATCATCTTTGCTGTCATCGTCCTCGCTGTCGGCGCTAGACTTGATATAAAGAACCACAAAGAAGAAACTGCGGCTAGACAGACGCAAAAAAAATCTAAACAATGATCCTACGGTTTCATTCCCAGATGCAGATTTCACTCGCAGAGCTCTATAAGGTTTTAAGACTGCTTAACCGACAATTATCCCAGCACGGATAGCGAAAACAGTGCATCCAACGCATGGGAAAGGTGGCGTATAAAAATGCTGCTAACATTGCTGGCGTACAGAATGTATATACATATCAAGACATAGAGGGTGCTGCTTGTTTTTAAGACTTATACTCTTCGCATTGCTGCTGACGCTTTCATCCTGCAGTTCTCCCTTCCCGGTCTTTCACAGCACCTCGACAAACAGGGATGCGCTCGGAGAATATAAGGTCAAACGAGGCGATACTTTATGGTCGATCGCTGCACATAACGGTCTGAAATGGAAGAACTTGGCTCGAAGCAACCGGCTTGCCTCTCCCTATACGCTAAAAGTCGATCAACTCCTACGACTTGAGGGAGCTCGGACACAGCCCAGAGGCGCCAGAAAAAGAAAAGTGGCTTCAATTAGCAAGTTTGGAACAGTGTCACTTCAGCCCCCCCCCACGAAAGAAACTCTGCAGGGTTGGAGTTGGCCAATCCATGGCGTATTGATCGGGCGCTTCTCCCCCGGCAGCAAACTAACCCAGGGAATCCGCATTGCTGCCGTCCAAGGGCAACCAATCTATGCCTCGCTGGGGGGCAAAGTGATGTTCGCCGGTTACATGCGTGGCTACGGTAACGTGCTAATCCTTCAGCACAGCCCTTCTTACACCAGTACCTATACCTACAATAGTCGATTGGTTGTCAAGGAGGACCAGATGGTGATCAAAGGACAGAAGATCGCCGAAGCCGGTGCGCAGGACACCAACCGTGCTCAGCTGTATTTCGAAATCCGTGTCAACGGCGTTCCGGTCGACCCGCAGCAGCTGCTACCGCCGGTTTGACCCACACCAAGGTGGCACTCAAGCAACTTTGACATTCGTTGTGTGACTTGAGCAATTGAGGGGCGAAGCCCAGTGGCGACTCCGCGCCGGGGTCGCGTCCTGAATTGCCCTGACGCTTCTACTACAAATGGTGTTGGACTTTCGTAGCCGTGCGGCAACTCACCTTTCTGACCTCAACGCCAAAGGCGAGGGTGTCCACTTAATTTGAATCTACCTGGGTTTTCTAGAAAAATAGCCTTGGCACCTGCTCCCTCCAAAGCCATGCTGACCACCGCCATAGTGTTTGGTCGTTACTTTGCATAGATAGCTAGGTTTGTATGAAAAGCAGCGCCGCATACAATATAGGTAGCAGGCCAGCGATACCATGGCTGCAAAACTTTTCGCCAGCTTGTCGCAGCAAGTGCGACTCTGCGGTTCTTTTTTGGTCAGCAAAATTACCCGTTCAATGATATTCCGTTGCCGATATTTTGGACTATCAGATAATCGAGGCAGCCTGGTCTGATTTTGCGCGGCATGGCGCGCAAGTGGATCTGGTTGCATCCGGTAACGGTCGCTGTAGTAAGGTAGGTGTTCTGCGTCATGGCCTTTGTCAGCCAGTACCAGCAGCTCTGCTTGCGTAATCGCCCTAGCTTACCGGTAATTCCTACTTGCTCCAGTAGCGGCCGGACGTGAGCGATATCGCCGGCGCGCCCCCGGCGGGGCATGAAGCGTAATGTCACGCCATTGGCGTCGCAGGTCACGTGAAACTTGTCAGGCCGCTTCGACTGCGCCCCAAGGCAGGGTCTATTGGTTCTTCAGCCTTTCTTTCCGACACCTGAAGAGGATCGGGTTGCACGTTCCGCTATGAATCGATAATCCAGGTGCCCCAGATCGATCAGTCGTCCTGACTCCACTTGATATGCGAACGTTCCAGTATCTGGCCGGACGTACCGCCATCGCGCCAGCACAAAAATGCTGATACACCGTCTACCAAGGCCCAAATCGTTCAGGCAGGCCACGCCATGCAGCGCCCGAGCACAGGATCCAAAGGATCCATAAAGTTCTAGACGATCATCGCTGTGTGGTTGACCCATTTTCTACTCGGAAGAAACCAGATCCTTGATCGATTCTAGGATGCATCGGAAAGTTCGTAACGCACTGCATGCGGATCTCTAGCCAATCATGGCGGCAATTTTACCGTACCCACTTTTCATGCAAAACCTAGTCAAAAACGGGCGCAGAAAAAAAGAGTGCAACTATTGATATCGCCATAGGGCGGAGAAACATAGATATTATCTGAAGCACCAAAATCCGCGATTAAGACGGCCGCCTCCGCATCCGGATACGCCGTATCCCGCAAATCATTAACATGCAGAGCGTTAGCAAGAATGGAATAAAAGCAATATTGATCACTTTCAGTTGTCGTCCTAAAGCGCCAATATCGCTATTGAGCTCATATTGCAACTCGCGTAACTGTTTACGGATATGGATTTTATTCCTCATAAACTCTCGAATCATGGCCTGTTGCCGCGCCTCAGATTCATCCGAGCTTTCGGCCGCTGAGGTGTGTATATCCTGCATCTTGCGCTCGGTTTCATCAAGCTGCTGCTGAAGTGCAGACTGCTTATCCAAAACGCTCATTTGCGCCTTGCGCTGCATTTGCTCCACACGCACAAAGCTGCGGTCGTGCCGCCCGCGAGCACGTAAGCCATTGAGCGTGTCCGATCCGCTTAAACTATCCAGTGCCCCCATCACGAACGCAGCGTTGTCCGACCATGGTTTCAGCCCTACGCTGATGTCCGGCTGGTGCAGCCACATCGAGTCACTCAGTAGATCCGTATCGGCTACTACAATGACATTTATTTGCTTCGCCTGCTTAACCCCCCCCTCATGATCTTCAATACCATCAGCAAAAGCAGATGCCACCGGCCCTTGGATTCTGGCAGCCACGATATATCGTTGCGTAAAGAGCTTTAGCATCTTCATCAGCCGATCATGATCATCTGATTTATCGAAATAGCTCACCTCCATCGGTAACGCATAATCAGAGCTGTGTATGAGCGGAGTAAAGTGCGTCGAAGCACCTGGTATTGACTCTATTATGCCGGCGGTACTCATACTTATAACTTCCAGCCCGGCCGTACTCGGATCGTTCTGATTGAATGCATTCCTTGAAAACTTGAGTGTGAATGGGAGTGGCGTTGCTACTACTTCCTCTGCGGTGCCACCAAGCATGGTGTAGGCGCCGTCAGCCAATATCTTTCCGGTCTGCATCCGAACCCCCCATGCTTCAAGCAGTGGTGCCAGATCAGAAGATTTGTCTTTACTCAAAATACCAAAGTGTTCGGCTCCGGGATCCAGCTCGCTCAATGGGTCGATAAAAGCCAGCAACTTGCCCCCCCTCAGAACAAACTGATCAATGGCGTAGAGCGTTGCCTTTGACAATTGCTTTGGATGAACCAGCATCAAGACACTCACATCTTTGGGTATTTCCTTGACATCCGCCGCTACCTCTCGCAAATCGTATGCTTGACCTATTTCTTCGGCCAGCATCCAGCGTTCGGCCATGCGTTTCGTACGCACATCGTAAGCGCCATTTAACGGCAAACTTGTAACCAGCCCAACTACGGGACGCTTAGGCTGATTTAGAACCTGGACAAGGCGGCTGATTTCATATTCAAGTCTATTCTCTTGATCTGGAAAAAAAAACGGAATAACGTGGGTGGTATTCTGCGAGTCGATGCCGGCCAGCCCCAAATAGACGGGCGCAGCGCCCTCTCCCCACAGCATAGGCTCAAGACCTAAACCATTTGCGCGATCCTCGTCATCGGAATACGGTACAGGATCTATGACATGCAGACGAATTGATCCTTTAGCCTCTCGCTCGTACACTTTGAGCAGCTCTTCTACACGCAATGCATAACTTCGTATAGCGCTCAACTCCCTTGAGCTGGAATTGGAGTAAAAAAAGTATAACTCTATAGGCTTCTCTAAGCCCATAATTATTTTTTGGGTATCCGAACCGATGGAATAGAGTTTATCCTCCGTCAAGTCCAAGCGAATGTTAGTCAGCCACTGCCCACCCAGCATATTGAACGCCAAAAAAAACAGAGCTATCAATAGAAGCCCCGTGCCAGAATATATAATTCGCCTCATATCCTTCCTTTATTCCGCTTTCTTCAGATTGATGACCACGGTGGTAGCGGTCAACCAAGCCGCAATTGCACTGAAAAAATATAGCGCATCGCGCACATCAATTACCCCCCTGCTGATTGCCTCAAAACGAGCCAGAATGCTAATCGAAGCTAATAAATCAATAGTCCATTGCGGGGCCCATGGATTAAGTGCGTCCAGTACAAGGGGAAATCCACTGACGACAAATAAAAAACATACGACAAGTGTTAGAATCAACGCGATTACCTGACTCTTAGCAAGCGCAGACATACAAGAACCGATCGAAAGGTAAGCCCCCACGAGCAACCAACTACCTATGTACCCCGCAAAGATAATTCCATTATCGGGGTTACCTAAATAATTTACAGAAATCACTAACGGAAATGTTAAAAGCAAACTAACTCCCGCCACCACCCACGCGGCAAAAAACTTCCCCAACACCACATTTCGCGTTGCTACCGATAACGTGAGCAGTAATTCGATGTTTCCGGACTGTCGCTCTTCAGCCCAAAGGCGCATAGTGAGCGCAGGAGCCAGAAATAAATACAACCACGGATGGATACCAAAAAAGAGACCAAGTCAGCTTGATTGCGCTCAAAAAAACCTCCGACATAAAATGTAAGAACGCCGGACAGAACCAGAAACACCTCAATAAATATATAGGCCAAAGGAGAGACGAAATAGCCGCACAACTCGCGCTTAAAAATAACGAATATCGGCGTCATGGCTTACCTGCCTTGGTTATCTTCCTAAAAACTTCATCCAGACGCCCTCTCTCCAGCTCCAATGCTTTGACCTGCCAACCACGACTTGCTACCAACGCGCTTACCGCCGGAAAAATCACTGCACCTGGTCGGGCCAGTATTGTAAAACAATGCCCAGTCTTCCTTTCCTCCACTCCGGCAACTCCCGGCAGCATTGCTAGGGCCATCAGGTCTATAGGTCCATCAATCAATAGCGTGACGGCTTGGTAATAACGACAACGCCTTCGCAATTCTTCAGGCGAACTATCCGCCAAGACCTTACCTGCACCTAATATCACGGCACGACTGCAGATTGCCGAAACCTCTTCAAGCAAATGCGTAGAGATAACGACTGTTTTGTCCTGCCCATACCTCCGGATCAGCTCGCGCACCTTGTGTTTTTGATTCGGATCCAACCCATCTGTAGGCTCGTCCAAGATCAATATCTTTGGGTCGTGCAAGATCGCCTGCGCCAGCCCAACACGACGGACAAATCCTTTCGACAATTGCGTAATGGGCAATCCAACAACCCCCCCCAACTCCAGCATGTCTATCGCACGCTCCACTCGCTCACGCCTTTCGGCGCCACGGTATCCTCGGGCACCGGCAATAAACTCAAGAAATCCTCCTACTCGCATCTCCACGTAACAGGGCGCCCCTTCCGGCAGGTAGCCTATTTGCTGCTGCACTTGGAGAGTCTGCCTCCGAACATCGAGCCCCAAAATACGAATCGTACCTGAGGTGGGTGCCAGAAACCCTGTCAGCATTCTCATTGTCGTGGTCTTGCCTGCGCCATTGACTCCCAGAACGCCCAAAACCTCCCCGGATCCGACGTGAAGAGAGAGATTATCTACCGCAATATGCCGAGAGAAGCGCTTGGTAAGATTGAGTATTTCGATCATGGCTTCCCCTTTTCAAAAACTGTATTTGATAAGTCGTACGCCGCGCATAAAAAAGCGCACAGATGCATGCCGACCCACATGCGAGCGACGAAGGCCGCATAATTTATAAGTTAGGCCGACGATAAAGCTTGCGTCGTGCGGCTGCTGAGAAGAACAGACTCAATCAGATAAATCTGATTGATATTCAGATTTATCCCATCAGCAAATGCGCAACATCTTAGATCGCTGCGGGGTCCAGTCGTCATATCCTGTACCCTATGATTCCTCAACCCGATGGAGAGCACATGCTGGTATCAACTTTTTCAATCCAACACGACAACGAAAGCACGCTGACGGCTGTGCATTTATGTAGCTTCGCGGTCCACGACATCGAGCAAAACTTTCTCGTTTACAGTCTGAACGAAAAGATCGACGACAACTCTACCCGGGTCTATCTGACGTCACTGCATCCCGATGACGATGGCCACAGCTTACTCCGCCCTCTTACAACCAACGAACATTGGGAAAGAGCTTCGGAAGTGTTCGGCCTTATTCTGCAAGAGGCATTTACAGGCGAGACGAGTACCACTAATACCAGTTTTCACCTATTAGACTCAAGTGAATTGATTATTTCGCCGACCGTGTTGAATATGCACAATACTCTGGACATCACGGAAGCCCAAATTACTAAGCTATTTAGTTTTCAACCTTTAACCCCTTACGGGCCTGCATTTCAGACAGAAATCACACCTGTAAGTTATTCGAGTGTTGAACAATCGGAAGCGCCCACAGAACAGCCGGCTCGAGAGATTGAGGAGAAAACAGCTGTGCCCCTGTCAGAACCTGCCGAAACCGTCCCTGCCGCATCCACTTACACAGATATGGCTTCTTCTGCTGTAGCCTCCCCCCTTCAATCCACTACGGTTCAAGATGAGTTGATTCAGGAGCCCACTTATCAAGTGGCTGATGATCAACCAATGAATTTTTCAGCTGCGTCAACTCTCTCAAACGAGATATCCTGGCTTCCAGCAACAGACACTCTTGACAGCAAAGCTCCAGTGGACGACGGGGAAACCGTACTTCAGGAACTTGATAAACTGTCAGATTTGGCAGTAGAGATGACGACACAAAGAAAACAAAGCAAACTTCACCAAGAAACTTTGGAATCTAAAGAATTACAATTGCAAGAGCTAGAGCGCCTATATGAAAAGAAAAACGAGCTATTTCTGCAAAATGTTAAAAATTTAGCTCATCGACAAGCAGAGCAAAATAGAAAGCAGGCAGAACTAACCAACCGGGAGAAGGTCCTTCAACGTATGGCCGAGGTACTAACAGTAAAGCAGAAAAAATTGGAAGATGCAAAAAACAAGCTTAATAATATACTGAAAACACTACAACCAGGCGAACATGATGTTTAAGGCTCCCTTTTAGCATTACAGAAAATCGAACCTCCTTCGCTTCTTACAGCGTTAATTTTGTTATTCTCGATCAATGCGACATCGCTAGTACAGCCGCCCTTATTCCATAGTATAACTCGACTGTGGAGATTGTTATGCGCGACAGCATTAGCAACCCCGCCCACTCGAATATGTGAGAGTACAAATATTCACTCCACCTAGAAGCAGTACCAGCATGCTCGGAATTTTGAAGTTCAACTGATATTGCGATATGCAAATCCAAAACGGGACCCATTCAATGCTGGCGTTTCTATCGGTAGTTATTAGAAATATTCGGTGCAACGCCATCTGTTTGTCGCGGATATGCAGATGTTTGCAAACCTATTTGGCGTTGAGCGCAGCAACTTGCGTGCTGTCGCCCCATGATCTTGGCCAAATACATGTGCGACGGGCGAATAACTCATCTAGCGATATTAATCTCTCAAGGTAATCGGCCGCAGGAGAAGGTAAGCTAGCTGAGACCTGACACAAATAAGGTGTTTCGCACTACTATCGTTGATAACGGGACCGGGAAGGGTAACGCTCATAAAACCGGCCCGAAATTACTGTATTGATAGCCAGTTAACTGCGTACTCGCGGCGTCGTCAATTTGAGCCGACCAAGTGCCATCTCAAATCCAACCCACACGAATTCGTCGCTCTCAAATACCCGAAGGCTCCAAATTCCTATTTCTTACTGCGCTCAAGACAGCCATCCGGTTTTCTGTACCTGAATCCATATCAGGTACGGTGCCATGCTCCAGATCCTTACCCACCTTAGCGAAACGCGGCGCTGGCTGTTTTCACTGCTACTGTTCTTGTCCACTGCGTCCCACGCGGAGACGTGGGTCATTACAAACCGAGCACATCCAGTATCCGCACCTTCTGGCGCTCGCGTCATCTTCCTGGATGATCAGCAGCGCCTTGAAGAACTACTTTCTAGACAACTACCCGCCGATCCACGCCAGGCAGAAGCGGCCATTCAACGCTACCTGGTCAGCCCTGCAGGGAAGCATCTGCAAAACGAGCTGGCCCAGGCCCAGCAGGGCGTCACAGACGCCTGGAGCCTGCGAGTCGAAAAACTCCCAGCCGTGGTCGTAGATCGTCGCTACGTCGTGTACGGCGAGCCTGACGTAGCTAAAGCCGTCGCGTTGATCGAACGAGCACGGAGCCTGTCACGATGAGACGCTCACGTTTTGCGATCCGGCCTTTGTCGCTGGCTATCACTTTCAGCCTGTCATTCAGTGCATCGGCTGCGATCAACTCGGCAGCGATTATTGCCTCGACCCTGTCACCAACCTGCCTGGAGTACAAAGTAGTCGGCATCTGCTATTGGCTGCTCTGCACACCATTCGGATGCAAAGTCAAAACCTCGACCAAGGTTCGTCACTACGTACCGGACGCTGTGGTGTCTGCATATGCGAATACCGGGATGAACCCTTGGATCGAGATGTCACCTCTTGGCACCCCGAATCCGATCGCCCAAGCGGGTAACGACGGCACTACCAATCACGTTGCCGAGAACAACATCATCAAATTTAAGGAAGCCGATGTCATCGGCCATCCAGGTGGTGCGACGTTGAGTCAGTTTGCCAGAGCCTCGGGCTATGTATGCAAAGGCGCAACCTTACCGCTTGTGCCTTACTTTCTCAGCACCCTTGACCCCATTGCTTGGAGATACGGCGTCCCAGAATCCGTATACCCCGAAGCGCTCATTCCGGGTATGCGTGAAGTCGGTAGCCTGCTCTCAGCAAGCAGTTGGGGGAACGTCTACCCACGTAGCGGCTTCCTTAACCAGACTGACGACTACAAAACGGGCGCAGTTATTGCGCAGCGTGCCGGCGACGTGGTTACCCGTCCAGGCCAGGTACATGTCTACTTGCCGATGCTCGCCCTTCCATACCCCGGCTACTGGCCTGCGGGGCCGTTACGCGAAGGTGACGCGTCCACTGGCAAGTGGCAAGAGCTCACCCCAGTCCTCAACCCGACTTGCGCAACCTTTCCCACCATCGGTCCGAACATCGATGCGCAGGATGGCGGCTACGCCTGGGCACTCTGGCGCCCTTATTCGTGCTGCCAGCGTCGTGGCCAGACCTTCCTCGGCAGTACGGACTTCCAATGAAACAGCGATCGGAGCAAAGCATGAAACTCACTACCTTGGCGATAGGGCTCGCCTGCAGCCTCAGCAGTGCAATAGCGCTCTCTGCTGATCCAATCAACGTCTCATCCTCCGGAAGCGTTATTGGGGACAACGTGCTGTATAGCATTGGCGGCGGCAACGCAGTAACCATGGGGAGCGCAGGCAACATGGATAGTATTTCTGTGGGAGGCGGTTGGAATACCAACCTGATCTGCGGAAACATGAGCCTGAGCACAACCCTAGAAAACCAATTGAATGGTGCCACTTCCGGCTTCAAAAACATCATGAGCTCGGTGGTACAGAGCGCCACCAGCGCCGTGGCTTCGCTGCCGGCACTGATTCTTCAACGTGCGAACCCGGCGCTATACAACCTCATAACCAACGGCATTTTGCAGGCCCGCTTGGACTTCGACCGCTCCAAAGGCACCTGCCGCGCCATTGGCGAAAAAATGGCGGATATCGCCGGTAACCAAATGGGCTGGGGCAAGCTTGCTGAAGGTCAGGCTATGAGTCAGGCGCTAACATCCAACACGGACGCAGTATCGGCGGTGGAACAAGTCGAAAAGAAAGGTGGCAACGATGGCGTCACTTGGGTTGGTGGTGATAGAGCAGGTGGTTCCGGTCAAAAGCCAATTCGTATCGTAGGCGACGTCACCAAGGCGGGCTACAACCTTCTGAACAAGCGCGCGGCCGGCGACACCGCATCCATCAGCAAAGCGAACTGCAACAACGGCATGGTGTGCAATGTCTGGTCATCGCCCCAAGAAGCCACCACCTTTGCCACTCGTGTCCTGGGTGAACAACAACAGCAGACCTGTGACAGCTGCCCTAAAACGGTGACAGCCGCAGGCGTCGGCCTCACGCCGCTGATCCAGGAAACGTACGAAACCAAGCTGAAGGCCCTGCAGGAACTGCTGAGCGGAAGCAAAACGCTGTCGCTAGAAAACCTGGAAGCAGCGAGCAGCAACTCGTTACCCATCACACGAGGCGTTGTAGCAGCACTCAAGGATGAGCGCGACCAGGACGTACTCGCTCGCCGGCTTGCTTCCGAAGTCGCGTTGTCCGATGTGCTGGAGAAAGCCCTGACCCTGCAGCGCACGTTGATGGCAGGCAGTCGGGAACCGAACGTCGCGGCAAATGACCTCGCCGTGCAGGCAGTCGGCCAGCAGAGCTCATCCCTACAACAGGAGATCGGCAACCTCAAAATGGAACTGGACATGCGTCAGCAACTCGCCAAGAACTCGCCTCTGACCATCATTGAACGCAGCAAAGCACGGGCCGAAAACTCTCGTGGTGTGTCCCAGGGAGCCCCAGAAACAGATCGATTGGACCAGTTGCAGTCACCCGCCCAGAACAAACAGTGAGAAAGGCCATGACCGATATGCCGGAGCCTGTCACCGCCTCCAATCGCTCGCTGGTTCGACGAACCGGGAGGAGCATTCTGCTTGTTCTGGGTGTTTTGCTCGCGACTACCGCCCTCGTAGTACTACTCAGCGCTGTCTTGATGAACATGTTCGACAGCGCTGAGCAATGGCAAGCCTGGCGTACCGACCACTACTGGCCGCTCTTCACCTGGCGCCTGGTGCTTTATATCGCGCTGTCCGTTGCCTGGTTCAAATTCAAGGCAGGGTTATCGAACTCAGAACGCTCGAAACGGCGCAAAGGTCTGTTGAAGATCGAGGCAATGGTGTTCCTATTATTTCTGATGGTTGAGCTGAGCAAGGTGCTGTATGAGGCAGGGGGTGACTTGTGACGCTCTACACCAATGATTATTTGGAGTACTACCTGACGTTGGTCGGTTGGATCATCAACAATGGTATCTGGGCGATGATTTCAGATACGGGCCTATTCGCCCTGCCCTTCTGCATCATCGTTATTCGAGAGTGGCTGAAAGTCCGTGGTGAGGGGGCTGATGAGGGCAACAAAGGCGTTCTCTCACTGGCACGTATCGAGACCAATATCTATGTTGGCTACATCGTCGTCGCATTCTTCGCTGTACCAGCCGTCAATGTGAGTTTTGATACCTTGGCATTCGACCAGAGTAGAGCTCAGCAATGTCAATACAACTTACCTAAACCCACAGACACAGGCTGGAACACAACATTCAGCTCACTGGCAGGAAAGAGCGCCCAGATGCCCATGTGGTGGGCGTTAATGCATGCATTATCAAAGGGGTTAACCAGTGGCGCGGTCGCAGCAATTCCTTGCGGAACTGATTTGCGACAAGTACGCATGGAAGTTAGCAACACCAAGATCAACAACCCACTATTGGCTCAAGAAATTGGGGACTTCACGCACGATTGCTACGGCCCCTCCCGTGCTAGACTATTCATGCGTCAACCTGAACTGGGCGCGCAAGGGAATGACCCTCGTTTTGCGCAAGAACTCAGCTGGATTGGTTCTCACTTCTTATTGAACACCTCGGGGTATTACGACACGGACTACTCCAAAACTCCAAGGACTTCTTGGCCTTATAACGCATCTCGCGATGTGGGTTTACCAGAAGTGAGTGGAGGTGGCGGCTATCCAACATGCAAACAATGGTGGTCGGATAGCGGAGTGGGGCTGCAGGATCGTATCAAGGCTCAAGTGTCGCCGGACCTCCTGACCAAAATGCTCGGCTGGGCAAAGTGGCTATCCCCGGAAGAAGTGACTGACTCGCTTGTCCGGCAACTGGTCTCGCCGTCGAACCAGGTGAAAGGGGATGTTTATACGGATTACGGGGGGCAAATCAACGGAACCGTGTGGAATGGAGCAGCCCGGGCAGCGGGGACTCTCGGAGTTGCATTAGGATCTATGGCCTATTTCCCAGCGATGGACATGGTTCGCCAAGCGCTACCGATGGTCATGGCGTTCTTGAAAATGGCGATGGTGATTTGCATTCCATTGGTGCTAATTGTCGGGGCTTACCAACTAAAAGTGGCCATGACTATGTCCGTTGTTTTTTTCGCTCTGATATTCGTGGACTTCTGGTTTCAACTGGCTAGATGGGTCGATACCACGATACTGGACGCTTTATATGGAGCCGGCTCTCCGCATTTATCATTTGATCCTGTGATGGGTTTGAACACTGCCACCCAGGACGCAATTTTAAACTTCGTGATGGGCTCGATGTTCATCATCCTGCCAGTGTTTTGGATAGGCGCGCTGGGATGGGCAGGGGTGAGCGCAGGAAAAGCGTTGGAAGGCCTTACCAGCGGAACAAAAGATGTTCAAAAGGCAGGTCAGGAAGGGGTGAATACTGTCAAACATAGCGTTATGTAACGTAAGGGTCTCATATCATTATATGAGTCCCTTAATCATCGTCGTCTACACGTTGACCAGCAACATAGTACCCATAGCCATCGGGGCCATAACATTGACCGTACTCTATTTGGTTTCTGCGAGGCGTAGGTTTGTGATTCAACGCCCAGAGCCCTCCACCCAAAACCAAGGTAAATACTGCAACGCTGATAATTCCGCTGAAAATGTCTGCAGAAAAATATAGGAGCACGGCAGCTACAACCAGACGCTTGACCCAACGCAGGGTACGGTTCTGACTGCACCAAACGAGGCGCGCAACCTGACCCAGGCCATAGCCTAAGCGACTTGCTACTCCCTGAGAGGTCTGTGCGGTCATGGTGCGTCTCCTTCTTACCCGATCTAGGGGCGATTTGACATTACTTATAATACCGATTTTTCTCTGCTGCAAGATCATGAGACAAACGGCCCTTGCCTTGCACCAGAAGCCCGCCCTTTTTCACAGCAAAATGGCCCAAAGGGTAAAAGGTTTTGTAGAAGCGAATGGAATGGTTAACAAGGGTAAAAGCCTTACCCGAAAGGGCCGCTTTCAGCGGAAAAAAGGACTAATCCCATCAACGCATCTCCCGAGTCGAATAAATTTCAACTAACTCGTCTTCTGTAAAATTACTAAGCAATGAAAAGTATTCAGCTCTGGACTCAACCGTCAACGGCTGGATAGAACCTAAATCAATAAGAGTTGAAACTGCCTCGTCAGGAGTCATTTCGCTAGTGAGTGGAGCTCTCTGCTCAGAGTAATAAACCTTGTCTGACGCAATAGCTACATCCAGCAAGTCTCGTACTTCACCATAACGAGCGGGACGCGCAGCGGTTAAAAACACCCCATCAAAAACGACCAAGACGCTGTCAACGTGAGGAATAATATATTTAGCTAAGGCGACAACCAAAGGAAGGTTGTTGTCCCACCTTGCTTCTTCATCGTCAAGATCATTCCCTACGCTAGCAAAAAGAATGATCTCATCACACTTATTGTCACGTATCAAATCACAAAGTGCCCAAACATTATCTGAGGTTGATTTCGTAGCGTAGCGAAGTGAAACCATCATTTTTTCCTGACATGGTCGATCTGCGGCACCGTACCTTAGGCCGAAATGACGATAATTCTGCATTCCTTTCTCCGTCACCACCATAGAAAGATGGCTTTTCGCCAAAAGAAATACCCGAGACCACCAGTGATCCTTTCCCCTTGCTCGCCCCCCTTTGGATAGGAGAAAAGCATGGCCCATGAATCATTTATGGAGCAGGCGATGTTCTCTATTTTCCGCCGCAATAAAGCGCTACCCGCCCAAAGCCCCTCCCCTAACGGTTTTATACAGCCGGCCTCTAGCCAAGCACTACTGGCATCGCCACGCCGTCAGAAACTACTGGAGAACATTTGGCAGCGCGCATCGTTATCTCGCTCACAGTTTGTCGAGCTCTATCGGCGTCCACTTGAGCGCTACGCGGAGTTGGTCCAGCAGCTCCCTGCTTCGCAAAACCACCATCATGCACACCCTGGCGGCATGCTGGATCACGGACTTGAAATCGTCGCCTATGCCTTGAAGATTCGACAGAGCTACCTGCTGCCTATAGGCGCACCGCCGGAATCCCAATCAGCACAGGCTGAGGCCTGGACTGCCGCCGCGGCTTATGGCGCTTTGATACACGACCTGGGCAAGATCGCTGTCGACGTGCACGTCGAGTTGATAGGAGGGAAAACCTGGCACCCCTGGCACGGTCCAATCGATCGTCCCTATCGATTCCGCTACGTGAAAGGACGCAATTACCAACTTCACGGAGCCGCTGCCGCACTGATCTACGCGCAGATCCTCTCCTCAGAAATCTTAGATTGGCTCAGTAATTTCCCCGAAGTGTGGTCGCAGTTAATCTTCATTTTGGTTGGTCAGTACGAACATGCCGGCATTTTGGGCGAGATCGTGGTCAAGGCCGATCAGGCGTCCGTCGCACAGGAACTCGGAGGAAATCCAGCCCGCGCGCTGTCCGCGCCCAAACAGTCTTTGCAGCGTCAATTGGCAGATGGGTTGCGTCACTTGGTCCGAGATACATTCAAACTGAATCAACCCGATGGACCGTCAGATGGATGGCTGACACAGGATGCTCTTTGGCTGGTTAGCAAGCCTATTGCTGATCAATTGCGAGCCTATTTGCTGACCCAAGGCGTTGAGGGTGTACCCAGTTCGAATGCACCTTTCTTCAACATGCTGCAAGATCAGGGGGTGATCCAGACCAATGCCCAAGACAAGGCGGTCTGGAAAGCCACGATAGACAATGGTCGTGGCTGGCGAAACACCTTCACCCTGCTGAAGCTCTCACCGGCGCTGATCTGGAATGATCCAAATGATCGGCCCACAGCTTACCTGGGGACGCTTGAAGTAGAAGCTGGCAATCCGGCAGAAGACTCTGCAGCTGAAAATAACGTCACCTCACCGGCAAAAAATTTGCCTTCGGACATTCAATCCAGCTCTAAGTCGGCGCCTTTAGCACCGGCACAGCCATCGCCGTTCGAACTCCCGCAGCATTTCTCGAGCAGTAACGAGGAATTTGACGAGCTACTGGCGCTCCTTGGTAACATCAATGAGCCATCAGAAGACACCAAGAACAAAGAGGTCTCAGCGGCACATACCGCGCCTCCGAAACTGGATGACATCCAGCCTTCCCAAACCTCCAATCAAGGAGGTGCGCCTCTAGCAATAATCGAAGAAGTCACCCCGATGCCTAGCAATAACACCGAGATCGGTCAGGGATTTGTTGAATGGCTTAAGAAAGGCATCGCATCCCGGACCATCATTATCAACGATACCAAAGCGTTGGTTCATACCGTAGCAGGGACCGCTATGCTGGTAACGCCTGGAATTTTCAAACGCTACGTCCTTGAATTCCCCCATATCGAACAGCAAGCCAAAGTACAGCAAGTCAGCGCCTGGCAGCTGGTTCAACGTAGTTTCGAGAAACAGAAACTTCATCGAAAAACGCATAAGAGTCTGAATATTTGGACCTGTGACGTTGTTGGACCTCGAAAATCCAAGCAGCTCAAGGGGTACTTACTACTAGACCCGCGAACAATCTTCTCTGAGGTCCCCTTCGACAATATCAGCCTGTCCTTGAAGTCAGAAGCAACGGAGCCGCCACAATGACGACGCCCTCGAATCTGACGGAGGAATACATCTTTGCCCATGATCTGCGGCCTGCCAGTGCAAAGATCTATCGTGCCTCGACCAAAGCACTACTTAAGCATTTCCGAACGGCCTCAGTTGAGGAGATCGATCATCGTGCGATTCTGACATGGCGAAAAAAAGTATTTGAGAACGGATTATCCAAACGCAGCTGGAACACCTATTCAAATCACCTTCGAACTGTTTGGGGCTACGCCATAGAACACGGCCTGATGACCCATACCACGATCAACCCATTCAAGAAAACCAGCGTTATCCCACCAAAGCGAGCCAGCAAGACAATCAATGGAGACGCCATCCAACGAGCACGCAACTGGCTCATATCCCTTGTAGGCCAAGAACGTTGTACGCATGAACGTAGCCAGATCACACCAGCCTGGTTCTGGCTCAGCGTCTTCGAGATGTTTTATTACACAGGCATACGTCTGAACGCCCTGCTGTGCCTTCGCTACAGAGATATCGACTGGGGCAACCAGATGATCTTGGTCCGCGCTGAAACAGAGAAGACCCATCGGGAGTTTTTCCTACCCATTATGGAAGGACTAGCTCCGCACCTATCCAGGATCCTGGGGGAGGCCGAGAAAATCGGATTTTCACCAGACGATCAGCTGTTCAACGTCAACAGGTTCTCCCGTCACTACCATGGCAAGGAAATGAACATCGACCAGGTAGAGTCAATGTACGGCAAACTCACCGATAAGATCGGCGTGCGCATGACCCCTCACCGTTTCAGGCACACATTAGCAACAGACTTGATGAAGCAGCCTGAGCGAAACATCCATCTCACGAAAAGCTTGCTGAATCACTCGAATCTCGCGACAACGATGAATTACATTGAGGCAGACTACGACCATATGCGTGCTGTTCTGCATGAGCGAAGCCTGGCTCAGGGCGCTCTAAGCCGAGTGAGACGGGTTGATCCAAGTGGCACACCCTCTGCCCCCTTACCCGCCAACATAGGTGTGCATTCACAGGACACCGCTCAACCAGAGCCCAAGAAGCTGCCAGCTCCACAACAATCTAGCAGCACAGAGATCAGTATTGATCGGCCGACCAAGTCGACTGGCCGAAGCGCGCTACAGAGGGCTCTCGAGCTCGCATCTGCGCAACTGCATCGCGAGTCAATGACATGCTCTATGGACCCACCAGTAGATCAAGTAGAGCAGAGTCTACTATTGACGCTAATGGCGAGCGGGCTTGGTGTCGGCACATTCAGGAAACGCACCTCGACTGAGCATTCAATGCGAAGCTCATCCTTTTCTCGAGCATCGCCCTAGTACGCTTATAATCAAAGCGCACTGGCTATAGGGGATTCTGGTTGGCCAGAGGCTTTCGCTTGCCCGGAATAAAGCACTAGGTCGAGATCCGTATTTTTTTCAGACGAACGGTACGACTTTGCTCAAGGCACAAAAAAAGGCGCCATAAAGACGCCTTTTTTCATTAAATATGGTCGGGGTAGGGGGATTCGAACTCCCGACATCCTGCTCCCAAAGCAGGCGCGCTACCGGACTGCGCTATACCCCGGAATGCGCATCGCAAAACCGACGCACATTGACATCATGACGAACCGAAACTACTGTTCGCCTCAGACGGCTGCATGTCTACGGCGATATCTAAGTGCTGTAACACTTTCCAAAACCGTAAAACCGCCTCTATCAGAGCTTCAACCTCTGATTCTAAGATTTGATTCCAGCGTTAACTGGTCTCAAAAATGGTGGGTCGTGTGGGATTCGAACCTACGACCAATTGGTTAAAAGCCAACTGCTCTACCAACTGAGCTAACGACCCAAATATGGTCGGGGTAGGGGGATTCGAACTCCCGACATCCTGCTCCCAAAGCAGGCGCGCTACCGGACTGCGCTATACCCCGGTTTGAAATTGGCTCCGTGACCAGGACTCGAACCTGGGACCCAATGATTAACAGTCATTTGCTCTACCGACTGAGCTATCACGGAACTACATATTTCAAATGTACAACTTCTACTGCGTTACAACCTTCTCTTCGACCCTGTCCGTATCGCTACGTTAGCGTCTCTGAGGCGCGCTATTCTACAATCTTAAAAACCCCTGTCAACCCTTTAAATTGCTTTTAAGACAATGATTTGCGCTTCTTTCTGATTTCTTCTTGGGGAGAAGAAACCCGTGGGCTGACGTTGCTGCGGGGCGCACTTTACAAGCCTTTGCCTTACAGTTCAACGCCCTATCGAAAAAAAAGGCCCCGCAATGCGGGGCCTCTTCTTATAGCAGTGCTTGCCAGGCTTAGTGGAAGACGATTTCGTCGTTCTCCACGGTTGCCTCGACGCTGGTACCCGGCATGAAGCTGCCCGACAGGATCAGCTGCGCCAGCGGGTTTTCGATCCAGCGCTGGATCGCACGCTTCAATGGCCGCGCGCCATACACCGGGTCGTAACCCACCGCGATCAGCTTGTCCAACGCCTCGCTGCTCAGCTCCAGCGCCAGTTCGCGCTCGGCCAGGCGTGCACGCAGGCGTCCCAGCTGGATCTCGGTGATACCGGCGATCTGATCCCGCGCCAGAGGCTCGAAGATCACCACTTCATCCACCCGGTTGATAAATTCCGGCCGGAAGTGCGTGGTCAGCGCATCCATTACCGCTGCGCGCTGGGCCTCGCGGTCGCCCACCAGTTCCTGGATCTGCGCCGAGCCCAGGTTGGAGGTCATCACGATTACCGTGTTACGGAAGTCCACCGTGCGTCCGTGGCTATCGGTAAGGCGGCCATCCTCCAGCACTTGCAGCAGGATGTTGAACACATCCGGGTGCGCCTTCTCGACCTCATCGAGCAAGATCACCGAGTAAGGCTTGCGCCGCACGGCTTCGGTCAGGTAACCACCTTCCTCGTAGCCCACATAGCCTGGTGGTGCGCCGATCAGACGGGCCACCGAGTGTTTCTCCATGAACTCGGACATGTCGATGCGCACCATCGCCTCTTCGGTATCGAAGAGGAATTCAGCCAAGGCCTTGCACAGCTCGGTCTTACCCACGCCGGTCGGGCCGAGGAACATGAACGAACCACTCGGGCGATTCGGGTCGGACAGCCCGGCGCGCGAACGCCGCACTGCGTTGGACACCGCCACCACAGCCTCTTCCTGGCCAATAACGCGCTGGTGCAACAGGCTTTCCATCTTCAACAGCTTGTCGCGTTCGCCTTCCAGCATTTTCGACACAGGAATACCGGTCCATTTGGAGACCACCTCGGCAATTTCTTCCTCGGTCACCTTGCTGCGCAGCAACTGGTTCTCACTGTGACCATGCTGGTCGACCATCTGCAGGCTACGCTCCAGGTCCGGGATGACCCCGTACTGCAACTCGGCCATGCGGTTCAGGTCGCCTTTACGGCGCGCAGCTTCCAGTTCCTGACGGGACTGCTCGATCTTCTGCTGGATCTGCGCCGATCCCTGCACTTCGGCTTTCTCCGAAGTCCAGATTTCTTCGAGGTCCGAATATTCACGTTCCAGGCGCACGATTTCTTCCTGGAGTTTCTCCAGGCGTTTCTTCGCCGCTTCGTCCTCTTCTTTTTTCAGCGCCTGGGATTCGACCTTCAGTTGAATCAGGCGGCGATCCAGGCGATCGAGCACTTCCGGCTTGGAGTCGATCTCCATGCGAATGCGGCTGGCCGCTTCGTCGATCAGGTCGATGGCCTTGTCGGGCAACTGCCGATCAGTGATGTAGCGATGGCTCAACTTGGCCGCCGCAATGATCGCACCGTCGGTGATCGCGACTTTATGGTGAACCTCATAGCGTTCTTTCAGGCCACGCAGAATGGCGATGGTGTCCTCTTCGCTCGGTTCTTCCACCAGCACTTTCTGGAAACGCCGCTCAAGCGCCGCATCCTTTTCGATGTACTGGCGGTATTCGTTGAGCGTGGTGGCACCGACGCAATGCAACTCGCCTCGCGCCAGGGCAGGTTTGAGCATGTTGCCCGCATCCATGGAGCCCTCGCCTTTACCCGCGCCGACCATGGTGTGCAGTTCGTCGATAAACAGAATGATCTGCCCTTCCTGCTTGGACAATTCGTTAAGCAGGGATTTGAGGCGTTCTTCGAACTCGCCACGGAACTTGGCGCCGGCAATCAACGACCCCATGTCCAGGGACAGCAGGCGCTTGCCTTTCAGGCCGTCCGGCACTTCACCATTGATGATGCGCTGGGCCAAGCCTTCGGCGATTGCGGTTTTACCCACGCCAGGCTCACCGATCAGTACCGGGTTGTTCTTGGTGCGACGCTGCAGCACCTGGATGGTGCGGCGAATTTCATCGTCACGACCGATCACCGGATCGAGCTTGCCCTCTTCGGCGCGCTTGGTCAGGTCGACGGTGTACTTATCCAGGGCTTGGCGCGACTCCTCGTGATTGGGGTCATTCACCGCCTCGCCACCGCGCAGGTTGTTGATGGCGTTTTCCAGGGCTTTCTTGCTCACGCCCTGGCCAAGCAACAATTTGCCGAGCTTGCTGTTGTCGTCCATGGCGGCGAGCAGTACCAGCTCGCTGGAGATGAACTGGTCACCTTTCTGCTGGGCCAGGCGGTCTGCCTGGTTCAGCAGGCGTGCCAGGTCCTGCGACATATTTACGTCGCCGGTAGGGTTCTGGATTTTCGGCAGTTGGTCGAGCTCTTTGCTCAATTCCTTGCGCAGGCTGTTGACGTCAAAGCCTACCTGCATCAACAAGGGCTTGATAGAACCACCTTGTTGCTCCAGGAGCGCTTGCATCAAGTGCGCCGGCTCAATCGCCGGGTGGTCGAGGCCGACCGCCAGGGACTGGGAATCCGATAAGGCCAACTGCAATTTGCTGGTTAAACGATCAATACGCATTAGTCACCTTCCTTTTGAGCAGGCCGGAGCTGTAAACACATCCTGAATGAAGAAACCTGCTAGATACCCTTATAGATGGGGTGGATTTTGCGGGATTCAAGCAGCTGTGGGTTGATACAGGTCAGGACAGTCTAGCGTTCAAGCCAGATAAGGGAGGCGAATCGGCCCGTACGCGGGCTGCGGCGATAGGAAAAGAAACGCGGGTCGGTCACGGTGCAAAAACCGCCACCATAGACAGCGGTAATGCCCCGCGCGGCAAGGCGCAGGCGGGCGAGCTGATAGATGTCGGCCATGAACTTGCCGGGATTGCGGCCGGGAACGAAGGCTTGGGCAGTCGCCGGCAGTTGCTGCATGAAGGCTTCACGCACCTCGGGGCCGACTTCAAAGGCCTGCGGGCCAATGGCGGGGCCGAGCCAGACCAGAACGTCGGCGGGGTCGCACTCAAGGCTGTCAACAGCAGCCTCCAGCACGCCGGCCGCCAGCCCACGCCAACCGGCATGGGCCGCAGCAACACGAGTGCCCGCCCGATTGCAGAACAACGCAGGCAGGCAATCCGCCGTCATCGATGTGCAGGCGATACCGGGTGTGCTTGTCCAACTGCCATCGGCTTCGGCGATACGGCCAGGATCGGCCTCGACCACGCTGGTCCCATGGACCTGGCGCAACCAGGCCGGCTGAATATCGAAGGCATCGGTAAAGCGACAACGGTTTTCCAGGACGGCCTCAAGGCTGTCCTCGACATGATCGCCCAGGTTGAGGCTGTCGAACGGCGCCACACTGACGCCGCCCGCACGGGTAGTGACGCAGGCTTTGACCTGAGACGGCGCGGGCCAGTCAGGAATCAGCCAGTCACTCATCCGATAAACGCCTCGCGATCCTGCTTGAGCAGCGACAGCAACCAGACCAGATCGTCTGGAAGCGGCGATTCCCAGCTCATGCGCTTACCGCTCGTCGGATGATCCAGTTCCAGGAAGCGTGCATGCAGCGCCTGGCGCGGGAACGACTTGAGCGATTCAACCATGGTCTGGCTGGCCGCGGGCGGAATGCGGAAGCGACCACCGTAGGCCGGATCGCCGACCAACGGGAAGTTGATGTGGGCCATGTGCACGCGGATCTGGTGGGTACGACCGGTTTCCAGCTTGACCCGCACGTGAGTGTGGGAACGGAAACGTTCCAGCACGCGATAGTGGCTGACGGCCTGCTTGCCGCCCTCCATCACCGCCATGCGCTGGCGCTGCTGGCCGTGGCGACCGATAGGTGCGTTGATCTTGCCCCCCGCCACCACCACACCGATCACGATGCACTCGTAGATCCGGCTGACGCTGCGACTCTGCAATTGAGTAACAAGCTGCGTCTGCGCCTGAATGGTCTTGGCCACCACCATCAAGCCGGTGGTGTCCTTGTCCAGACGGTGCACGATGCCGCAACGCGGCACATTGATGATGTCTGGCACGTGGTGCAACAGGGCATTGAGCAAGGTGCCATCAGCGTGCCCGGCAGCCGGGTGAACCACCAGGCCTGCGGGTTTATTGATGACCAGGATGTCATCGTCTTCATAGACGATATCCAGCTCGATGTCCTGGGCGACCCATTCTCCCTGGGCTTCCTGCTCGGCAGTCAGCTCAAGAATCGCACCGCCATGCACTATGTCTCGCGGGCGGATAACCGCTCCATCCACAGTCAGGCGGCCGTCTTTGATCCAGGCGGAAAGGCGCGAGCGCGAGTGCTCAGCGAATAATTGTGCGGCGACTTGATCGAGGCGTTGGCCGCCCAATTCGGACGGCACCTCTGCGCGAAGTTCAATTTTATCGGACATGCTCAGACTAGGCGTGGCACAGCCTTTGGTTTCGGCTGCGCGCTTGTGGTTAAATACGGCGTCTTTTGCCCCGAGGCTTTCAACGGGGCGCTCATCATAACAGGACGGCCCCGCCCAAGACAGCGGCCGTCATAGGGACGCAAGCCGCCATGCAAGTGAAACACCTGCTGCTGATCGCCATCCTCGCCATGACTGCTGCTTGCTCGTCAACAAAGGACGTCGTCGACGAAAACCTGAGCGAAGTCGAGCTGTACCAGCAAGCTCAGACAGACCTGGACAATAATAGCTACACCAGCGCCACAGCGAAGCTGAAGGCACTGGAGTCGCGCTATCCGTTCGGGCGCTATGCCGACCAGGCCCAGCTCGAGCTGATCTACGCCAACTACAAGAACGCCGAGCCGGAAGCTGCCAAGTCCGCCGCCGAGCGTTTTATCCGACTGCACCCGCAGCACCCGAACGTGGACTACGCCTACTACATGAAGGGCCTGACCTCGTTCGACCAGGACGTTGGCCTGCTGGCGCGCTTCCTGCCGCTGGACATGACCAAGCGTGACCCGGGTGCCGCTCGCGACTCCTACAACGAGTTCGCCCAGCTGACCAGCCGCTACCCGAACAGCCGCTACGCGCCGGATGCCAAGCAGCGCATGATCTACCTGCGCAACCTGCTGGCCTCCTACGAGATCCACGTGGCCCACTACTACCTGACCCGTCAGGCATACGTGGCCGCCGCCAACCGTGGCCGCTACGTGGTGGAGAACTTCCAGGAAACCCCTTCGGTGGGTGACGGCCTGGCCGTGATGACCGAGGCTTACCAGCGCTTGCACCTGGACGAACTGGCGAGCACCAGCCTGGAAACCCTGAAGCTCAACTACCCGGACCACCCAAGCCTGAAAGACGGCCAGTTCGTGCCTCAGGTCGACGAAGCGGACAACCGTTCGTGGTTGAGCAAGTACACCCTGGGCCTGATCGAGTCCCGTCCACCGCTGCCGCCAGGTGAAACACGTGCCAACCAGGACGTGATCAAGCAATACCAGGACGCCAAGGACGCGATTCCTTCGGACCTCAAGCCGCACGACGAAAACGGCGACGTGATCGAAGAAGAAGAGCCGCAAGCCCTGGGCAACAACCAGGACCGCTCGTGGTTCAGCTACATGACCTTCGGTGTGTTCGACTGATCGTTCGACGCAACGCAAAAAGGGAGCTCTCAGGAGCTCCCTTTTTCATGGGCGGGTATTTATTGCGCTGTGCGCCCATGGCGACCTTGGCTAAACTGGCGCATTCCTTATCGAGAAACTACCCATCATGCTTCGTCTATTGTTCTGGATCGCCGTCATTGCCGCCGCGGTATGGCTCTGGCGCAAATTTAAAAGCCCTGCTGCCAGCCAACGCCGCACCGGCGAGCCAGATGCCGCGTTGATGGTGCGTTGCGCCCACTGCGGCGTGCACGTGCCGCAGGATCGTGCGCTGAGCTCAGGCCAGGCCTGGTATTGCACCCAGGCGCACCTGCAGCAAGGGCCGAAGTCTATCCAGCGTTGAGTCGGCCGGCGGGTGCGTAAGGTGTCGGATCGATGATCGGTGCCTGCCCCAGCAGCAAGTCGGCAAACAACTGGCAGGACGCCGGAGCAAGCACCAGGCCATTGCGGTAATGCCCGCAATTGAGCCGCAAGCCCTTGAAGCCCGGCACCTCGCCGATATAAGGGATGCCTTCCGGCGAGCCGGGCCGCAACCCCGCCCAATGCCCCACCACCTCGGCGTCCGCCAGCGCGGGCAGCAGCTCCACGGCAGAGGCCTTGAGACTTTCCAGCGCGGTGTCGGTCGGGGTCTTATCGAAGCCCTCATGTTCCAGGGTGCTGCCAATCAGGATATGACCATCACGTCGCGGAATCGCATAGCGCCCTTTCGCCAGGACCATGCTCGACAGGAAGTCAGACGCGCATTTGTAGAGAATCATCTGGCCCTTGACCGGCTCCACGGGCAGCGCCAAGCCCAGTTTTCCCAGCAACTCGCCGCTCCAGGCACCGGCTGCGAGCACGACCTGATCGCCCAGCATGGCGCCAGCAGCCGTATTCACGCCAACCACGCTGTCGCCTTGCAAAATAAAGCCATCGACTTCGCACTGCTCGTGAATCGTCACAGCGGGCAGCGCCAACAACGCCGCCTTGAGTGATTTGACCAAGCGCGGATTGCGTACATTGGCCACGTTGGCCATGTAGATCGCCTGGGAATAACCGCTCCCCAGCACCGGAACCGCGTCATGGGCAGCCGACACATCCACTTTACTCAAGGGCCGCCCCTCCCGCGCAGCCCAGGCCAGTGCATCGGCTTCGTCGTCCAGATCAAGCCAATACAGGCCCGTGGTATGAACTTCGGGATCAACACCGGTGGCGGCGAACAGCCGTTGCGCCAGTTGCGGGTAGAAATCCTGGGACCAGTGGGCCAAGGCCGTCACCGCCGGGCTGTAGCGCCACGGATACAGCGGCGAAACAATACCGCCGCCAGCCCAGGACGATTCCTGGCCAAGCCCGGCGCGCTCCAGCAAGGTGACCGCCCGCCCTTGGTTTGCCAGGTTGTACGCCGTCAACAAGCCAATTACGCCGCCGCCGACAATCACTACTCGCTGTTGCTTTGCCATCATTTGATCCAGCCGATAAAAAGGGAGAAGCGCACCCGGCGCCCATTCATCCAGCACTCTCATCACTGCCCCCAGCATGCGTTGAGCGGCATCTGCGGCGCAGCATCCGGATTGCTTCGCATGCCGGTGCTGGTCAAGCGGAATCGGCCGCAAGCGTCGTCCGCCATGACTGAATCGGTGGCAGGCGTGGCGAGCAGGGCAAAATCCTGGGGGTTCAATACTGCGCTGATTCTATAGTGATCATTGCCTGTACTGACGCCGCCTGCATCAATAAAAGTGCCGTTGCGCGTGTAAAAGCGCTCCAGATGCTGAGCCTGCTCGGTCAGCAGCGCGACGATCTGCACCCGATACACCTTTTTTACCTGGCCGGTGTACGCCGGGTAAGCGATGCCGCCCAGCAGCGCAACGATCGCCACCGTGATCAATAATTCGATCAGGGTAAAGCCCTGGCTATCCATGCCCATTCGATTGCTCCTTATTGAAGTTGCCGCCATAAGACGCGCCGAAACCTTTCGCCGCCGCCCTCCTCCACCCGCGCATACACAGTCTCCAGCACCGTGCGCGAATGCCCACCAAGCCCAACGGCCGTCACCCGGAACAGCGCGGCGGGGGCGTACGCCGGCAAATGCGCCTGGCCCGTACCCTCTCCCAGGGATTGAACGCCATACACCCCACCCTTGAACGCCACCCAAGTCACCCCCGAGACCGGATGGGGTCCGGCGCCAACCAACGAAAACGCCTCGTCAGGCGGCGCGCAACGGTTGACCGAGTGGCAAACCGGCAGCGTATGTCCGCCCCTGCGCACCGCAGCCTCCCCCAGCCGCAGGCCACTTTCGGCTGTTTGGAACGATTGAATACGCTGCCACAGGCTGCTTGCGGCCTTCTGTTGAGAAATTGCGCCTTGCATCGACGACAACCCCAGCAACGACAACATCAGCAGAAATACCAAGCTGATCAGCAGCACCATTCCCGCCTGCCGCATCGGATTACCCATTACCAACGTCATCGCCCTACTCCAGCCGGTTGCGCAAAGCCGCCACGACGCTGTAGGCCTGATCCTTCACGCGACCGGTCGGGTCTTGCAGGGTCATGAGGAGGCGCACGCTGCGTATCAACGATGGGTCGGCGGGGTGGTTGTCATAACGCACCACGTCCGTCGATCCAGGCCTGGCCGCTACGCCAAAACTGAGCTCGAATGCCCCAACGTTATCCATCAGTACAGCCTTGGCCGGTGCCGAAGGGGTACTGATCTTTAGCTGGCCCGTCTCATAGGTGTAAGTGACCTCGCGTATCGCAAAACGAATCTGGCCGGGCGCGACTGCAGGCGCTGCCCCGGCATAAGCCTGGGCAGCCTCCTTGCAGTCGGATACCACCGTCCAGTCAGGCTTGCCAGCACCATCGCCGGCATGGGCGGTCAGCAGTGTCAGTGACTTTGCACCTGCCGATACCTCCCAACTGATCGGCCGATCAAAGGCGGCCGGGGCGTTGTGGATATAGGCCGTAGCCAAACACCCCAGCATGCCGGCCTGGCGAATATCCTGGGTCATCTTGCTCAGGACGAACCGCGCATCGTCCTGCAAAGCCATGGCGGCCTGCTGGCTGGCCTGGGTCAACCGCGAACTGATCAGCACATGGCTCGCGCCCAGCACCAGCAACAGTCCGAGCGCCAGCGCCAGCAGCAACTCCACCAGTCCAAAACCCCGTATAGGACGATTCATTGCAACCGCCCCTGCCCATTGGCGATTCGACTGGTCAGGGTGAAGGTTTCCAGAGCACCGAGGCTACCCGCGCCCCTGGCATCCTCCCAACTGATGCTGATAGTGACCTCGTCACCGCTGATCGCTACGGCACCTCTAGCGTCCTTGCCGGCAAAACCGATGATATTGGCCTCGAAGTCATGCAGGTCCAGGTCACGCACGCTGGCGGTCGAGGTACTGGGCGGCGCGCGCTCGCTTCGAGCCCAGGCGTAATCGACGCCGGCGTTGGCGCGAATACGGTCAAGCATGTCGTAAGCAATAAAACTGGCTTGGCTGGTCATCCGCGCGCTGTCGGTGTACTTGAGGGCGCTGAGTTGGATGGCTGCGGCGCCCAGCAGTCCGATTGCCAGGACGAGCGCCGCTACCAGCACCTCGATCAGCGTCATGCCGGATTGGTGCCGATGAAAAACGCGTCGAGAAAATCTATTCCGGCAGAAGGGCATTACCGTCGTCATCCCTGTCGAAGGTCATAGAGAAACAGGAAAACCTGTTGTACGCCCCAAGACTAGCGTCGGTTTTTGGTCGGTGTGGCTGCGGGAACAAAGGGAAATACATTGGGCACAAAGGCCATCATTCAGCCCCAAGGACCAAGCGCTATACCTATGCCTGCCAATTACAGATCACTCGCATCCAAGGAGGGGGCGCACATGACACAACGAGGATTCACCCTGATCGAACTACTGTTGGGGCTGATCGTGACGGGTTTACTGGCACAGCTGGCCATACCCAACTTCAAGGGTTTGCTGCAGTCGCAGCAGCGACAAAGCGTGGCCCAGTCACTCGCCGAAGGGCTGCGTTACGCGCGTACCGAGGCGATCGCACGCAATCGTGCGGTGGTTATCCACGCACGGGATGAGGACTGGAGCCAAGGTTGGCGGGTGATACTGGACCTTAGCGGGCGCGGCCATCTGGATGAGGACAATCCGGTGCTGTTGGAGCGACAGGACAGCGGGCGCGTTCCGGTGGCCGGTAATGGCCCGGTCAGCAGCCAGGTTAGATTCAGCGGTTTGGGGGAACCGGTGTTTGCGGGCGGGGGATTTCGTGCCGGCACCGTGCACGTGTGCGACACGACGCAGGCACAGAGCCTGTATCAGGTGGTGCTGGCTCCCAGCGGGCGCATCAGCCTGCGCAGCGAGAAAGCTGAGCAGGCGTTATGCCGAGGCTGATCCAGTTAGCAGGGCTTCAGAGCAGCGAGCGAACCCGCAACTCCTTGGGCATGGAAAAGGTAATGTTTTCTTCCCGGCCCGCCAATTCATCGGCGCCAGTGGCACCCCAGGCGTGTAATTGCTGGATTACACCACGCACCAGGACTTCCGGGGCCGAGGCACCAGCGGTGATGCCGATGCGCTCGACACCGTCGAACCAGCTGCGCTGCATGTCCTCGGCGCCGTCGATCAGGTACGCCGGCGTCGCCATGCGCTCAGCCAGCTCACGCAAACGGTTGGAGTTGGAGCTGTTGGGGCTGCCGACCACCAGCACTACATCACACTCGTCAGCCAGTTGCTTGACGGCATCCTGGCGGTTTTGCGTGGCGTAGCAGATGTCGTCCTTACGTGGGCCGCCAATGGCCGGGAACCGCGTGCGCAGGGCATCGATAACGCGACTGGTGTCGTCCATGGACAAGGTGGTCTGGGTCACGAAGGCCAAGCGTTCCGGGTTTTGCACCTGCAAGTTGGCGACGTCTTTTTCGTCTTCCACCAAGTAGATGGCGCCGCCATTGCTGGCGTCGTACTGGCCCATGGTGCCTTCGACTTCCGGATGGCCGGCGTGGCCGATCAGGATGCATTCACGGCCATCGCGGCTGTAGCGCGCCACTTCGATATGCACCTTGGTCACCAGCGGGCAGGTGGCGTCGAATACTTTCAGGCCACGGCCGGCCGCTTCGGTGCGTACGGCCTGGGAAACGCCGTGGGCGCTGAAGATGACGATGACATCATCGGGCACCTGGTCGAGTTCCTCGACGAAGATGGCACCGCGCGCGCGCAGGTCTTCGACCACGAACTTGTTGTGGACCACTTCATGCCGCACGTAAATCGGCGGCCCGAAAACTTCCAGGGCGCGGTTGACGATTTCGATCGCCCGGTCCACGCCGGCACAGAAGCCACGGGGGTTGGCGAGTTTGATTTGCATGCTGTGCCTCGTGTCTTGCAGCCACTCAGGGTCAGGTTTGTTGCTGACCCAAGGGACAATGGGGATCAAAGGTGGGAGGGGTTTGCCCCCTCCCACATTTTAGACCAGTGCCTTGACGTTGATGATCTCGACGTCAAAGGTCAGTGTCTTGCCGGCCAGCGGGTGGTTGAAGTCGATGGTCACTTGCGTGTCATCGAAGGCTTTGACCACGCCGGGCAATTCGGTATTCGCCGCATCATTGAAAATCACCAGCAAGCCTTCCGACAGATCCATGCCTTCGAACTGCGAGCGCGCAATGATCTGCACGTTCTGCGGGTTGGGCTGGCCAAAGGCATTTTCCGGCAGGATCTGCAGGTTGCGCTTATCCCCCGCCTTGAACCCGAACAGAGCCGCTTCAAAACCCGGCAGCAGGTTGCCATCGCCGACCTTGAAGGTCGCCGGGGTCTTGTCGAAGGTGCTGTCGACCGTATCGCCATTCTCCAGGCGCAATGCGAAATGCAACGTGACTTCCGTGTTCTGGCCGATGCGTTGCTCAGCCAATACCTGATCAGTCATTGACGGTCTCTCCGGTTTTCTTGCTCTTGAACATATCCAGCGCCAGCATGATTGCACCGACGGTGATGGCACTGTCGGCGAAATTGAACGCCGGGAAGTAATGACGGTTCTGCCAGTGCACCAGGATGAAGTCGATCACATGGCCCAGGGCAATGCGGTCGTACAGGTTGCCCAATGCGCCGCCCAGCACCAGGGCGAGCGCAATGGCCAGCCAGGTGTCATCACGGCCCAGGCGCTTGAGCCAGACCACCAGCACCGCACTGACCACCACGGCGATCAGCGCGAACAGCCAACGCTGCCAGCCGCCGCCATCGGCGAGGAAGCTGAAGGCCGCGCCGGTGTTGTAGGCCAAGGTCCAGCTGAAGTAATCCGGGATCACCACGATTTGCTGAAACATTTCCAGGGTGCCTTCGAAATGAGCCTTGCTGACCTGGTCGATGACCAGGACCAGCACGCTCAGTACGAGCCAGCCAAGACGTCCGAAACGGCCGGCGTTAGGCATAGTGGCGAACCTCGCCTTCACCGCTGATGTTATCCACGCAACGACCGCAGATTTCCGGGTGCTCAGGGTTCACGCCGACATCTTCACGGCAGTGCCAGCAACGGGCGCACTTGGGGAAGGCCGACTTGACCACTTTGAGTTTCAGGCCCGGCACCTCGGTTGCCACGGCGTCTGCCGGCGCCTGGGCGAATGGCGCCAGGCTTGCGGTAGAGGTGATCAACACAAAGCGCAGCTCGTTGCTTAGCTTGGCCAGGTCGGCGGTCAGGCCGTCCTCGGCAAACAGGGTGACTTCGGCTTGCAGGTTGCCACCCACGGCCTTGGCCGCGCGCTGCACTTCCAGTTCCTTGTTCACCGCAACCTTCACGGCCATCACGCCTTCCCAGTACTCGCGGCCCAGTTCGAAGTCGGCCGGCAGTTCGGTCAGGCCTTCGTACCAAGTATTGAGCATGACGGACTCGTTACGCTCGCCCGGCAGGTACTCCCACAGTTCGTCGGCGGTGAACGCCAGGATCGGTGCGATCCAGCGCACCAGCGCTTCGCTGATGTGGTACAGCGCGGTCTGCGCCGAACGGCGCGCCTTGCTGTTGGCGGCGGTGGTGTACTGGCGGTCCTTGATGATGTCGAGGTAGAAGCCGCCCAGCTCCTGCACGCAGAAGTTATGGATCTTCGAATACACGTTCCAGAAGCGGTACTCGCCGTAGTGTTCCTGCAACTCGCGTTGCAGCAACAGGGTGCGGTCCACGGCCCAACGGTCGAGGGCGAGCATGTCCTCGGCCGGCAGCAGGTCGGTGGCCGGGTTGAAACCGGTCAGGTTCGACAGCAGGAAGCGTGCGGTATTACGGATGCGACGGTAGGCATCGGCGCTGCGGGCCAGGATCTGGTCCGACACGGCAATCTCGCCCGAATAATCAGTCGAGGCGACCCACAGACGCATGATGTCGGCGCCCAGGGTGTCGTTGATCTTTTTCGGTTCGATCACGTTTTTCAGCGACTTGGACATCTTGCGACCGTTTTCGTCGACGGTGAAACCGTGGGTCAGCAGTTCACGGTAAGGCGCATGGCCGTCGATGGCACAACCGGTCAGCAGCGAGGAGTGGAACCAGCCACGGTGCTGGTCGGAACCTTCCAGGTACAGGTCGGCACGCGGGCCAGTTTCGTGGCCCATCGGGTGCGAACCGCGCAGTACGTGCCAGTGGGTGGTGCCCGAATCGAACCATACGTCGAGGGTGTCGCTGATCTTGTCGTACTGCGGCGCTTCGTCGCCCAGCAGCTCGGCGGCGTCCAGTTTGAACCAGGCTTCGATGCCTTCCCGTTCAACGCGCTGGGCCACTTCTTCCATCAGTTCGACGGTGCGTGGGTGCAGCTCACCGCTTTCCTTGTTCAGGAAGAACGGAATCGGCACGCCCCAGTTGCGCTGGCGGGAGATGCACCAGTCCGGACGGTTGGCGATCATCGAGTGCAGGCGCGCCTGGCCCCAGGCCGGGACGAACTGGGTGTCTTCGATGGCTTTGAGCGAGCGTACGCGCAGGGTCTCGCCGCTGGTCGGCGCTTTGTCCATGCCGATAAACCACTGCGCGGTGGCGCGGTAGATCAACGGGGTCTTGTGGCGCCAGCAGTGCATGTAGCTGTGCTTGATGGTGTCGGCCTGCATCAGCGCGCCGACTTCACGCAGCTTGTCGATGATCGGCTGGTCGGCCTTGAAGATGAACTGCCCGCCGAAGAACTCCAGCGATGGCACATACACGCCGTTGCTTTGTACCGGGTTGATGATGTCGTCGTTGACCATGCCGTACTTCTTGCAGGTCACGAAGTCGTCCACACCATAGGCAGGCGAGCAGTGAACGATCCCGGTGCCCGAACCCAGCTCGACATACTCGGCCATATAGATGGGCGACAGACGGTCATAGAACGGATGACGGAAGTTGATCAGTTCCAGCGCGGAGCCGGTAGTGGTGGCGATCACCGAACCTTGCAGCTCGTAACGTGCCAGGCACGACTCGACCATTTCTTCGGCGAGCACCAGCAGGCGGTCACCCACGTCAACCAGCGCGTAGGTGAACTCGGGGTGCACGTTCAGCGCCTGGTTGGCCGGGATGGTCCATGGCGTGGTGGTCCAGATCACGATGGCTGCGGGCTTGGCCAGCGATGCCAGGCCGAAGGCCTCGGCCAGCTTGGCGTCGTCGGCGATCGGGAAGGCCACGTCGATGGTCGAGGATTTCTTTTCTTCGTACTCGACTTCCGCCTCGGCCAGGGCCGAGCCGCAGTCGAAGCACCAGTTCACGGGCTTGAGGCCCTTGAACACGAAGCCACCCTTGACGATTTCGGCCAAGGCACGGATTTCACCGGCCTCGTTCTTGAAATTCATGGTTTTGTACGGGTTGTCCCACTCGGCCAACACCCCCAGGCGGATGAATTCGGACTTCTGCCCTTCGATCTGCTCGGTGGCGTAGGCGCGGCACAGTTCGCGGGTTTTATCCGCGCCCAGGTTCTTGCCGTAGGTCACTTCGACTTTGTGTTCGATCGGCAGGCCGTGGCAGTCCCAACCCGGAACATACGGTGCGTCGAAGCCCGACAGGGTTTTCGAACGAAGGATCATGTCCTTGAGAATCTTGTTCAGCGCATGACCGATGTGAATCGTGCCGTTGGCATAAGGAGGGCCGTCGTGCAGGACGAATTTCGGACGATCCTTGCCAATTTCGCGCAACTTTCCGTACAGGCCAATACTGTCCCAGCGCTGCAGGATCTGCGGTTCGCGCTGTGGCAGGCCGGCCTTCATTGGGAAGGCGGTGTCCGGAAGGTTTAGCGTGGCTTTATAGTCGGTCATTTAAGGCTCTTCGGTTAGCGATGGGCGCTAGGTGCGGCTAGTGCACGGGCGGCGGCGACATCCGCATTGATCGCCGTTTTCAACGCCTCAAGGGAGGCGAAACGCTGCTCTTCACGCAGCTTCTGGTGGAAAACCACCGTTAAACGCCGGTCGTATAAATCACCGGCAAAATCCAGAAGGTGAACTTCCAGGTGGGCCTTGCCATCACCTGCAACCGTGGGCCTGACGCCTATGTTGGCGACTCCCGGCCACGATTGGCCGTCGATGTCGACACTCACCAGGTAAACCCCGGTCAGCGGCACACGACGGCGCTTGAGTTGCACGTTGGCGGTTGGCGTGCCCAGTTGGCGCGCCAGCTTCTGGCCGTGCAGTACCCGCCCGGCGATGCGGAACGGGCGACCGAGCAAGCGCTCGGCCAAGGCGAAGTCGGCAGCGGCCAGGGCGTTACGCACCTGGGTGCTGCTCACGCGCAGGCCGTCCAGTTCGACGGTTTGCGCGGCTTCGACGGTAAAACCCTGGTTGACGCCAGCGTGCTGCAGGAAATCGAAATCGCCGACGCGGTCGCAACCAAAACGGAAGTCGTCGCCGACCTCCAGATGCTGCACGCCCAGGCCATCGACAAGGATGCGGTCGACGAACTCGGCGGCGCTCAGGCTTTGCAGACGCTGGTTGAAAGCCAGGCAGAGAACGCGGTCCACACCTTCTTCAGCCAGCAGCTGCAACTTGTCCCGCAGGCGGGCCAGACGGGCCGGCGCCGTGTGCGGGGTAAAGAATTCCCGCGGCTGTGGCTCGAAAATCACCACGCAGCTGGGCACGCCCAACTCGACCGCACGCTCGCGCAGCCTGGCCAGGATAGCCTGGTGGCCACGGTGAACACCGTCAAAGTTGCCAATAGTGGCGACGCAGCCCCGGTGCTCGGGGCGCAGGTTGTGGAGACCTCGAACCAGCTGCATAACGCGCTTCTTGCTCATAAAGTGGTCGATTATAACCACACCCGGCCCCGGACGACAGGCAACAGCGCAGGCCAAATGGATCGATTCGATAAAACAGCCGTTTTATCGCGGCAAACTGTCTATCCCAGCGACTTGCGATTGAAATCGCGCAGGCGGAAACCCTGCAGCAGCAACATCCCGAAGTACACCACCACGCCAGCCACCACCAGCACGCCAAGGCGCAGGAAGCGTTCCAGCATATGGCCTTGGTCCCAGGCCGGCATCACATGCATCAGGCCCAGCAACACGGCGGACATCGCGGCGACCGCCACCAGCAACTTGAGGGTGAACGCCCCCCAGCCTGGCTGCGGCTGGTACATCTGCTGTTTGCGCAGTTGGTAGAACAACAGGCCAGCATTGATGCAGGCACCGGCACTGATCGCCAACGCCAGGCCGGCATGGGCCAGCGGGCCGATAAAAATCAGGTTGAGCAGCTGTGTGACGATCAGCGTGAAAATCGCGATCTTCACCGGCGTGCGGATGTTCTGCTGGGCATAGAAGCCCGGCGCCAGCACCTTGATCACGATAATGCCGAGCAGGCCCACCGAATAGGCCACCAACGCATGCTGGGTCATCAAGGCGTCATGGGCGTCGAATTGTCCGTATTGAAACAGCGAGACCGTCAGCGGTCCAGCCAGGATTCCCAGGGCCAGTGCGCATGGCAGCACCAGCAGGAAGCACAGGCGCAGGCCCCAGTCGAGAATGCGCGAATATTCCTGGCGGTCCTTGCTTGCATAGGTGCGCGCCAGGGTCGGCAGCAGGATCGTACCCAAGGCCACACCGAGCACGCCGGACGGCAATTCCATCAGACGGTCGGCGTAGTACATCCACGACACCGAGCCGGACACCAGCAGCGAAGCGAAGGCGGTGTTGATGATCAGGGAAATCTGACTGACCGACACACCGAGGATCGCTGGCAACATATTGCGCATCACGCGCCAGACGCCGGTGTCCTTGAGGTTCAGGCGCGGCAGCACGAGCATGCCGATCTTTTTCAGATGCGGCAGTTGGTAGAGCAACTGCGCCAGGCCGCCGGCCAGGACGGCCCAGCCAAGGGCCATGACCGGCGGATCGAAGTAGGGCGTGAGGAACAGCGCGAAGATAATCATGCTGACGTTAAGCAGCGTCGGCACGAAGGCCGGCACCGAGAAACGGTTCCAGGTATTGAGAATCGCCCCGGCGAGCGATGACAGCGAGATCAGCAATATATAAGGAAAGGTCACGCGCAGCAGATCAGTGGTCAGCGCGAACTTCTCCGGGGTATTGGCAAAACCGGGGGCTGTCGCCCAGATCACCCAGGGCGCGGCGAGTATGCCGACGAAGGTCACCAGCATCAGCACCAGGGTCAACAGGCCAGAGACGTAGGCAATGAAGGTGCGGGTTGCCTCCTCGCCGTGCTGCGTCTTGTATTCGGCCAGGATCGGCACGAATGCCTGGGAAAACGCGCCTTCGGCGAAGATCCTGCGCAGCAGGTTGGGCAGTTTAAAGGCAATGAAGAAGGCGTCCGTGGCCATGCTGGCGCCAAAAATGCGCGCCAGCAGGGTGTCACGCACAAACCCCAAAACCCGGGAGATCATCGTGATAGAGCTGACGGCAGCCAACGATTTGAGCAGATTCATTGAAAGAGTTTGCGCCTATAGATAAAGAGCAGGCGAACAAAGCGCCTACTTATGCGATACTGCGCGCCTGCAACAGCACAGAGCCAAAGCTCGCGAGTTTACAGGTCAAGCGCCGGAAATAAATCACCCGCCTCTTCAGATCGACCACTCAGCAGTTCGCATCAGCCGCCCTTGACAACCCATCAAGTCATCGGCATGATTCGCGGCCTATTTTGTTTGCTATTTCCTAAAAAGTCTTTCGAGGAGCTCGACGGTGGCCAACACACCTTCCGCCAAAAAACGTGCAAAACAGGCTGAGAAGCGTCGCAGCCACAACGCCAGCCTGCGTTCCATGGTTCGTACCTACATCAAGAATGTAGTTAAAGCCATCGACACCAAAGACGCTGAAAAAGCTCAAGCAGCTTACGTTCTGGCCGTGCCAGTTATCGACCGTATGGCCGATAAAGGCATCATCCACAAGAACAAGGCCGCTCGTCATAAGAGCCGCCTGAACGGCCACATCAAGGCTCTGAGCGTTGCTGCTGCAGCCTAAGTGGTAACAACTGCCACGCGACCTGAGGTTGCGTAACAGTTAAGAAATGCCCCGTACCGAAAGGTCCGGGGCATTTTTGTTTTCTGGAATCTACATATCCAAATGTGGGAGGGGGCTTGCCCCCGATAGCGGTGTATCAGTACCAGATATTCTGACTGACACACTGTCATCGGGGGCAAGCCCCCTCCCACATTTGAATAGGTGGCGCATTATCAAGCGCAAAAAAAACGCCCCGAACCAGTCGGGGCGTTTTTGCTACCTATTGATCAAACCACAATCAATGGTGATGACCGCCTTCACCGTGAACGTGGCCGTGAGCCACTTCTTCCTGGGAAGCGTCGCGGATCGCAACGATCTTCACTTGGAAGTTCAGACGCTGGCCAGCCAGAGGGTGGTTGCCGTCTACGGTCACGTCGTCGCCGTCCAGGTCGCGGATGGTCACGATCTGCATCTGGCCGTCCGGCGCGGAAGCGTGGAACTGCATGCCCACTTCCAGCTCATCGACGCCTTCGAACATGCTGCGGCTCAGGGTGCTGACCAGTTCGGCGGAGTATTCGCCGTAGGCATCTTCAGGTTCTACGGCCACGGTCAGTTCATCACCAACCGCCTTGCCTTCCAGAGCCTTTTCCAGGCCTGGGATGATGTTACCCGCGCCTTGCAGGTAGACCAGCGGCGCGCCGCCGGCGGAGCTGTCGATGACCTCACCAGCGTCGTTGGTCAGGGTATAGTCGATGGAGACAGCCTTGTTAGCGGCGATCGTCATGGGGCGAGACCTTTTGCATAAGAATGAAGAACGGACAAGTCTAAACAAGGATTTGCCCGAAAGCGAACAGAACCCGGACAGACGGGGCCGACCAACGGTCTCGACGATCTGTGGTTTCCACCAGGACGACGACCTGCACTGGGTCGCCGAGCTGTCCTGCGGCCACACCCAGCATCTGCGCCACCAGCCGCCATGGCAGTCCCGCGCCTGGGTACTGGACCCTGCGCAACGCCTTGAAAAAATAGGCCAACCCTTTGCGTGCGGCTGGTGTGCGCAACAGCCCGAATAACGATAACCTTGGCGCCTGATTCGCGGTAGGCACTCATGCATAGAGCGCCACCCAAGCCATGCACCTCCAGAGAATTCGCATGCAGACTTTTTTTATTGCGCCCACCGATTTTGGTGTGGGTCTGACCTCCATCAGCCTTGGGCTGGTGCGCACCCTGGAACGCGCCGGGCTTAAAGTCGGGTTCTTCAAGCCGATTGCCCAGCCTCATCCTGGCGACACCGGCCCCGAGCGCTCTACCGAACTGGTGGCGCGCACCCACGGCCTGAAACCGCCACAACCCCTGGGCCTGGCCCATGTGGAGCGCATGCTCGGCGACGGCCAGCTCGATGAGTTGCTCGAAGAGATCATCACGCTGTACCAGCAAGCCGCCGTGGGCAAGGACGTACTGATCGTCGAGGGCATGGTGCCGACCCGCAGCGCCAGCTATGCGGCACGGGTCAACCTGCACTTGGCCAAGAGCCTGGATGCGGAAGTGATCCTGGTCTCGGCCCCGGAAAATGAAGTGCTCACCGAGCTGTCCGGCCGCGTGGAACTGCAGGCCCAACTGTTCGGCGGCCCGAAAGACCCGAAAGTACTGGGCGTGATCCTCAACAAGGTGCGCACCGACGAAAGCATGGAGGCGTTCTCGGCGCGCCTCAAGGAGCATTCGCCGTTGTTGCGCAGCGGTGATTTCCGCCTGCTCGGCTGCATCCCTTACCAGCCCGAACTCAACGCGCCGCGCACCCGCGACGTGGCCGACCTGATGGGCGCGCAGATCCTCAACGCCGGCGACTACGAAACCCGGCGCATGACCAAGATCATTATCTGCGCCCGCACCATGCGCAACACCGTGGAACTGCTCAAGCCCGGCGTGCTGGTGGTGACGCCGGGTGATCGCGACGACATCATCCTTGCCGTCAGCCTGGCCGCCATCAACGGCGTGCCGCTGGCCGGCCTGTTGCTGACCAGCGACACCCTGCCCGACCCACGCATCATGGATTTGTGCCGTGGCGCGTTCCAGGCCGGGTTGCCGGTGCTCTCGGTGAGCACTGGCTCCTATGACACCGCCAACCAGCTCAATAGCCTCAACAAGGAAATCCCCATCGATGACCGCGAGCGCGCGGAGATCATCACCGACTTCGTCGCCAGCCACCTCGATGCGCGCTGGCTGCACCAACGCTGCGGCACCCCACGGGAAATGCGCCTGTCACCGGCGGTATTCCGCTATCAGTTGATCCAGCGCGCCCAGGCCGCCAACAAGCGCATCGTGCTGCCCGAAGGCAGCGAGCCGCTGACCGTGCAGGCCGCCGCGATCTGCCAGGCACGCGGCATCGCCCGTTGTGTACTGCTGGCCAAGCCGGCGGACGTGGAAGCGGTGGCCCGCGCCCAGGGTATCGAACTGCCGGAAGGCCTGGAGATACTCGACCCGGACCTGATCCGCCAGCGCTACGTCGAGCCCATGGTCGCACTGCGCAAGAGCAAGAGCCTGAATGCGCCCATGGCCGAGCAGCAACTGGAGGACACCGTGGTGATCGCCACCATGATGCTCGCCCTGGACGAAGTCGACGGCCTGGTGTCCGGGGTGATTCACTCCACCGCCAACACCATCCGCCCAGCCTTGCAGCTGATCAAGACGGCGCCGGGCTGCACACTGGTGTCGTCGGTGTTCTTCATGCTGTTCCCCGAGCAGGTGCTGGTGTATGGCGACTGCGTGATGAACCCGCACCCAAGCGCCGCCGAGCTGGCGGAAATCGCCCTGCAAAGCGCCGATTCGGCGGCCGCGTTCGGCATCGTCCCGCGCGTGGCAATGATCAGTTATTCCAGCGGCGACTCCGCCAGCGGCGAAGAAGTGGAAAAGGTCCGCGAAGCCACCCTGCTGGCCCACGAACAACAGAGTTCGCTGCTGATCGACGGCCCGCTGCAATACGACGCCGCCGCCAACGAAAGCGTCGCCCGGCAACTGGCCCCCAACAGCCAGGTCGCCGGCAAGGCCACGGTCTTCGTGTTCCCCGACCTGAATACCGGCAACACCACCTACAAAGCCGTGCAGCGCAGCGCCGATTGCGTGAGCCTGGGGCCGATGCTCCAGGGCCTGCGCAAACCGGTCAACGACCTGCCGCGCGGCGCCCAGGTGGACGACATCGTGTACACCATCGCGCTGACTGCGATCCAAGCCGCCAACCGACCTATGGATATCTAAATGCTGGATTTTCTACCTGCCGCCGTGCGCGGGGTGATCGCTTCCCTGCTGCTGGCGCTGAACACGATCCTGCTGTGCTCGTTCCTGTTTATCGTGGCGCTGTTCAAGGCCCTGCCCTTCGCCAAGCGCTTCAGCGAATGGTTGATGAACCACACGCACGAAGCCTGGGTCACCAACAACAAGGGCTGGATGAACCTGGTACGGCGCACCCGCTGGCACCTGAGCGGCCTTGAAGGCCTCGATTATCAGCATTCCTACCTGGTAACCAGCAACCACCAGAGCTGGGTCGACATCATGGTGCTGCAATACGTGCTCAATCGCCGCATTCGCCCGCTGAAGTTCTTCCTCAAGCAGGAGCTGATCTGGGTGCCGGTGATTGGCCTGGCGTGGTGGGCGCTGGGTTTCCCGTTCATGAAGCGCTACACCAAGGCCTACCTGGAAAAACACCCGGAGAAGAAAGGTAAAGACTTGGAAACTACCCGCAAGACCTGTGCGAAATTTCGCGACAACCCGGTGGGCATCTTCAACTTTGCCGAAGGCACACGGTTTACGCCGGGCAAGCACGCGCAGCAGCAGTCGCCCTTTCGCTATCTGCTCAAGCCCAAGGCCGGTGGCATCGCGTTTGTGCTGGATGCGATGGGCGAGCAGTTGAAGTCACTGGTGAACGTGACCATCCACTACCCAGCCGGGCGCCCGGGGTATTGGGATTTGTTGTGCGGGAATGTGGAGGATGTTGTGGTGCGGTTTGAAGAGGTTCGGATTCCGCCCGAGTTTATCGGCAAGAATTATGAGCAGGATGGGGAATACCGGTTGGCGTTCCAGGGGTGGATCAACCGGTTGTGGGAAGACAAGGATGCACTGCTTCAGCAGTTGCACAAAGATTTCCCAGACAAGTGATGCTCAAAATGTGGGAGGGGGCTTGCCCCCGATAGCTGTGTGTCAGTCAGTACATCTGCCACTGATCCACCGCTATCGGGGGCAAGCCCCCTCCCACATTTGACGACTGCAACCCTTAGATCGCGCCGCGCTGGCGCAGCAACTCGAGCACCTGCTTGACGCTGTCTTCCAGCGACAAAGACTGGGTGTCGATCACCAAGTCGGCATTCAACGGCACATCATACGGGAATGACTCACCCGGGATGTTATCCCCACCGGCGGCATACAGCCCTTGCGGATCACGTTCGGCGCACACCTGCGGCGAGGCCTGCACGTACACCGTCAGCAGGCGATCACTGCCGATCAGCGCCTTGGCCTGTTCGCGGCCTTCGGCATCCGGGGCGACGAACGCGGCCAGGGTCAGCAGGCCGGCTTCGTTGAACTGGCGCGCCACGTGAGCGGCACGACGCCAGTTCTCGGTACGCCCGGCACGGTCCTGCGGCAGCCCCTTGTTCAGGTCGTGACGCAAGTTCTGACCGTCCAGCACAAACACCGCACGGCCCATGTCGAACAGCCGGCGCTCGACCGCATAAGCCAACGTGCTCTTGCCGGCGCCAGACAGGCCGCTGAACAACACGGTGGCCGGTTGCTGGCCGAAACGCAGGGCACGCTCTTCGGTGGCCACATGGACCAGCTTGCCGTGCTGCGCCGCGCTGCCGTGGCTGACTGGCGGGGCGATGATCATGCCCGCCGCGACGGTGCCATTGGTCAGGCGGTCGATGACGATAAACGCACCGGTGGTGCGGTTGCTGTCGTAGCCGTCCAGCGCGATAGCCGCGTCAAGGCTGACCTTGACCCGGCCAATCTCGTTCAACTGCAGCGAACTTGCCGGGCCTTCGGCCAGGGTGTTCACGTCCACGCGGTGCACGATGCTGGTGATGGAACCCGGCACATAGCTGGTGGCGCGCTTGATGTCGTATTTCTTGCCCGGCAGCATCGGCTCTTCGGCCATCCACACCAGCATGGCGTCGAAGGCGTCGGTCACTTGCGGCACGTTGTCGGCATGCACCAGCAGGTCGCCACGGGAGATGTCGATCTCGTCTTCCATGGTCAGGGTCACGGCCTGGCCTGGGCCCGCGTGTTCCAGCTCGCCCTCGAAGGTGACGATGGATTTGACGCGGCTGCTCTTGCCCGACGGCAACACCACGACCTCGTCGCCCTTGTGCACGATGCCGCTGGCCAGGGTGCCGGCAAAACCACGGAAATTCAGGTTCGGACGGTTGACGTACTGCACCGGGAAACGCAGGTCGGTGTAGTTGCGGTCGTTGGCGATCTCGACAGTTTCCAGGATCTCCATCAGCGACTGCCCGGTGTACCACGGCGAACGCTCGCTCTTGTTCACCACGTTGTCGCCCTTGAGCGCCGACATCGGCACGAAGGCCAGGGTGCTCGGCTTGAAGGCAATACCGTCGGCGAACTTCAGGTAATCGGCCTTGATCGACTCGAATACGCTCTGGTCAAAGCCATTGATGTCCATCTTGTTGACGGCCACCACGATGTGCTTGATGCCCAGCAACGAGGCGATAAAGCTGTGGCGACGGGTCTGGGTCTGCACGCCGTAGCGGGCGTCGATCAGGATAATCGCCAGGTCACAGGTGGACGCACCGGTGGCCATGTTGCGGGTGTACTGCTCATGGCCTGGGGTATCGGCAATGATGAATTTGCGCTTGGCGGTGGAGAAGTAGCGGTAGGCAACATCGATGGTGATGCCCTGCTCGCGCTCGGCCTGCAGGCCATCAACGAGCAGCGCCAGGTCGATGTCATCGCCGGTGGTGCCGGACTTCTTCGAATCGCGGGTGATGGCTTCCAGGTGATCTTCGTAGATCATCTTGGAGTCGTGCAGCAGGCGCCCGATCAGGGTGCTCTTGCCGTCGTCGACGTTGCCGCAGGTCAGGAAGCGCAACATTTCCTTGCGCTCGTGCTGGGCCAGGTAGGCGAGGATGTCCTCGCTGATCAAATCAGATACGTGCGACATGACAACCCCTTAGAAATAACCCTGACGTTTTTTATCTTCCATGGAGCCGGCGCCATCGTGGTCGATGACCCGGCCCTGGCGCTCGGAAGTTCGCGTCAGGAGCATTTCCTGAATGATGTCCGTCAGCGTTTCGGCTTCGGACTCCACCGCGCCCGTCAACGGGTAGCAGCCTAGGGTGCGGAAACGGACTTTCTTTTTGACGATGCGGGCTTTGTCTTCGTCGGACAGGTGCTCAAGGATGCGGTCGTCGTCGATCATGATCAACGTGCCGTTCTTCTCGATCACGTCGCGTTCGGCGGCAAAATACAGCGGCACGATGGGGATGCCTTCCAGGTAGATGTACTGCCAGATGTCCAGCTCGGTCCAGTTGGACAGCGGGAACACGCGGATGGATTCGCCCTTGTTGACGTTGCCGTTGTAGACGTTCCACAACTCCGGGCGCTGGTTCTTCGGGTCCCAGCGGTGCTTGCTGTCGCGGAACGAGTACACGCGCTCTTTGGCGCGGGATTTCTCTTCATCGCGACGGGCACCGCCGAACGCGGCGTCGAAACCATGCTTGTCCAACGCCTGCTTGAGGCCCTCGGTCTTCATGATGTCGGTGTGCTTGGCGCTGCCGTGGGTGAACGGGTTGATGTTCTGCGCCACGCCATCGGGGTTGATATGGGTGATCAGGTCCAGGCCCAGCTCCTCGACCATCTTGTCGCGGAACGTGTACATCTCCTGGAATTTCCAGCGGGTGTCGACGTGCATCACCGGAAACGGCAACTTGCCCGGGAAGAAGGCCTTGCGCGCCAGATGCAGCATCACGGCGGAGTCTTTACCGATCGAGTAGAGCATCACCGGGTTGTCGAACTCGGCGGCGACCTCGCGGATGATGTGGATGCTTTCCGCCTCCAGCTGTTTCAGATGCGTCAGTTTGTCGACCATGGCTACTCACGGAAAAACGATCGTGTGGACGGCCAGCGGGCCGTGTTCGAGCGGGGCATGCTAGCACAGCACCTGCTTCTATTCAGGGCGCCGGCTAGATCGAAACGGTATATGAATATGCCCCCAAGTTTGGCCCCAAACGCGATCAAGTGTGGGAGGGGGCTTGCTCGCGATAGCGGTGGGCCAATAGCAGATGGACTGACTGACACACTGCCATCGGGGGCAAGCCCCCTCCCACATTTGGCTGCGTTGTAGGGCTCAAATCGGGTTCGGGCAATCGATGAAAATATGCTCCAGGGCGAAGCGCCGGGCCAGGTAATCCCCCAGCGCCTGCACGCCGTAGCGCTCGGTGGCGTGATGGCCGGCGGCGATGAAGCTGATGTCGTTTTCTCGTGCGCTGTGGAAGGTCTGCTCGGACGCTTCGCCGCTCAGGTACAGGTCGACACCGGCAGCCACCGCCTGGTCGATATAGCCCTGTCCACCGCCGGTGCACCAGCCCACGCGGCGGATCATTTCACTGCCTTCGATCAACAGCGGCTCGCGGCCCATCACTTCCTGTACGCGACGGGCAAAGTCACGCGGTGACAGCGGCTCGGCAAGGGAGCCGACCAGGCCCACGACTTTGGAATCGCTGGGGTCCAGCGGGCCTTCGACGGTGATGTCCAGTTGCCTGGCAAGCTGCACGTTGTTGCCCACATCCGGATGCAGATCCAGGGGCAGGTGGTAGGCCAGCAGACTGATGTCATGCTTGAGCAAGGTTTTCAGGCGACGCTGCTTCATGCCGGTGACGCAAGGGTTCTCGCCCTTCCAGAAATACCCATGGTGCACCAGGATCAGGTCGGCCTGGGCTTCGACGGCGGCGTCCAGCAGGGCCTGGCTGGCGGTGACGCCGCTGACGATGCGCATCACCTGAGGCCGGCCCTCGACCTGCAGGCCGTTGGGGCAATAATCGGCGATTTTCGAGCTGCCAAGGTAGCGGTCCGCTTCCTCGACGAGGGTGGTAAGGGGGACGGCCATAAAAGACTCCTAAATATCCCGTTCGCAGGCGTCACAGCCTCGTATAATGCGCGACATTATGGTCGCTCCCGCGCCCCCTGCAACCTGTCAGGACTTACTTGATGCTCAAGGCACTGCGTTTTTTTGGATGGCCATTGTTGGCTGGCGTGCTGATTGCGATGCTGATCATTCAGCGTTATCCACAGTGGGTTGGCCTGCCCAGCCTCGACGTGAACCTGCAACAGGCCCCGCAAACCAGCACCGTGGTGCAGGGCCCGGTGACCTACGCGGACGCCGTGACCATTGCCGCCCCCGCCGTGGTCAACCTCTATACCACCAAGGTCATCAACAAGCCGGCGCATCCCTTGTTCGAAGACCCGCAGTTTCGCCGCTATTTCGGTGACAACGGGCCCAAGCAACGGCGTATGGAGTCCAGCCTCGGTTCCGGGGTGATCATGAGCCCCGAAGGCTACATCCTCACCAACAATCACGTGACCACCGGCGCCGACCAGATCGTAGTGGCCCTGCGTGATGGCCGCGAGACCCTGGCCCGCGTGGTGGGCAGCGATCCGGAAACCGATCTTGCGGTACTGAAAATCGACTTGAAGAACCTGCCCTCGATCACCCTGGGCCGCTCCGATGGACTGCGCGTAGGCGACGTGGCGTTGGCCATCGGCAACCCGTTCGGCGTGGGCCAGACGGTGACCATGGGCATCATCAGCGCCACCGGGCGTAACCAGTTGGGCCTTAACAGCTACGAAGACTTCATCCAGACCGACGCCGCGATCAACCCCGGCAACTCCGGCGGCGCGCTGGTGGATGCCAATGGCAACCTGACGGGTATTAACACGGCGATTTTCTCCAAGTCCGGCGGCTCCCAGGGCATCGGTTTTGCGATCCCGGTGAAGCTGGCGATGGAAGTGATGAAGTCGATCATCGAACACGGCCAGGTGATTCGCGGCTGGCTGGGCATCGAAGTACAGCCCTTGACCAAGGAACTGGCCGAATCGTTCGGCCTGACCGGGCGCCCCGGCATCGTGGTCGCGGGGATCTTCCGCGACGGTCCGGCGCAGAAAGCCGGCCTGCAGTTGGGCGACGTGATCCTCAGCATCGACGGCGCACCGGCGGGTGATGGCCGCAAGTCGATGAACCAGGTGGCGCGGATCAAGCCGACCGACAAGGTGGCGATCCAGGTGATGCGCAACGGCAAGGAACTCAAGCTGTCGGCGGAAATCGGCCTGCGCCCGCCGCCGGCCACGGCGCCCGTAAAAGAAGAGGAATAAGCGGCATCGCCCAGGTGCCCGTTCGCGGGCACTTAGAGGAAGACATTACATAGCAATATTTCTCATTAGTCATGTTATATTGTTTCAATATCGACATTGGAACGCTCTATCATGCCGTCTCGAAAATTCGTGCCCCTGGCCGGCCTGGCCTTGGGCTTGCTGTTCGACCCCGCCTACGCCGAAGAAAACACCCTGGAGCTGGACACCATCAGCGTCACCACCGACGCCTATGAATCGGCCACCGGCCCGGTGCAGGGCTACCGCGCTACCCGCTCCGCCAGTGCCACCAAGACCGACACCGCACTGCGCGATATCCCGCAGTCGATCAGCGTGATTCCCGCCACGGTACTCAAAGACCTGGGCAGCACCAGCGTGGAGCGCGCCCTGGAGTTTGCTGGCGGCGTCTCCAAACAGAACAACTTCGGCGGCCTGACCCTTTACGAATACAGCGTGCGCGGCTTCACCACCTCTGAGTTCTATCAGGATGGCTTCAGTGCCAACCGCGGCTACCCGAGCACGCCGGACGCCGCGAATATCGAACGCATCGAAGTGCTCAAGGGCCCTGCCGCGAGCCTGTATGGGCGCGGCGACCCTGGCGGCACGGTGAATATCGTCAGCAAGAAGCCCCAACCGGATGCCTTCACCACCTTGCAGACCAGCGCCGGCAGTTGGGACCGCTACCGCACCGCGCTGGATGTGAATACCCCGCTGGACAGCGAGGGGCGCGTTTTAACCCGCGTCAACCTGGCGGTTGAAGACAACCACAGCTTTCGTGATCACGTGGACGCCAAGCGAGTCTTCGTCGCGCCGTCCTTCAGTTGGCAACTGGACCCGGACACCCGCCTGCTGGTGGAAAGCGAATTCGTGCGCCACAGCTCCACCTTCGACCGAGGTGTTGTCGCCAACACCGGCATGTCCCGGTCGACCTTCCTCGGCGAGCCCAACGACGGCAATATCCGCAACCACAACAACCGCCTCCAGGTCGCATTGGAGCATCACCTCAACGACGCATGGAAACTGCGCCTGGCCAGTCATTACAAACAAGGCAGCCTATGGGGCGACGCGTCGGAAAGTCGCGCGCTGAACCCTGATGGCCACACCGTCAACCGCCGCTACCGCGAGCGCTCTTTCGGGTGGCACGACAGCATCACCCAACTGGAACTGCGCGGCCTGTTCGATGTGGGCAGCTGGCAGCATGAACTGCTGATCGGCACCGAGTACGAGGACTACCGCAAGAAGGAGCGCGTGACGGCCATTGGCGGCAGCACCTACCCCATCGACCTCTACAACCCGGTCTACGGCCAGCCAAAACCCAATGGCACGCGCTCCGGTCCCAACTTCTTCGAACACACCAAAAGCCAGGCGCTGAACCTGCAAGACCAGATCGTCTTCACCGACCGCCTGCGCGGCATGGTGGGCGCGCGCCTGGAGCATTTCGAACAGAGCACGGACGATTTTGCCCGTAACCATGCCAAAAGCCGGCAAACCCACGACGCCCTGACCCAGCGGGCCGGCCTGCTCTATCAACTGACGCCGCAGGTGGGCGTATTCGCTAACGCCTCCACCTCGTTCAAGCCCAATAGCGGGTTGGATGCCGGCGGCAAGACCTTCAAGCCCGAAGAGGGCGTGGGTTATGAAGTGGGGATCAAGAGCGAGCTGTTTGATGACCGCCTCAGCGCCACCCTCGCCGCCTTCCATATCGACAAGGAAAACGTGCTGACCCTGGACCCGGCGACCAATACCAACCGCGCCATGGGCAAGGCGTGCAGCCAGGGGTTCGATCTGCAGCTGACCGGGCAAGTGAGCGACGCCATCCGCGTAATCGGCGCGTTCGCCTACATCGACGCCGAAGTGACCAAGGGCGACAAAACCATTCCAGCAGGCAGCCGCATCCTCGGCGTGGCCAAGCGCAGCGGCAGTCTATTGGGGGTGTACGAATTCCAGGACGGCGCGTTGCGCGGTTCGGACCTGGGGGCAGCGTTTACCTATGTCGGTGATCGCTCCGGTGAAGCGGGAACAGGCTTCGAACTGCCCGCCTACCACACCGTCGATCTGCTGGCGCATTACAAGGCGACGCAGAACGTTACCGTGGGCCTGAACCTCAATAATCTGTTTGATGAAAAGTATTACGAGCGGTCCTACAGCAGCTACTGGGTCAGCCCCGGCGAGCCGCGCAACTTGACGCTCAGCCTGACCCTCAACCTCTAAGCGGGCACAGTACTAATGTGGGAGGGGGCTGGCCCCCTCCCACATTTGGATAACCACCAGGCGCGATTACAGCGAAACAGGCGCCCTTTCACACAAGGTATTGAGCGCTGCCGCCCACTGCGGGTCATCATTCAAGCAGGGCACCAGCACCAATTTCTCACCCCCTGCCTCACGGAACTGTTCCAGCCCGCGATCACCGATTTCCTCCAGGGTCTCGATGCAATCGGCGACAAACGCCGGGCACATCACCAGCAATTTCTTCACGCCTTGTTGCGCCAACGCCTCAAGGCGCGCCTCGGTGTAGGGTTCGATCCACTTGGCGCGGCCCAGGCGGGACTGGAACGCCACCGACCACTTGCCGTCGGGCAGCCCCAGCCGCGCGGCCACATCCCGGGCGACGCTGAAACACTGCGCGCGATAACAGGTGGCAAGCACTTCAGGCGAGGCGTTCCTGCAGCAATCCGCGTCTTTGAAACAATGCTGGCCGGTCGGGTCGAGCTTTGTCAGGTGGCGCTCCGGCAAACCGTGGAAACTCAACAGCAGATGATCGTAATCCTGCTCCACATGCGGCCGCACACTGGCTGCCAGGGCATCGAGGTACTCAGGCTGATCGTAGAACGGCTGCAGGATCGAGAATTGCACCTTCAGTTTTTTGTCGCGCACCACACGCCGGGCTTCTTCTATCACCGTGGTCACGGTGCTGTCGGCAAACTGCGGGTACAGCGGCGCCAGGGTGACTTTCTCAATGCCCTGGGCGGCCAGGCGCGTCAGCACGCTTTCCAGCGAAGGCTCGCCATAACGCATCGCCAGCTCCACCGGGCCCTGGGTCCACTGCGCGGTCATCTGCTGCTGCAGGCGACGGCTGAGGACCACCAGCGGCGAGCCCTCCTCCCACCAGATGGAGGCATAGGCATGGGCCGACTGCTCGGGGCGCTTGATCAGGATCAGCGACACCAGCAAGCGACGCACTGGCCACGGCAGATCGATCACATAAGGGTCCATCAAAAACTGATTGAGGTAGCTGCGCACATCGGCCACCGAAGTGGACTTTGGCGAGCCCAGGTTAACCAGCAACAACGCGTGATCGGTCATGCAACATCCTATCTCTAGAGGCGGCTGGACAAGTCGTCCAGGGCCGCGCGCAACTCAGTGAACTGGAAAGTGAAACCGGCCGCCAGCAGCCGCTCGGGCAGTGCCTTTTGCCCGCCCAGCAACAACCCCGACAACTCGCCCAAGCCAACCTTCAACGCAAAGGCCGGCATCGGCATGAACGCGGGGCGGTGCAGCACCTGGCCCAACGTCTTGGCAAATTCGCGGTTGCGCACCGGGTGTGGCGCGCACGCATTATAAGGACCGCTGGCGTCAGCCTTGTGCAGAAGAAAATCAATCAGGGCGATTTGATCCTGAATATGCACCCACGGCATCCATTGCCGACCATTACCGATCGGCCCGCCCAGCGCCAGTTTGAACGGCAGCAGCAGGCGCGACAAAAAGCCGCCCTCGGCCGCCAGCACCAGGCCGGTACGCACCAGCACCACGCGAATGCCCAGGGCCTCGGCACGTGTTGCGGTTTCTTCCCAGGCGATACACAGCTGGCTGGGGAAATCGTCCAGCACCGGGCCGCTGGCCTCCGTCAGTTCACGCTCGCCGCCGTCGCCGTACCAACCCACCGCAGACCCGGAGATCAGCACCGCAGGTTTTTGCTCCAGGCTTTCCAGCCAGGCGAGCAGGGTTTCGGTCAGGCTGATGCGGCTGCTCCACAACAACGCCTTGCGCTTGTGGGTCCAGGGGCGGTCGGCGATGGGCGCGCCGGCGAGGTTGACCACCGCATCCACCACCCCGCTCACGTCCTGCAGGCGCCCGACACCCGCCACTTGCGCGCCGCACACCCGCGCAACGGACTCTGGTTTGCGGCTCAATACGGTCAGGCGATGGCCCTGGGCAAGCCAGTGCCGGCACAGTTGACGGCCGATCAAGCCGGTACCGCCGGTCAGCAAAATATGCATGGGACTCTCCTCATGTAACGTTCGCCGCCGCTCACTGGTCTATTTTATAAGCAGGGATCAATTTGATACTCGAGCGTGACGGGCGTTTAAGCCATAGCTTAACCATAGGTCACGCCACACAATCAGGCACGCCAAAACTTATACCAAAAAACAATATTGTACAGCTATTGGTGTCGGCGTAGTCTGTACCCAACGGTAAAACGAGGCCTACCATGACTGTTCCGATTGCGATCATAGGTACCGGCATTGCCGGTCTCTCCGCCGCCCGAGCGTTACAAGACGCGGGGCACGTTGTACAACTCTTCGATAAAAGCCGCGGCAGCGGCGGCCGTATGTCCAGCAAGCGCAGCGATGCAGGCGCGCTGGACATGGGCGCACAGTATTTCACCGCCCGCGATCGGCGCTTCGTCAACGAAGTGCAACGCTGGCAAAGCCATGGCTGGGCGCAACAGTGGAAACCCCAGCTGTACAACTTCAAGTCCGGCCAACTGACGCCCTCCCCCGACGAACAGATCCGCTGGGTCGGTACACCGCGCATGAGCGCCATTACGCGCGCCCTGCTCGACGACCTGCCGGTGGAATTCGGTTGCCGCATTACCGAAGTATTCCAGGGCACCCAGCACTGGAACCTGCTCGACGCCGATGGCGGCAATCACGGCCCGTTCAGCCATGTGATCATCGCCACGCCGGCGCCCCAGGCCACCACCCTGCTGGCGGCCGCACCGAAGCTGGCGAGCGCGGTGGCCGGGGTGAAAATGGACCCCACCTGGGCCATCGCCCTGGCCTTCGACACGCCTCTGGATACACCGATGGAAGGCTGCTTCGTCCAGGACAGCGCCCTCGACTGGTTGGCACGCAATCGCAGCAAACCAGGGCGTGACGTCAGCGTCGACACCTGGGTGCTGCATGCCACCAGCGCCTGGAGCAAGGCGCACCTGGACCTGCCCAAAGAAGCGGTGATCGAACACCTGCACGGCGCTTTCGCCGAATTGCTGCATTGCGCCATGCCCGCGCCGTCGTTCAGCCTGGCACACCGATGGCTCTACGCTCGACCGTCAAGCAGTCATGAGTTCGGCGTGCTGGCCGATGCCGACCTGGGCTTGTTCGTGTGCGGCGACTGGTGCTTGTCAGGTCGCGTCGAAGGCGCCTGGCTCAGCGGCCAGGAGGCGGCGCGACGGTTGATCGAGCATCTGCAATGAACCGCATCAATCCTGCAAAATTGCTGCTATCGAAGTGGACGGCTACAGCCCCGAAAAACAAGGAAAAACACTTTCTCGTCACGGAACTGTTCCGTGACGAAGAAGGCACCGTACTGGAGATTGAACTGCAAGCGGTGATGACCCACAGGACCGAACGCCTAGGCTGGCAAACGTTGCGCAACGCCGATAGCTGGAAAATGGGCTGGCAGTAAACCTACCTGCAAATACCTATACAAAATAATTGACTTGTACAAGATCAAATCTATGATGAAATTTAGTTGTACAGCAATTCAAAGCTGTACAGGAATTTCGCAGAGGTTTGCCCATGTCCTATTCCGTGAAACCCAAGATCGGCATCAGCGCCTGCTTGCTGGGCGAGAACGTGCGTTTCAACGGCGGACATAAACAATCGCTGTTGTGCAGCCAGACCCTGGCCGAATATTTCGACTACGTGCCGCTGTGCCCTGAAGTCGCGATCGGCCTGGGCATCCCTCGCGAAACCATTCGCCTGGTTGGCGACGCCACCAACCCACGGGCAGTGGGTACCGTACACCGCGAACTTGATGTAACCCAGCCACTGGATGAATACGGGCAAGCGATGGCGCGTGAACACACCGACCTGTGCGGCTACATCTTTATGCAGAAGTCACCGTCCTGTGGCCTGGAGCGGGTCAAGGTCTACCGTGAAAACGGCGCACCGGTGGATGGCGGCGGGCGCGGTATCTACGCGCAAGCGTTCTGCGCGCGCCATCCCGACTTGCCGGTGGAAGAGGACGGCCGCCTGAATGACCCGGTACTGCGCGAAAATTTCCTCACCCGCGTGTTCGTCTATGCCAGTTGGCAGCAACTGCTCGCCGAAGGCCTGTCCCGGCACCGGCTGCTGGCGTTTCACTCGCGCTATAAATACCTGCTGATGGCCCACAGCCCGGCGCACTATAAAAGCCTTGGCCAGTTGCTCGGCACCATGGGCAAGGGTGACAACCTCGACGAACTGGCCAGCGGCTACTTCAGCCAACTGATGACGGGCTTGAAGAAGTGCGCCACCCGCGGCACCCATTCCAACGTGCTGCAACACATCAGCGGCTACCTGAAAGAGGCGATCAGCGCCGACGACAAGCAGGAAATGCAAACCGTCATCGGTCAATACCGCCACGGCATCGTGCCATTGGTGGTGCCCCTCACGCTGCTCAAGCATCACTTTCGTCAGCACCCGGACCGCTACATTGCGCAGCAGGCCTACCTGCAACCGCACCCGGAAAATCTCAGCCTGCGTAATGCGATCTAAACCATGAAAGCTGCTCTGCAAGACGAACCCGGCGAAGACATCGCCCTGGCCCTGAAAAATGGCTGGCTGCCGATCCGCGAGGTGGCGCGCCAGACCGGCGTCAACGCCGTGACCCTGCGCGCGTGGGAGCGCCGTTACGGCTTGATCGTGCCCCAGCGCACGCCCAAGGGGCATCGGTTGTTCAGCGCCGAACATGTGCAACGCATTCACGCCATTCTCACCTGGCTCAATCGAGGCGTGCCGGTCAGCCAGGTCAAAGGCTTGATCGACTCCGCCCAGGCCAACCCCGAATCGATGGAAAGCGAATGGCACGCCCTGCGCCAGGCCCTGGTGAATGCCATCGGCGAACTGGCTGAACGCCGGGTCGACGATGCCTTCAACCAGGCCATGGCGCTCTACCCGCCACGCACCCTGTGCGAGCAGTTGCTGCTGCCGCTGCTGAGCGAGCTTGAACAGAAGTGGCAGGGTCAATTCGGCGCGCAGATGGAGCGGGTGTTTTTCCTGTCATGGCTGCGCAGCAAATTTGGCGCGCGGATCTATCACAACAATCGCCAACTCCAGGGTGCACCGCTGCTCTTGGTCAACCACTCCGATTTACCGCTGGAGCCGCACTTGTGGCTCAGTGCCTGGTTGGCCAGCAGCGCCGACTGCCCGGTGGAGGTGTTCGACTGGCCGCTGCCGGCCGGCGAGCTGGCCCTGGCGGTAGAGCATCTGCAACCGCGTGCCGTGCTGCTGTATTCAAGCAAGGCGCTGCAGGTACCGGCCCTCAAAAAACTGCTGGCCGGCGTGGGCTGCCCACTGCTGATTGCCGGACCAACGGTATGCATCCACCAAGCCGAGTTAGCCGTATTAACCACTGACTTCCCCGAGTTGTCCGTCGCCGAAGACCCGTTGTCGGCCCACCAGATATTGATCCAGCGTGGAATTGTCTAAATGCACTTGATCTGGCTGCGCACCGACCTGCGCCTTCACGACAACACCGCCCTGACTGCCGCCAGCCAGCGAGGCCCGGTCGCGGCCGTTTACCTGATCACGCCGCAACAATGGCTGGCCCACGATGACGCGCCGTGCAAGGTCGATTTCTGGCTGCGCAACCTGCGAGCGCTGAGCCAAGCGCTCGGAGAACTGAACATCCCGCTGCTGATCCGCCAAGCCGCCACCTGGGACCAGGTACCGGACGTACTGAGCCAGCTGAGTCGGGAGCTCAAGGTGGAATCGGTGCACGTCAACGACGAATACGGTATCCACGAGAGCCGGCGCGACAGCGCGGTGGCCCAGGCGCTGGAAGCCCAAGGCGTGACCTTCCACCGTTACCTGGACCAGCTGTTCTTCCAGCCGGGCAGCGTGCTGACCAAGTCCGGCACTTACTTCCAGGTGTTCAGCCAGTTCCGCAAGGTCTGCTACACCCGCTTGCACAGCGCCTTGCCGCGCCTGGTGGCAAGCCCCAAGGCCCAGGCCCGCCTTGAACTGAAAAGCGATGCCATCCCCACCAACGTTGAAGGTTTCGCGCCGCCCAGCGAAACCTTGCGAGCACTGTGGCCCGCCGGTGAAGACGAAGCGCGCCGCCGCCTTGACGCCTTCGCGGATGAGCAGATCAGCTACTACAAAGACGAACGCGACTTTCCCGCCAAGCCCGGTACCAGCCAGCTGTCGGCCTACCTTGCCGCCGGAGTGGTGTCGCCACGCCAGTGCCTGCACGCTGCGTTGCAGTCCAACCAGGGCGAGTTCGAAAGCGGCGACGTCGGCACGATCACCTGGATCAACGAACTGCTGTGGCGCGAGTTCTACAAGCACATCCTGGTGGGCTACCCGCGGGTTTCGCGCCACCGTGCATTCCGCCCCGAAACCGAGGCCGTGGCCTGGCGTGATGCGCCCAAGGACCTCGCCGCCTGGCAGCAAGCGCGTACCGGCTTGCCGATCATCGATGCGGCGATGCGCCAACTGCTCGAAACCGGCTGGATGCACAACCGCCTGCGCATGGTGGTGGCAATGTTCCTGACCAAGAATCTGCTGATCGACTGGCGCGAGGGCGAGCGCTTCTTCATGCGCCACCTGATCGACGGCGACCTGGCGGCCAATAACGGCGGCTGGCAGTGGAGTTCGTCGACGGGTACCGATTCGGCGCCGTACTTCCGGATTTTCAGCCCGCTGAGCCAGTCGGAAAAATTCGACAGCGAAGGCCTGTTCATCAAGCACTGGCTGCCGGAGTTGGCCGCATTGAATAAAAAGGACGTGCACAACCCGCATGCAGCCGGTGGCCTGTTCGGCGTGGCCGATTACCCGAGCGCCATCGTCGACTTGAAAAAGTCCCGCGAGCGCGCCCTTGCTGCCTTTCGCAGCCTGCCCGCGCGTCAGGAGATGGCCGAACATGAGTGACTTCCTGCGCCGCTTCGGCCACACCTTCGCTACGCTGGACAAGCACAACCTGCACCTGCTCGACAGCCTGTACAGCGAGGACATCGTATTTGCCGACCCGCTGCATGAAGTCCACGGTTTGCCGCAACTGCATCGCTACTTTGCCCAGCTGTACAGCAACGTCAGCCAGCTTGGCTTTGATTTTCACGGCTTCGACCAAACGGCCGAAGGCGAAGGCTACCTGCGCTGGACCATGAGTTTTCGTCACCCGCGCCTGGCGGGTGGCAAGCTGATCCAGGTGCCCGGTTGTTCCCACTTGATGTGGCGCGACAAGGTGTATCGACATCGCGATTATTTCGATGTCGGCGCGCTGCTTTATGAACATGTGCCGGTCCTCGGTGGCGTCATCAGTTGGCTGAAAAGGAGAATGGGATGAGCCCGATACCGCCCCGTCGTTATTGGTTGACCGGCGCCAGCAGTGGCATCGGTGCCGCGCTGGCCGTGGAATTGCTCAACAGCGGCGCCCACGTGGCGCTCAGCTCGCGCACCAAAGGCCCACTGGAAGCCCTCGCCCAGCGTTTTCCGGGGCAAGTGCTGGTGGTGGCCGGCGACTTGACCAACAGCCAGACCGTACGCGAGATCGGTGAGCGGATCGGCGAAACCTGGGGCAGCCTGGACACAGTGATCCTCAACGCGGGCACCTGTGAATATGTCGACGCCAGGCAATTCGATGCGTCGATCATCGAACACGTGGTGCGCACCAACCTGCTGGCCAGCAGTTATTGCATTGAAGCCGCACTGCCACTCTTGCGGGCCGGGCGTACGCCGCACCTGGTGGGCGTGGCCAGCGCCGTGACCTACCTGCCCATGCCGCGTGCCGAAGCCTACGGTGCATCGAAGGCGGGCCTGCGCTACCTGTTCGAATCCCTGCGTATTGGCCTGTCGCCGGAGAATATCGACGTCACGGTGATCAGCCCGGGGTTTGTCGATACCCCGCTGACCGAACGCAATGACTTCCCGATGCCGTTGAGCTGGTCGGCCGACAAGGCGGCCAGGCATATCTTCGCCAAGCTGGAAAAGCGCCCACTGGAGATTGCCTTTCCAGCCATGTTCATCGCCACTTTATGGCCGCTGTCGAAGCTGCCTAACCGTGCCCAACTGATCATCGGCAAGCGCATGTTGCGCAGTCCGCCGCCGCAAAAGGACGACCTGTGAAGATCGCCATTATCGGCAGCGGCATCGCCGGGCTGACCAGCGCCTACCTGCTCAGTCGGCGCCACGACATCACGCTGTTCGAAGCGGGTGACTGCCTGGGCGGACACACCCATACGGCCAACGTCACGGTCGAGGGCCAGCGCTATGCGGTGGACACCGGTTTCATCGTGTTCAACGACTGGACCTACCCGAATTTCATCCGCCTGCTGGGGCAGATCGGGGTGCGGTTCAAACCCACCGAGATGAGCTTTTCGGTATGCGACCAGAGCACCGGCTTCGAATACAACGGCAATAACCTCAACAGTTTGTTTGCCCAGCGCCGCAACATCCTGTCGCCGGGGTTCTGGGGCATGCTGCGCGATATCCTGCGTTTCAACCGCCAGGCGCCGCTGGACCTGCAAGAGCAGCGCATCAAGGCGGACATGACCCTTGGCGACTACCTCGACGCCGGCGGTTATGGCCCGCGTTTTATCCAGCACTACATCGTGCCGATGGGCGCGGCGATCTGGTCGATGTCGTTGGCCGACATGCTTGGCTTTCCGTTGCAGTTCTTCGTGCGCTTCTTCAAGAACCACGGCCTGCTGTCGGTGAGCAATCGCCCGCAATGGTGCGTGATCGAAGGCGGCTCCAGCAGCTATATCGAACCGCTGAGCCGCAGCTTTCGCGAACAGGTGCGCCTCAACTGCCCTGTGCATAAGGTGCAGCGCACCGACGACGGCGTGGTTATCCACAGCCCGGCGGGCAGCGAGGCGTTCGACCGCGTGGTCTTCGCCTGCCACAGCGACCAGGCTCTGGCCTTGCTCGCCGACCCAAGCGAAGCCGAACAGCAGATCCTCGGCGCCCTGCCCTATGCCGACAACGACGTGGTGCTGCACACCGACACGCGACTGCTGCCCGACCGCAAGCTGGCCTGGGCCAGTTGGAACTACCGGCTGACCGGCCATCAACAGCATCAGGCCGCCGTCACCTATGACATGAACATCCTGCAAGGCATCGACAGCGCTACCACCTTTTGCGTCAGCCTCAACCAGACGCCGATGATCAACCCACTGAAAATCCTCGCGCGCTACACCTACGCCCATCCGCAATACAGCCTGGCGGGGGTGGCTGCGCAGGCGCGCTGGGAAGAGTTGCATGGCGCACACAACACCTTCTACTGTGGCGCCTACTGGGCCAACGGTTTCCATGAAGACGGCGTGGTCAGCGCCCTGCGCGTGGCACAGGCCTTTGGGGAAACCCTGTGAACAGCGCCCTGTACAGCGGCTGGATCGCCCATCGGCGGTTTTCGCCCAAGGCCCATGCGTTTCGCTATCGCATCGGCCTGCTGTACCTGGACCTCAGCGAACAGGACGCCGTGCTCGGGCTCTCGCCCCTGGCCGGCGCGAGTCGCCTGGCGCCGTTCGGCTTTCGCCAGCAGGATTACCTGCGCCAATTCACCCGCCAAGGCATGAGTTTGAGCGATGCGGTACGCCACGAAGTCGGCAAGGCCCTCGGGCGTACGCCGCAGGGCACGATCTGCCTGCTGACTCAGGCCCGCAGCTGGGGCCTGGCGTTCAATCCGGTGAGCTTCTTCTACTGTTTCGAGGCTGATGGGCAGCTGGCGGCGATCCTGTGCGAAGTCACCAACACACCGTGGCGCGAGCGCTATCACTATGTGCTGCCGGCCCAGGCGCTGGCTGGCGATGAGCACCAGCATTTTGCCGTGGCCAAGGCGTTCCATGTGTCGCCCTTCTTGCCGCGCGACCTGGAATACCGCATGAGCTTTAGCCCGCCCGCCGCCAGACTCGGCGTGCACATGGCCGACTGGCAAGGTGCGCATAAAGTTTTCGACGCTACCTTGAGCCTGCAAAAGGAAGCCCTGAGCCGCGCCAGCCTGCATCGTTATCTATGGCGCTTTCCGTGGATGACCGCCAAGACCTGCCTCGCGATTTACTGGCAGGCCCTGCGCCTGTTGCTCAAACGCTCACCGATTTTTTCCCACCGGGCCGCCGATGGCGTCTCCAGCACCGCAGTCGGGTATACCAAGGATCGCCGCCATGAAATCCCCTAGCTTATCGGTCAAGGCTAATCGCCTGAACGTCAACGGCATGACCGCTGCGCTGTTGCGCAAGGGCGTGTTGCGCCAACTCAGCCAATTGCGCCATGGCCAATTGGTGATCGTCGAGGACGGCGAGCGACAAGTGTACGGCGCACGGGAAGCGCACCTGTTGGGTGAAATCCAGATCCTCGACTCGGCAGTGTGGGGCCTGGTGGCCGCCAACGGTTCGATCGGCGCCGGCGAAGCGTTTATCCATGGCTACTGGAGCAGCCCGGACCTGACCGCCGTGGTGCGCGTGATGGTCAGCAACCTGGACGTGCTCGATGCGATGGAGGGTGGCCTGGCACGTCTGGCGCGACCGTTCACCCAGGGCCTGCACTGGCTTAACCGCAATACGCGCAAAGGCTCGCAGAAAAACATCGCGGCCCATTACGACCTGGGCAACGACCTGTTCGAGGAATTCCTTGATCCGACCATGATGTATTCGGCGGCGCAGTTTCTGACCCCCGACGACACTCTTGAGCAGGCGCAACTGAATAAACTGGAACGCATCTGCCAGAAACTGTCGCTCAAACCCACCGATCACCTGCTGGAAATCGGCACCGGCTGGGGCAGCATGGCGCTGTATGCGGCGCAGCACTATGGTTGCAAGGTCACTACAACCACCTTGTCCAAAGAGCAATTTGCCTACACCGCCAAGCGCATCGAGGCGTTGGGCCTGCAGGATCAGGTGACATTGCTGCTGCAGGATTACCGCGACCTTACCGGTGAGTATGACAAGCTGGTGTCCATCGAAATGATCGAAGCGGTGGGCCATCGCTTCCTGCCTACGTATTTCAAGCAGTGTGCACATTTGCTCAAGCCCGACGGCCTGATGCTGCTGCAAGCCATCACCATCCGCGAACAACGCTATGAGCAAGCCAAGAACAGCGTCGACTTCATCCAGCGCTACATCTTCCCCGGTGGCGCCCTGCCCAGCGTGCAAAACATGCTGCAGATCGTGTGCCGTGACACCGACATGAACCTGCTGCACATGGAAGATTTCGGCCTGCATTACGCGCGAACCCTGCGCCTGTGGCATGAGAATTTTCGCCGCGCCCATGGCCGTCTCGCCGAGCTGGGCTACGACGAATACTTCCTACGCCTGTGGGAATTCTATCTTTGCTACTGCGAGGGCGGCTTCATGGAGCGCACGATTGGCACCGCGCAGTTACTGCTGGCCAAGCCGGCTGCGATCAACCCGCCGTTGCTAGGGCGTTTCAGTGCTTAAAACCCTGGCCAATGCGGCGCTGTTCCAATGCGGCTGGTTTGCCTGTGTGCTCGGCGGCGATGGCCCCTGGTTGCTGGCGGGGCTGGCGGTATTGGTGGTCAACCTGCTGTGGATAATTTCGCTGGCCGATGACGGTGCGCTGATCGTCAGCGTGACACTCGCGGGCACGGTGCTCGACACACTGCTGCGCACGCTGGGGGTTTTCCATTTCAGCGAGCCGGGGCCGTTGATTCCGTTCTGGCTGATGCTGCTGTGGGCATTGCTGGCCACCACCTTGCGCCACTGCCTGGCCTGGACTGCCCGTCCCTGGTGGCGCGCCGCCCTGCTGGGCGCCGTGGGTGGGCCGTTATCGTATTACGCCGGTAGCCAATTGGCCGATGTGCAGTTTGGCTATGCCCTGGGGCCGACAATGGCCGGGCTGGGGCTACTCTGGGCCGCGGTGTTCGTTGGGCTGCATCGGCTGGCGCACTGACGCCCGTCGAGCATTCATACGCGCTTCGCCTGCTTGGCTTACACTGCGCGCCTATGACCAACATCCCTCACACTCAAATCACCGAACCCGCCGTCACCTGCTCGACGTGCGCGGCCTGCTGCTGCCAGTTGGAAGTGATGCTGATCACCGACACCGGCGTGCCGCAGCGCTATATCGATACCGATGACTGGGGCGGCGAAGTGATGCTGCGCCTGGACGATGGGTGGTGTGCGGCGTTGGACCGGGACACGATGATGTGCACGATTTATGAGCTTCGACCGTTGATATGTCGGGAGTTCGAGATGGGGGCGCCGGAGTGCCTGGAAGAGCGCAAAGGCATTGCCACGGTCTACCGCTGAGACTGAAATGCATGAAGATCCAAATGTGGGAGGGGGCTTGCCCCCTCCCACATTGGTTTTTCGGTGTTTCTTAAACGTTACAGCGGCATGGTGTAGTGCAGCGAGTAGCTTTCTACCCCATCGTTATTGCTGCTGATTCCGGCGTTGGAATAGTGCGTGGCGCGAATACCCACTTCATGTCCACCGGCAAACCGCAGGCCGAAACCCAGGCGGTCTTCGAACTGAAAGGACTGGCCGATGTTGTTGTCTTCCAGCCTGGTGCGAGAGAACAACGCCACCCCGATCCCGGCCTCGATGTAAGGCTTGACCGACTCTCCGGCGAACTCATACACAAACACCGGCGAGAACGACAGGCTGCTGGCGCCTGCACGCTCGTCACCTTCCCAATAGGTGTAAGCGCCGCTCCAGTAGCCCGTCAGGCGACCGACGTTGCTTTGCACCCAGCTTTTATCCCAATCCGAGGTCAGGCCCAGGCGGTAGGTCAGCGTCGAGTCGCTGGTGCTGCCCAGCCCGAACTCCAGGCCAGCGGCCTGGGTGGTAATAGAGTGTCCCACCATCACAGCCGCAATAGCAGCCATACAGAACAAGCGCTTCATAGAAACTACCTTTGCGAACGAAGTTGTTGGTTATTTACAGGCTATCTCGCTATAGAAGCTGGCGTAGAGTCAGAAGTTCAGCGAGATTTCACGAAATTTTCACGAGCCGAAGCTTCGCACAACTCCAGGATGTTTCCAAAGTGTCGGTAGGATATTTCTGAGGTGGTACACATCGCCGCTGGTCCAGAACTGCGCAGGCACGGGTGCGCCGCTGGCCAGCAAGTCGCGCTCGCCCAGCAAACGCTTGAGCTGGCGTGCGACGGCGGCGCCGGTGTCGATCAGGATGATGCTCGGCGGTAGCATCTGCGCCAAAAGTGGCTTGAGGAAAGGGTAATGGGTACAGCCGAGGATGATGGTGTCGCAACCGGCGCTGAGCAGCGGTTCGATATAACCCTGCAATAACTGGCACAGGGCCCGGCTGTTCAGATCGCCGGTTTCAATGAGTTCCACCAGGCCCGGACACGGTTGGGTAATCACCCGCACGTCGGTGGCAAAGCGGTCGAGCAAGGCGGCGAACTTGGCGCTTTGCAGGGTGCCGGTGGTGGCCAGCACGCCGACCACGCCGCTGCGCGTCGCCGCCGCTGCCGGCTTTACCGCGGGTTCCATGCCGACCAAGGGCCATTCGGGGTAGTCCTGGCGCAAATCGGCCACGGCGGCGACCGTCGCGGTGTTACAGGCAATCACAAACGCCTTGGCCCCCTGTTCGCGAAAGAACTCGGCGACCCGCCGCGAGCGCTCACGGATGAAGGCCGGGGTTTTCTCGCCGTAGGGAATATGCCCGCAATCGGCCACGTAGAGCAGCGATTCGTGGGGTAACAGCTGCTGGATTTCATCCAGCACCGACAAGCCGCCGACACCGGAATCGAACACACCGATGGGCGCGTTCTCAACCATGTTGCGTCCCGCATACGCTGCAGCCCGGATCGCGCTTGACGCGCAACTCACGAAACCGCGAGGTCAACGCGTCGACCAGCAACAAGCGCCCAACCAGCGGCTCACCAAAACCGGCCAACAGCTTCAAGGCTTCCAACGCTTGCAGGCTGCCGACCAGCCCTACCAAAGGGCCGACCACGCCGGCTTCGCTGCAGGTCAGTTCGGTGTCGCTGCCATGCCCATACAAGCAGTGGTAGCACGGGCTGTCGGGGCGACGCGGGTCGAACACCGACAATTGCCCTTCCAGGCGAATCGCGGCGCCGCTGATCAAGGGCTTGCCGGCGGCAACACAGGCGGCGTTGACCGCTTCGCGGGTAGAGAAGTTGTCGCTGCAATCGAGCACCACGTCGACGGCGGCGACGGCCGATGCCAACGAATCGGCATCCAGCGCGGTGCGATGGGCGAGCAGCGAAATCTCGGGATTGATGGCGCTCAGCCGCCCCATGGCCGAATCGACCTTCGTCTGCCCGACGCTGTGGGTGTCGTGGATGATCTGGCGTTGCAGGTTGGTCAGGTCGACCGTGTCGAAATCCGCCAGGTGCAACTCGCCTACCCCAGCAGCGGCCAGGTACAGCGCGACCGGCGCGCCCAGCCCACCCAGGCCGACGATCAACGCGCGGCTGTTTTTCAAGCGCAACTGGCCTTCGATGTCCACATGCTGCAACAGAATCTGCCGGCTGTAGCGCAACAGTTCGTGGTCGGTCAGCACGGGCGGCGTCCCAAGGTGATGCGTTCATGGCCGCCGAGGTCGATGCGGCTGTGCACCTCGTCAAAGCCTTCACTGAGCAGCAGGTCGCGCACGGCCGGGGCCTGGTCGTAACCATGCTCCAGCAACAGACGGCCACCGGCCTGCAAATGGGCCGGGGCCTGTTTGATGATCAGGCGCAGGTCGTCCAGCCCGTCATGGCCGGCCACCAGGGCACTGGACGGTTCGAAGCGCACGTCGCCCGCGGCCAGGTGGGGATCGTTGGCGGCGATATACGGCGGGTTGCTGATGATCAGGTCATAGGTATCGCCTTGCAGCGCGCTGAACCAATGACTGTTGAGCACCACCGCGTTATTGAGGTGCAGCCGCTGGCGGTTGCGCTCGGCCAGGGCCACGGCTTCCAGCACGCGATCGACGGCGGTGACCTTCCACATCGGGCGTTCACTGGCCAGGGCCAAAGCGATAGCTCCGCTGCCGGTGCCCAGGTCCAGGACCGTGGCGGGCGTGGCGGGCAACAGTTCCAGAGCGGCTTCCACCAGCAACTCGGTATCCGGACGCGGAATCAGCGTGTGCGGCGCGACCTCCAGGTCCAGCTTCCAGAAGCCTTGCTGGCCGAGGATATAAGCCACCGGCTCACCGCCGCGACGGCGTTGCAGGTACCCGGCAAACGTCAGCGCATGCTCGCTGCTGACGATTTTTTCCGGCCAGGTGTGCAAGTAACTGCGGGACTTGCCCAGGGCAGCGGCCAGCAGCAGTTCGGCATCCAGGCGCGCGGTGGGCGAGTCGGGCAGGTCAGCGGCACGCAACAGGCTGGCAATGATGGTCATTTTTTATTCACCTATCGCCGCCAATTGATCGGCCTGGTATTCGGCGAGCAGCGGCTCGATCACCGCATCAACGCCACCGGCGAGAATTTCATCGAGGGAATACAGGGTGAGGTTGACCCGGTGGTCGGTGACCCGGCCCTGGGCAAAGTTGTAGGTGCGGATGCGCTCGGAGCGGTCGCCCGACCCCACCAGCAGCTTGCGCTCACTGGCAATCGCGTTGGCGGCGGCGCTGGTCTGCTGGTCATTGAGCTTGGCCGACAGCCAGGACATCGCCCGTGCACGGTTCTTGTGCTGGGAACGTTCTTCCTGGCACTCCACCACGATGCCCGACGGCAAGTGGGTGATCCGGATCGCCGAGTCGGTCTTGTTGACGTGCTGGCCGCCCGCGCCCGACGAGCGGTAAGTGTCGACGCGCAAGTCCGCCGGGTTGATCTCGATCGCTTCCTGCTCGTCCGGCTCGGGCAACACCGCCACGGTACACGCCGACGTATGGATACGGCCCTGGGACTCGGTCGCCGGCACACGCTGAACGCGATGCACGCCGGATTCGAACTTCAGCTTGCCGTAGACGTTATCGCCCTCGACCCGCGCGATGACTTCTTTATAGCCGCCGTGCTCGCCTTCATTCTCGGACAGGATTTCCACGCGCCAGCCGCGACGCTCGGCATAGCGCGAGTACATGCGGAACAGGTCGCCGGAGAAGATCGCCGCCTCGTCGCCACCGGTGCCGGCGCGAATTTCGAGGAACACGTTGCGTCCGTCGTTAGGGTCTTTGGGCAGCAACATGCGTTGCAGGTCGCCTTCCAGCTCGACGAGCTTTTCCTTGGCCTCGCGAACCTCTTCCACGGCCATTTCGCGCATGTCGGGGTCGCTGTCCTTGAGCAGCGCCTGGGCGCCTTCGAGGTCGGCCTGCACTTTGAGCAGATTCTTGTAGGTGGCCACGATGGGCTCGACTTCGGCGTATTCCTTGGAATAGGCGCGGAACTTGGTCTGATCGGAGATGATCTCGCCATCGCCGAGCAAGGCGGTCAGTTCTTCGAAACGGTCCTGGAGCACATCCAGCTTATTGAGCAGTGACGCTTTCATTGCGGTTTTTTATCCGAAGAGCTATCTGACGCGCCCTCACCGAGGGCAAAGAGTTCCTGAGCCATGGCCAGCGCATCGAGGCGGCCTTCGGCAGTCAATTTTTTCAGTTGTACGCTGGGAGCATGCAGCAGTTTGTTGGTCAGGCCACGGGCCAGCTGCATCAGCACTTCTTCGGCGCTGCTGCCATTGGCCAGCAGCCGCTGGGCCTTGATCAGCTCCTCATCGCGCAGGCGTTCGCCCTGCTGACGATACGCCTTGAGCACATCCACCGCCGCCAGTTCGCGCAGGCGCACCATGAAGTCTTCAGCGCCGGTGCTGACCATCTCTTCTGCGGCCTGGGCAGCGCCCTGGCGACTCTTGAGGTTTTCGGCGACCACTTCATGCAGATCATCGACGCTGTAGAGGTAAACGTCGTCCAACTCGCCGACTTCAGGCTCGATATCTCGGGGAACAGCAATGTCCACCATGAAGATCGGCTTGTGCTTGCGCAGCTTCAGCGCACTCTCGACCGCGCCTTTGCCGAGGATCGGCAACTGGCTGGCGGTGGAGCTGATGACGATGTCGCTGCGCACCAGCTCGGCAGGAATGTCCGACAGCAGCACGGCATGCGCGCCGAACTGCTCGGCCAGGGTGCTCGCGCGCTCAAGCGTACGGTTGGCCACCACGATACGCTTCACGCCCAGGTCGTGCAGGTGCCGCGCAACCAGGGTAATGGTTTCACCGGCACCGATCAGCAACGCCTGGCTGCGCTGCAAGTCGCTGAAGATCTGCTTGGCCAGGCTGACGGCGGCAAACGCCACGGAAACCGGATTCTCGCCAATGGCGGTGTCGGTGCGCACCTGCTTGGCGGAATTGAAGGTGGCCTGGAACAGGCGGCCCAACAGCGGGCCGACCGTGCCGGCCTCGCGGGCCACGGCATAGGCTGATTTCATCTGGCCAAGAATCTGCGGCTCGCCCAGCACCAGCGAATCGAGACCGGACGCCACGCGCATCATGTGACGAACGGCCGCATCTTCTTCGTGCACATAAGCACTGGCGCGCAGGTCATCGAGGCTCAAATGATGGTAATCAGCCAGCCAGCGCAGCACAACATCGGCAGACAGATGCTCCTGCTCTATATAAAGCTCGCTGCGATTGCAGGTCGAAAGGATTGCAGCTTCGCGGCTGTCGGTGAGCCGGCAGAGCTGCTGCAAGGCCTCAACCAACTGCTCTGGCGTAAACGCTACGCGCTCGCGTACGTCTACCGAGGCAGTCTTGTGGTTAATACCGAGTGCGAGAAAGGCCATTCACTATCGCTGATGATGTCGGGAAGCCGACAATTGTCCTACTTCGAAAGATCCAGAACAACCACCGTCGTCTATTGTCCCTATACGTTGTGCCTATAAAGGCCCCTGTAGGAGCGAGCTTGCTCGCGAAAAACCCAGGAACACCGCTGAGTGCCAGGCTTTTCGCGTTATCGTTGACCTTCTTCGCGAGCAAGCTCGCTCCTACAAAGGCAAAAGGCAGCAATAGTCGTATTCCGAGTGCCCCGGTTATGTTTGGCCGAAGGCTTGTGTCATGATGATCCGACCGCAGGTTAGTCGTCCTCTTCCTATATGAATAGATCTTCCGCGTTGCTCCTTGCTTTTGTCTTCCTCAGCGGCTGCCAGGCCATGGCCCCCGTGTCGCCGGACGGTACACCGCCGGTGGAAGACAACACGCCCGCCCCTGAAAAGCCCAAGGTTTATTCCTCGTTCAGCGAAGAAACGGTCTATAGCCTGCTGACCGCGGAACTCGCGGGCCAGCGTAACCGCTTCGATATTGCCTTGGATAACTACGTGACCCAGGCGATCAATACCCAGGATCCCGGTATCTCGGAGCGAGCGTTTCGCATCGCCGAATACCTGGGAGCCGACCAGGCCGCGCTGGACGCCTCGCTGATCTGGGCGAAAAACGCCCCGGAAGACCTCGAAGCCCAACGTGCGGCCGCTGTGCAGTTGGCACGCGCCGGGCGCTATGACGACTCCATGGTCTATATGGAGAAAGTCTTGCAGGGCAAGGGCGACACGCATTTCGACTTCCTTGCGCTGTCCGCCGCCGACACCGATCAGGACACGCGCAATGGCCTGATGAAGAGTTTCGACCGCCTGCTGCAAAAGCATCCGAAAAACAGCCAGCTGATTTTCGGCAAGGCTTTGCTGCTGCAGCAGGACGATGAAGCCGACGCCGCGCTCAAGCTGCTGGAGCAGAACCCGCCGGAAGACGGTGAAATCGCCCCGATCCTGCTGCGCGCACGCCTGCTGCAGAACCTCAACCGCGGCAAGGAAGCGATTCCGCTGCTGGAAAAAAGTATCAAGAAATATCCGGACGACAAGCGCCTGCGCCTGACTTACGCGCGGATGCTGGTTGAGCAGGACCGCATGGAGGACGCCAAAGTGCAGTTCGCCAACCTGGTCCAGCAATACCCGGACGACGACGAATTGCGCTATTCCCTCGCGCTGGTGTGCCTGGAAGCCAAGGCCTGGGACGAGGCCAAGGGCTACCTGGAAGAGTTGGTCGCGCGCGAAAGCCATGTGGACTCGGCACACCTGAATCTGGGCCGCATCGCTGAAGAGCGTAACGACCCGCAGGCGGCGTTGCTTGAGTACGCCCAGGTCGGCCCGGGCAATGATTATCTGCCGGCCCAGTTGCGCCAGGCCGATATTCTGATGAGCAACGGTCGTACCGACGAAGCGGAGAAACGCCTGGCCGCGGCCCGCGATGCCGAGCCGGATTACGCGATTCAGTTGTACCTGATCCAGGCCGAGACCCTGTCGGCCAACAATCAGGGCGAACGCGCCTGGAAATTGCTGCAGCAAGCCTTGCTGCAGTACCCCGACGACCTGAACCTGCTTTACACCCGCGCCATGCAGGCCGAAAAACGCAATGACCTGGCGCAGATGGAAAAAGACCTGCGCCTGATCATCAAGCGCGACCCGGACAACGCCATGGCCCTTAACGCCTTGGGTTACACCTTGTCCGACCGCACAACGCGCTATGCCGAAGCCAAAGTGCTGATCGAACAGGCCCATAAGCTCAACCCCGAAGACCCGGCCGTGCTCGACAGCCTGGGCTGGGTCAATTACCGCCTGGGCAACCTCGACGAGGCCGAGCGCCTGCTGCGCCAGGCGCTGGAGCGCTTTCCAGACCAGGAAGTCGCCGCACACCTGGGCGAAGTGCTCTGGGCCAACGGCAAGCAACGCGAAGCGCGACAAATCTGGGAAAAATTCCTCAAGGAACAACCCGAAAGCCCCATCCTGCGCGGCACCATCAAGCGCCTGACCGGATCCGAGACCCTATAAGCTTATGTTCTTGCGCCACGTTATCGTTTTCAGCTTCATCGCCCTGCTCGCCGGTTGCGCGGGCATAGGCAACCGCGAATCCGTTGAAGGCCAGGGCAACCCGGCACAATGGCAACAGCACAAGGATCACCTCAGCAGCATCGACGGCTGGCAGATCGAGGGCAAGGTCGGGGTGCGTGCACCGAAGGATTCCGGCAGCGGCACCCTGTTCTGGCTGCAACGCCAGGACTATTACGATATTCGTCTGTCCGGCCCGCTGGGTCGCGGCGCGGCTCGCCTGACCGGCCGGCCGGGGCAAGTGAGCCTTGAAGTGGCCAATCAGGGGCGTTACGAAGCGACGTCACCGGAAGAGCTGCTGGAGCAGCAGATCGGCTGGAAACTGCCCGTGTCGCACCTGGTCTGGTGGGTGCGCGGCCTGCCGGCACCCGACAGCAAAAGCCGCTTGAGCCTCAACGGCGACAGTCGCCTGGCCTCCCTTGAACAGGATGGCTGGCAGGTCGAGTACCTGAGCTATGTGCAACAGAACGGTTACTGGCTGCCCGAGCGCATCAAACTGCACGGCACCGACCTTGACGTCACGCTCGTCATCAAGGACTGGCAACCGCGTAAATTGGGGCAATAACGTGACCGCCACAAAACTCACGCTACCCTCCCCCGCCAAACTCAACCTGATGCTGCACATCCTGGGGCGCCGTGAAGACGGCTACCACGAGTTGCAGACGCTGTTTCAATTTCTCGACTACGGCGATGAACTGACCTTCGCCGTGCGAGACGACGGCGTGATCAAGCTGCATACCGAATTCGATGGCGTGCCCCACGACAGCAATCTGATCGTGAAGGCCGCAAAAAAACTTCAGCAACAATCCGGTTGCCCCCTCGGCATCGATATCTGGATCGATAAAATCCTGCCCATGGGCGGCGGCATCGGTGGCGGCAGCTCGAATGCGGCCACCACATTGCTCGGGCTCAACCACTTGTGGCAACTGGGCTGGGACCTTGATCGCCTGGCCGTACTGGGCCTCACACTCGGTGCCGACGTCCCGGTTTTCGTGCGTGGGCATGCCGCATTTGCTGAGGGTGTGGGGGAGAAACTCACCCCCGTAGAGCCCGAAGAGCCGTGGTATCTCGTGCTTGTGCCGCAAGTATCTGTAAGTACAGCAGAAATTTTTTCAGATCCGTTGTTGACACGTAACTCTTCTCCCATTAAAGTGCGCCCCGTTCCCAAGGGAAACAGTCGAAATGACTGCTTACCGGTTGTAGCAAGGCGTTATCCAGAGGTACGTAACGCTTTGAATTTGTTAGGTAAATTTACCGAAGCAAAATTAACCGGAACTGGAAGTTGTGTGTTTGGGGGCTTCCCAAGCAAAGCTGAAGCTGATAAAGTCTCGGCCCTTCTTACAGAGACCCTTACAGGGTTTGTAGCAAAGGGAAGCAACGTTTCGATGTTGCATCGCAAGCTGCAAAGTCTGCTCTAAAAGGAATCGAGTGTTAGGCACTCGTTGCAACAGATACAGGGGCGTCGCCAAGCGGTAAGGCAGCAGGTTTTGATCCTGCCATGCGTTGGTTCGAATCCAGCCGCCCCTGCCATTTTCTAATACTCATCCAGGTTACCCTCAGCCTCTAGGTACTGCGCGTGTCCAAGATGATGGTCTTTACGGGGAATGCCAACCCCGATCTGGCTCGACGTGTCGTACGTCAGCTGCATATCCCTCTCGGTGACATCTCTGTCGGTAAATTCTCCGACGGCGAAATTACAGCCGAGATCAATGAAAACGTTCGCGGTAAAGACGTATTCATTATTCAGCCGACCTGCGCTCCGACCAACGATAACCTGATGGAACTCGTCGTGATGGCTGATGCCTTCCGCCGCTCCTCAGCGACTCGAATCACAGCTGTAATCCCTTACTTTGGTTATGCCCGTCAGGATCGCCGTCCGCGCTCCGCACGTGTGGCTATCAGCGCGAAAGTCGTTGCTGACATGCTGACCGTGGTAGGTATCGACCGTGTTCTCACGGTTGACCTGCACGCTGACCAAATCCAGGGGTTCTTCGATATTCCGGTAGATAACATCTACGGCTCCCCCGTTCTGGTGGATGACATCGAAGACCAGCGCTTTGAAAACCTGATGATCGTGTCCCCGGACATTGGTGGCGTCGTGCGTGCACGGGCTGTTGCCAAATCCCTGGGCGTGGACCTCGGTATCATCGACAAACGCCGCGAGAAAGCCAATCACTCTGAAGTGATGCATATCATCGGTGATGTCGAAGGGCGTACCTGTATTCTGGTTGATGACATGGTCGACACCGCCGGCACCCTGTGCCACGCGGCGAAAGCCTTGAAAGAGCACGGTGCCGCAAAAGTCTTCGCCTACTGCACACACCCTGTGCTGTCGGGCCGAGCGATCGAGAACATCGAGAACTCCATGCTGGACGAACTGGTGGTGACCAACACCATCCCGTTGTCCGCTGCAGCTCAAGCCTGTTCGCGTATCCGTCAACTGGATATCGCACCGGTAGTTGCCGAAGCGGTTCGCCGCATCAGCAACGAAGAATCGATCAGCGCGATGTTCCGCTAAGGGTCAAACCTTCGGAGCATTTAGCTGACGAAAAGCGCCCCGCCCCAGCATTCCGCTGGGGCGGGGCTTTTTTGCCCATGTCGAGTTCGGCGCTGGTCGCAAACGCCCCTCGATGATGGCTATTTTGGAGATACAACATGAACGATTTTACTCTGAACGCCCAAGCGCGTACTGACCTGGGGAAAGGTGCGAGCCGCCGCCTGCGTCACGCCGCCAACATCCCAGCCGTTGTCTACGGTGGTAACAAGCCTGCTGAATCCGTGACCATTCTGGCCAAGGAAATCGCCAAGCTGTTCGAAAACGAAGCGGCCTACAGCCACGTTATCGAGCTGAACGTCGATGGCGCCAAGCAGAACGTAATCGTTAAAGCAATGCAGCGTCACCCTTCCAAGCAGTTCATCATGCACGCTGACTTCGTTCGCGTTGTAGCTGGCCAGAAACTGACCGCTATCGTGCCTGTGCACTTTGTTGGTGAAGAAGCTCCGGTCAAGAAAGGCGGCGAAATCTCGCACGTCCTGAACGAAATCGAAGTGACCTGCCTGCCGAAAGACCTGCCTGAGTTCATCGAAGTCGACCTGTCGGCTCTGGAAATCGGCGCCATCGTTCACCTGTCCGACCTCAAGGCTCCTAAAGGCGTTGAGTTTGTTGCACTGGCTCACGGTGATGACAAAGCAGTTGCCAACGTTCACGCTCCACGCGTTGCTCCAGAAGCTGAAGAAGGCGCTGCAGAGTAATCCACTCTGTATTGCCGGAGCTTGAGGAAACATCGCGGACCGAAACGTAGCGAGAAAGCGGGCGATAACGCGGCGTTTACTCTTGAGTAAATGATGTAGTGTCGTTCACTTTCGCCGCACTGCGGTCTGGCGATCTTATCCACAACTCCAAAGGAAGGGCCCCTGTCGTGACTGCCATTAAACTGATCGTTGGCCTGGGAAATCCAGGCGCCGAATACGAACAGACCCGGCATAACGCGGGGGCCCTTTTTGTTGAGCGCATCGCCCACGCCCAAGGCATCAATCTCGTGGCCGATCGCAAATATTTTGGCCTGACCGGGCGTTTCTCGCACCAGGGTCAGGATGTTCGTCTACTGATTCCCACCACCTACATGAACCGCAGCGGCCAAGCTGTGGCGGCGCTTGCAGGCTTCTTCCGGATCAAGCCCGAAGAAATCCTGGTGGCCCATGACGAACTGGACTTGCCACCCGGCGTTGCCAAACTCAAGTTGGGCGGCGGGCATGGCGGCCACAATGGCCTGCGCGACATCATCGCGCAGCTGGGTAATCAGAATAACTTCTACCGCCTGCGGCTCGGCATTGGCCACCCAGGCGTTGCCAGTATGGTTTCAAATTTCGTCCTGGGTCGTGCGCCACGCGCCGAACAGGAAAAGCTCGATGCCAGCATCGATTTTGCCCTCGGCGTGCTGCCGGATATCTTCGCCGGTGAATGGAACCGTGCGATGAAAAACCTGCACAGCCAGAAGGCCTGACTTTTACCGAGGGGAAACACCATGGGATTCAATTGCGGCATCGTCGGCCTGCCCAACGTCGGCAAATCCACCCTGTTCAACGCCCTGACCAAGTCCGGTATTGCGGCGGAGAACTTCCCCTTCTGCACCATCGAGCCCAACAGCGGCATCGTGGCCATGCCTGACCCACGTCTGGCGGCATTGGCGGCCATCGTCAATCCCAAGCGCATCCTGCCGACCACCATGGAATTCGTCGACATCGCCGGCCTGGTCGCCGGCGCCTCGAAAGGTGAAGGCCTGGGCAACAAGTTCCTCGCCAACATCCGTGAAACCGATGCCATCGCCCACGTAGTCCGCTGCTTTGAAGATGAGAACGTGATTCACGTTTCCAACAGCGTTGACCCCAAGCGTGACATCGAGATCATTGACCTGGAACTGATCTTCGCCGACCTCGACAGCTGCGAGAAGCAGCTGCAGAAAGTCGCGCGCAACGCCAAGGGCGGTGACAAGGACGCAGTGGTCCAGAAAGGCCTGCTGGAGCAGTTGATCGCGCACTTCACCGAAGGCAAGCCTGCGCGCAGCCTGATGAAGAACATGAGCACCGACGAAAAAGCCGTGATCAAGGGCTTCCACCTGCTCACCACCAAGCCTGTGATGTACATCGCCAACGTCGCTGAAGACGGCTTCGAGAACAACCCTTTGCTGGACGTGGTCAAGGCCATCGCCGACGAAGAAGGCGCGATCGTAGTCCCCGTGTGCAACAAGATCGAAGCGGAAATCGCCGAACTGGATGACGGCGAAGAAAAGGACATGTTCCTCGAGGCCCTGGGCCTGGAAGAGCCTGGCCTGAACCGTGTGATCCGCGCCGGCTACGAAATGCTGCACCTGCAGACTTACTTCACCGCCGGTGTCGAAGAAGTACGTGCCTGGACCGTCAAAGTCGGCGCCACCGCGCCGCAGGCCGCTGGTGTGATCCACACCGACTTTGAAAAAGGTTTTATCCGTGCGGAAGTGATCGCTTACAACGACTTCATTCAGTACAAGGGTGAAGCCGGTGCCAAGGAAGCCGGTAAATGGCGCCTGGAAGGCAAGGAATACATCGTCAAGGATGGCGATGTGATGCACTTCCGCTTCAACGTGTAAGAGTTACCTGCGGTTGATACCGAAAAAAAGCCGATGCATTTGCATCGGCTTTTTTGTGGGCATCTGTATGACTCGCCTTAATAAGAAAGACCATTAAACCCAATCCCAAACGTGTGCAGAAAACTCCTATTCAAAAACACTCTTTTCAATAAAAACATTTTCAACACAGTCACAAGAAAACTTATCCTACGCCATTTAAGTAATTACCCACTCTAAATACTGGCAACAACTCCTATAGACTTCGATGTACTGAACCCAGGCCTGTGCTCCTAGTTCAGCAGTGAAGCAATAACAATGATGGAGTAATCATTCAATGTCGGCCTTCGACCACATGGAAAATGAAACGGACATTTCACTCGTTGAAGACCCCTATATTAAAAAGATCTTGTGCAGCACAGCCACCCTGAACATTGACATTTTGCTGCTGGGAGAAACCGGCACTGGCAAGGATACCTTGGCGCAACGGATTCATCGGCTTTCGGGACGGCGGGGCAGCTTCGTCGCTTTGAACTGTGCCGCCATCCCTGAAAGCCTGGCGGAAAGCCAGTTGTTCGGTGTCAACAGCGGGGCCTATACCGGGGCGCTACAATCACGGGCAGGCTCTGTCGAAGCCGCGCATATGGGCACACTGTACCTGGACGAAATTGACAGCATGCCTTTGAGCCTGCAGGCCAAGCTGCTGCGTGTGCTGGAGTCGCGTGGCGTGGAACGCCTGGGTTCGACGCGATTTATCCCGGTGGACATGCGTGTCATCGCGTCCGCCCAGCATTCGCTATTCCAAATGGTTGATCAAGGCGCTTTCAGGCGCGACCTGTATTTTCGTCTGAATGTCATTAACGTCCAGCTTCCGGCGCTACGAGATCAACGCGAACGCATCATCCCTTTGTTCTTGAAAATGATCGAAGAAGAAGCGGTGCGCTTCAACTGCACTGCACCGCCGCCTTCGGGGGCGCTGCTGCAGCAACTGCTGTGCCATCCCTGGCGAGGCAATGTGCGCGAGCTGAGGTCGACGGCAAAACGCTTCGTCCTGGGCTTGCCGCCGTTTTCAGACACCATGCAATGCGCGACTGATAGCCAGCCTCACCTTAAGGCACGCATGCAGCAAATCGAAAAAACACTGATTGAGGAGTCGTTGCGTCGTCATCAGTACTGTGTAGATAAAGTTGCGGTAGAGCTAGGGGTGGCCAAGCGGACGTTGTACTACCGGATGAAGCAGCTGGAAATACATCAGGAATAAAGCAGTCCTTTACGATCTGCCGCTTCAGAAACATCCAGAAACCTGTAATCGAATTTTATATGGAACGCCCTGCACTTATGTGCCACATATTCAGTGCCAACGGTAATTTGTAAGGAAACCTGAAAATCCTTCCAACGTCATGCTGGCATCACGTTCATTTTAACCCGACACATGGAGTACTGTTATGAATCCAGTCAGCAACTATTCTGGCTCACAAAACGCCTATTACAACACTCAAAACTCAGTCGGTTCTGGCGCAGGCGGCGCAGGCCAGGCGGAAAACAACTTCGATCAAGGGGAAAAAATTAACGACTACACCACCAAGAAGCAACTTGAAGCCAAATTGATATCGGGTATCAACCAAGCTGCTAAAGGTTTCCAATAAGAACGACTTACCTCTCCGGCCTATCAGCCGGAGAGGTAACCCTCTCGGTACAACGGGTGGTTGTGGCGACTCCCTTCAAAACCAATATATAGCCGTTAACTCAATGGGCATCTCATGCAAATAACCCGCAAGCTCTCCGAAGAAGATGCAGGTTTCGATTCCGCCGACATCACGCGAGCCCCGTCGACGTGTCAGGGAGACGCCTGTTTCTTTACATCAATGCTAGACCCCGCCTCCACGACGAGTACGTTCGCTGGCGAAGCGTATAGTTCTCCCGTACTGGCAGAAGCTGTCGCCCCCTTGAAAGACTCGAAGAAACGCATGGCAATGTTACTGAAATCAACCAACAAAGAGCTGGACATAGAAAAGTTCAGGAAATTCCCAAGTGTATTATCCAATATTCAGCTGACGTCCCAGCTGTTAGTCAAGTGCCTTGCCAAGACCACACAAGGCATCGAAAAAATATCCAACTTGCAATAGCGATCATGAAACTTATCCCCCCTATTGCAGTGTTCGTGGTTATTGCACTCCTATTGAATGGGTGCAGCGACCGTGTCGAACTTCACCGCCAACTCTCAGAACAAGAGGCTAATGAGGTCATCGCGGAATTGGCAGACAAGCATATTCGCGCACAAAAGGTTCCGGCTAAGGATGGTGTGGTCGTAACAATCAACACCAGCGACATCGGGCGCGCGGTGCGCACGTTGGAGGCAGCCGGCCTGCCCAGAGTGGCCAGAACCACGCTGGGCGATACGTTTCGTAAAGAGGGTGTCATTTCCACGCCCCTGGAAGAACGTGCGCGCTACATCTATGCGTTGTCACAGGAACTTGAGGCTACGCTTTCCAATATTGACGGAGTCATCGTCGCCCGCGTGCACGTGGTATTGCCGGAACGCATTGCGCCCGGTGAGCCGGTCCAACCCGCCTCCGCGTCAGTGTTCATAAAACATGACCCACGCCTGGATCCCGACAACATCAGCGCACGCGTCCGCCGGCTAGTGGCCAGTAGCATCCCTGGCATGGCCACCGCCATCGACAATCCGCAAAAACTCAGCGTGATATTCGTACCCGCCGCCGCTTATCAGGAGCAACAACGCCTAGTGTATTTTGGTCCGTTCCTGGTGCCCGACGAGGATCTCGGTCTATGGCGAAACAGCGTAACCATTTTCCTGCTCGCAGTGATGGCCGCTATTGGCGCCACGGTGTATGTCTACCGTCAACGCCAGCGTTTTGTGCCTGAACCACTTGCCGTCAGCGAATTGAGCGGTACGGCTCATGACATCTAGCAACGAGCTGTCAGTGAGTGAACACTTGGCTTGGGCCCAATGGTGGGCATTTCCCTGGAAGTATGCCCATGGCGACTGGGTTGGCAGCCAGTACTCTACGATTGAAGCGCTTTATCAGAGCGGGCGCCGGGTGCCGGGCCACCTTATGGATATAACAGCCTGTCTACCCCCGGCTCCGCAACCCACGGTGCTGCGCCTGGCCCTCTCGTCAAATGCGCAACTGGGCCTGGCGTTATCGCTGGTTCACGACACCTTCAATCCCGAGGCCGTCCGATCCTTGAGCGACAACCATCAGCAGTGGTGCATACGTCTTTCCAAGGCGCTCCCGCCTGCCATGCTGTCTCCCGAGGACGATCCGTTGCGACTCCTTCATAGCTGGCTCGACCCCACTATCTGGCAACGCATCAGGTTGCGCTTCGCCCGTGAACGCGCGAATGAAGTTGAAAAGAGACATCTGTACCTGGAGAACGCGAGCAGCCGATTAGACACGCTCTGGCAGGCGGTGGTCTGGCGCGTCACGTCATTGCCAGGCGAACCGATAGCCCCTGGATTGAACAGGTAGAGAGATCAACCATGTTATGCCGATGTGTCATTGAGCTGTTCAGAGACGTGCCTGGGCTCCCACGCAGCGTGATTCCAAGAGAAGAACTTGCCAATTGGAGGCAGGCAGAGCTGCTCTTGAAGGACGCCAATGAACAAGCCGAACAACTGCTGAGCCTGACGGAAAAAAAATGCGAAGCGCTACGCGAAAAGGCGTCGCTGGAGGTTTGGCTACGCGCCGATGCCCAGCTCAAGCGATGGGAGCGTGACCGTCAAGCCATGTGCGAGAAGCTCGAACAATATGCCAGTGCGATTACCAATGAAGCGCTTCTTCGCCTGCTCGATGAGACGGTCGCGCCCGCCAGGCTGGTCGCCCTTCTTAATCAATTACTGACGATCCAGGTCCCGGAAGTCAGCGCAACCCTACTCTGCCACCCGCATGATATGAATGAGATAAAACAACATCTTGCCTATCAAAAAACCACTGTTTGGAAACTTCACGCTGACGAGACAATTATTCCCCAAACACTGGTTTTGAAAACGGACGAGGGAGACTTTCGTATTAGCTGGAACTCTATGCTCACTTCATTTTTTAAACGCTGCGAAGCGATAGCGCCCATCGCCTAATTCCAAACGACTCAAGTGTTAGCCGCTGGCGAATAACAATCCAAACAACGCTAAACAGAGGAATAAGTATGAGCACACCTAGGACTCTCTCTTCTCAAGCACTAAAAAACGCCGACTCTGCTTATAAAAGCTATGACTCTTTTCCTATCGAAGACATGCAAGGAGAACAAGATGCCGAGCTGTTCTATAGCTTAACTAAGCAGATGACCGTCACCAATGCGCTTTTTACCGAAAACCTACGAATTGAGCATCAATCTCTGAAAACAACCATTGAAAGTTTTCAATAACATGCAAATTCTTATCCGTGATTGGTTAAACCGTCGCGAACATCAACTCACGTTAGTGGAAGGTGACGACGAGATCACTCTGAAACGCCAGGACGCTTTCATTCTGATGGCCGCCCAGTTGACATCGACACCTTCAGATAACGCGACCTTACTCACTTGGCTGCGCTTGGGCGCCGCCAGCTTGAATGTTTTCCAGGGCGCATTGGCTCGAAAAGCGGACAGTGGCGAACTTTGGCTCATTCAAACCCTGCGCGATGAAATGGCAGAGGCGCACGTGCTCGCCTGCCTTGAGACCTTGCTCGACCAACGCGACATATGGCGTGCAACGTTCGTACGCCTGGGCCGCCCGGCCCAGCCTAACAGGCCCACTTCGCTACGTTCACTGCCGTATTAACCAGAGAACTCCCTATGTATAACAAGAACCACAAGCACCAGCGCTTGCGCCAGGATTTGCCTGGCGCTCCAACCAAACGAACGTCTTGGTACAACCTGCTTCTGCTCTCGTGTTTGCTGACGCCAGTGCAAAGCGCGCTGGCCGCCATTCCACCTGAGTGGAAAAACACTGCCTATGCCTATGAAGCCGAACATAAACCTCTACGAGAGGTGCTTGAGGACTTCGCGCAGACTTTCGGCACGCAATTGCAAATCGAGGGCCTGCTGGAAGGTGATGTCAACGGCAAAATTCGCGCGAACACGCCGCAGTCACTGCTGGACAGACTGGGCGTTGAGCATCGCTTCCAGTGGTATCTCTATAACAACACCTTATTTATCAGCACACTGGACCAACAGGAGTCCGCGCGCCTGGAAGTCTCTTCCGAGACGGTTTCCGACCTCAAGCAGGCGCTCACCGATATTGGCTTGCTCGATAGCCGATTCGGCTGGGGCGAGTTGCCGGAGGACGGCATTGTTTTGGTATCCGGCCCCAAAAGCTATATCGAACAGATCAAGCAATTCAGCAGCCAGCGTCGCTCTGCGGATGAAAAACAGAGCGTGCTGACGTTCCCACTGAAATTCGCCAATGCCGCAGACCGCCAAATAGAGTATCGCAACGAAAAAATCGTTATTCCAGGCGTCGCCAGCATGCTGCGCGGGCTGTTGGAGCCGCGCTCTGCCACGACGCTTTCCGGCCTGGCTCAACGCTCCCCGTCCCAGTCCCAGCCCGCTCCTATCACGCCCAGCTCTGCGCGCCTGGGCAACCCGCTGCTGGGGCAAATGCTCAGCGCCCCTGCGCCCCCGGATGCCGGCATGTCGATTACGCCTCGGGCGCCAGTGGGCACCAGCCGGATCCGCGTCGAGGCGGATGTGCGTAATAACGCCATCCTGATTTACGACTTGCCGGAGCGACAAGCGATGTATCGCGAGCTGATCAGCCAACTTGATGTGGCGCGCAAGCTGGTGGAAATCGACGCGATCATCCTCGACATCGAGCGCACACAATTAAATGAATTCGGTATCAAGTGGGGCTTTCAGAACAGCCGCTTCCGTGGCGGCGTCAACATGGCGCCCGGTACCGCGTCGCAACTATCGATCGGACGCCGTGATCGCTTTTATGCCGATATTCGCGCGTTGGAATCACGTGGGCTGGCCACCATGGTATCCAACCCCTCAGTGCTGACCCTGGAAAACCAACCTGCGATCATTGACTTCAACCGTACTCAATACCTGACTGCCGGCACCAGAAACGCGACGATCCTGCCCATCACCGTGGGCACCAGTTTCCAGGTGGTTCCCCGGGTGATCACCAGTCGGGGCGGCCATCAGATCCATCTGGCGATAGACATCGAGGACGGTAACTTTGACGAGTCCAACCCCGAACGTATTGGCCCGGATGTACGCCGGGGCAAAGTCAGCACCCAAGCCGTAATGGCAGAAAAACGTTCGTTGGTGGTGGGTGGGTTCCACGTCACCGAAAGCACCGATAAACAAAACAAGGTCCCCGTGCTGGGGAACATACCTTTGCTGGGCAAGGCACTGTTCTCCTCGACCGAACGACAGAATAACCGGCGTGAGCGGCTGTTCATCCTGACCCCACGGGTGATCGGCGATCAGTCGGATCCTTCACGCTATTTGCCTCAGGACGATCAGGTCGAACTGCAGGCTGCGCTCAAGCCACTGGCGCGGCGCTACGCCCCCCATCAGCCGGTGATTAACCGCAGCGACATCACCAGCACTCTGGCGCACCTGGTCAGTGGCGAAGTGCCCAAGACGTTCAAAGCCGAGCCGATGCCGCTGGGGCTGAATACGCTGTGCAGCACCCGCGACTTGCTGGCGCTGAATACCGAACGCAGCCAGTGGTATGCAGGCCCGCAATACAACGTGGCGGTGGTGGTGCTGCGCAACCAGTTCAAGCGCAATGTGCGCATCGATGAGAAGGAATGCAGCAATTCACAAACGCTGGCGGTCACCGTATGGCCGCGTGCCTGGCTCAAGCCTGGTGAAGAAGCTGAAGTGTTTATCGCCATGCGTCCGGTCATCAAGGATGAACATCTGAGCGAGCCACGCCCTTCCCTGCTCACCCCAACCCGGACGACCTCACCATGAACCACCGACTGATGCATGCCACCCTAATGGCTGCCGTACTGCTTGTTACCGGTTGCACACCGACCTGCAAAGGCGACTCCTGCTCACGCCCACAATCGAGCAAAGACAAGATGGTGGTCTGGTGGCCACCCCAGATGCGTGTCGAACCCGGTCCTGCCGGCGAACGCTCGGACTACCAGACGATATCTTTGGAGCGTTGAACATGGAGGCAGCGTCAGACGTTTATCTCAAGCGCCAGATGCTCATCGACAACCTGGTGAGCGGGGGCTGCGCTCATCAGCAGTTGTGCCAGGGCGTCACATTCGGTTCCTGCGAGGCCGGCACCCGCAAGGGTATTACATTGCAAATCGCGAGCATGGCCCTGCAGTCCGGACAATTGGAACGGGTACTGGAACGTCGTTTTGAACAGGCGCTGGCGTTTGACGGCTGCTATATCTATCTGGACAAACAGGGCTCACTGATTATCTGGCACGCCCTGCCTACCGAACGCCAGTCCCTGGACAATATCCTCAGCCGGATGCTGTCTCTGGCCAACTTACAAGCGCTGGACCTGCTGGTTACGCGCTGATCAGCGCTGCGCAAGCTCCGGCAACGTGAGGGTTTCACGCTTGGCTTCATCGTCTAGCTCACGCAAGGTACGGTAGATCAACGCCACGGCTTGCAACGTCTCGCGGGGAATCGGCGCGCCGATCTTTTTCTCGTAGATTGTGCGGGCCAGCCACACGCACTGAATGACCGGAACATCCGCTGCCTTGGCGCGATCGATCAGCTTGCGCGCCTGTGCATCCGTGCCCTTGGCCACCAACTGCGGCAACGGCGTCTTGCCGCGACGATAATACAAAGCGACGGCAAAATGAGTCGGGTTGACGACCAACATGTCCGACTCCTCAAGCTTGGGCAACTTGACCTTGGGCTCTTCCTGAGCCAACTGGTACGCCAGCGAGCGGCGCTGCCCCTTGACGTGAGGGTCACCCTCCATGTCCTTGTATTCCTTGACCACTTCGACCTGGGTCATGCGCATGCGCTTGGCAAAGAAGTACTTTTGCAGGGTCAGGTCGGTCAGTGCCAACACCAGCAGCAATCCGATACAGGCATGGAGCAGATAGCGAAACAGCGCAATCAGCGCCAACAGGTAACTTTGCAGATCGCTGTTGGCCAGGTTAATCAGGGTGCCCAGAGAGGGCCAGACCACCAGGTACACAATCAGCCCCAACAGAAACGCCTTGGCCACGCTCATCAACAGGTTCATCACCGACTGGGCGGAGAACATTTGCTTGAGCTGGCTCATGGGATTGACCCGATTGAAATCGAGCTTGAGGGCCTCCGGGGCAAACAGAAAGCCGATCTGCATCCAGCTGCTGATCAGCTTTGTGGCAATCGCCACCCCGACCATCAACAGGGCGAACGATAAAAATACCGTCACTCCATCGAACAGCACTTCTTCCAGCGCTCGCACAAAGGGCTGATTGATCCGTGAGATCGGTAACACCATCAGTTGTTCGAAACGTTGCAAACTGCGTTGGGCGGTATACAGCGCGATTTCGCTGATAGCGGCCTGCACCAGCAACTTACCCACGTCCTGGCTCTGGGAGACCTGGCCTTTCTTACGCTGGTCACGCAGCTTTTTGGCCGAGGCAGGGTGTTTTTTCTCTCCTGAGTCACTCATGGCATCGCTACCTTGAACAACAGCCCAAGGGAATGCTTGAGGTCACCCAGCAGGCTCATGCGCCCGACGATCAAATCTTGCAACAACGCAAAATACAGCAAGAGAACACCAATACCCACCAGGCTCTTGACTGGCGGAGCCAGCGTACTCACCTGCAATTGCTGGCTGTAGACCCCCAGCAGCGCGATGCCGAACTCCAGTAATAGCAACACGGCAATGAAGGGCGCGGCGTAAAGCATCATGTGCATGAACGTATCCCCGAGCAGCGCAATAAATACGCTGAACCCATTGGGCCCCGGCAGCGGGAACCACACCGTCGGCGGCCAGATCAGGTAACTGTCCCAGATCACCTGGGTCAGCGCGCCAAGCCCCAGGCTGATCATCAACAGAAAAATCGCCAGCTGCTTGAGCATGTGCCCGATGGGCGTCGCATCCGGGCCCAGCGATGGGTTGAGCTGGCCTCCTGCCAACGCGCCTCGCTGGTTATCCAGCAGCGCGCCCACCGACTCGAACATCCAGAACGGCATCGACAGCAACACGCCCAGCAACACCCCAAGGGCCGCCTCCTTGAGCGCCAGGGCGGCGAGCATGAGCGCCGAGTAATCCAGCCCCGCCAATGCGCCATGGATGCCTGGCGCGGGGATCAGCGCAATGACCATCACGATCGTGTGCCGGGGCATGCCACGAATATGTTGAAAACTGAAGGCCGCGACCAGTAACGCGCAGGGATAGATGCGCGCCATGGCGATCACCAGACTGGGCAGGAACTCAAGATACAACAGCACAAAAGCAACCTCAGTGGAGGGCCGAGCGGCCGATCATGTCGAACGTCAGGTTGATCAACTGGATCAACTCCACGCCGATCCAGCGTCCGGTCATGATCAGCGTGATTCCCACCGCCACCAGTTTGATGCCGAACGGCAGCGTCTGGTCCTGCACCTGCATCAGCGCCTGGATCAGCGAGGTCAGCACGCCCACCACTACGGCCACGATCAGCGGTGGTGCGGTCAGTACCACTACCAGCAACATGCCCTGCTTGAACAATACGATCGGGTCCATGGTCGGCTCAGAGATAAGAAAGGAACAGGCTGTCGAGCAGCCGCGACCAGCCGGACACCATCACAAACAGCAGCAATTTGAGCGGCAGGGAAATGGTCATGGGTGAAACCATCTGCATGCCCAGCGCTAATAAGAGGTTGGAGACAATCAGGTCAATCACGATAAAGGGGATGTAGATCAGGAAGCCGATCTCGAACCCCGCCTGCAGTTGCGACAACACATAGGCAGGAACCAGCAGGATCAGATCTTCACGCTGGACCTCCTGGGCCATCTGCGCGGGCCAGAGGCGGTGGGTATTCTCCAACAGGTGGGTGAGCACGTCTGGGTCGACATTGCGCAGCATGAATGCACGCAACGGCTTGATGGCCTCTGCGCCCGTCTGCAGCACCGTCTGCACATTGCTCGTGTCCAGCGGAGAAACCTTGAGGCTTTCTGCGATCTGGTAGCCCACCGGCGCCATGATAAACAGCGTCGCGGCCAATGCGATGCCGTTGATAGCCATGCTTGGCGGCACCTGCTGCACGCCGATGGCATTGCGGGTAATCATCAGCACAATCACGATCTTCAAAAACGATGTGCAGATGATCAACAGCATGGGCATCAGCGTCAGCGTGGCAAGGAACAGTGCCAGAACGAGGGGGTCCAGCCCCTGAAGTATCATCGACCGAAAAGCACGCGCGACAGCTGCAAGCCCAGGCGGCCGTCGACTTCCACCAACTGCCCCTGCCCAATCGGCCGATCGCCGTAGTACAGGCCTGCCAGGCCAGGCGCGTAACCAGCAATGCCCAGCACCGAGCCTGGCCCCAGATTGCGCAATTCGCCCAGCGTGAGGTTCAGTGTGCCGCAGCGAACGTTCAGCGCCATGCTCAACTCGTCAAAGGGCTCGTGGCCAAAGATATCCACCACCGGCTCATCCTGCGCATCCTCGGAGTAGGCATGCGCTGCAAAATTGTCGTCCACAGACGTGTCCTCGATAGAAGAAAGAGTCAGGCACATAGTCCCGTTTTCATCGTCAATAACGCCCCGCAGCCGGTGCCTGCCCACCTGGACATACCCGCTGCCCTGCGCCTGAAAAAGCGCGAGTTCGGGAACCAGCACATCACCGGCGCGCAGGCCGCGCACTTGTGCAATGGTCAGGCGCATGCGCCCCAGGGTGACGGCAACCGCCAGTTGGAACCGCGCTGGCAGCGGGGCTGCGATAGAGCACCATGGGGCGGCCTCGCACAACGCGAGCAAAAACTGTCAGGCGCCAGCCACACATAGCCCACCACCCGCGACGCTCCCAGGCTCACGCTGAGCCGGCAACCGAACCCCGTGGGGCGGTCGGTGTCCAGAAGCCGCACGTACCCGAACAGGGCACTTATCTGCGGGCTCAGGTAGTGCTGAAGCAAGGCCCAGAACCAGGAGTCCGGATCGTTGCCGGCCTGGGCCAATGTCACCGGGCACTCGCCCATCAAGCTCAATTGCGGCCCTGGCTCGCTGAGCGCCAATACCCCACAGGCGGTTTCGAAGCACAACGATTGAACGCCAAACGGCTCAGTGCCAGGCTCGAGGCGCAATTCACCACGCTGCTCGGCAACCTGGAACGGTAGACGCAACCCGCGTCCCAGCCGCCGCCGAGCAGCCACTGCATCGGCCCTGACACTGGGCAAGGCCAGAGATGGCAGCATCATGCCGGTGCCGAATTCGCCACGCACAGCTCCACCGGCAATGCCAGGCTTGCGGCGAGCCTATGCTCACATTGGTGCCGTACGCCGCAGAGCCAGCTCGTCGTCGCTTTCTGCTGTGCCTCAAGCTCGATGTTCCATCCAACCCTTTCCCGTCGAATACGCGCGTTGATCCGCCCCAGACGTGGCAAGTACATGGCCACCGTCAGCGGCCACGTTGAAACGCTTTGCAGCCGAGGCACCAACTGCTCGGTCAACGCCTCGACCATGGCGAGATCGCCGGATGCCTTGGTGCCGGCCTGTGAGGCGCTGCGGCCCGAACCCTGTTCGTCATCACCGAACAACCGGGTAAAGAGCTGCCGTTGCTCCCAAGGCACAGGAGCGCCCACCTCGTGGACACGGTCTTCGCGAGAATCACGTCGACGGTGGCGTTCAGGCGTGTTGGCTGAAATGGACGTCATATCGATTCCTGCGTGAGTAAATTGGCCAGTTCCTGGAGTTTTTCGACTTGGCGCAGGCACGCGGAGACGTGCTTCTGCGCCATACCTACCTCTACTTCACGCTGTTCCTGCTGCCCTTGCAGCTGTTGCAACTGGCCTTCTTCACGCCGGGTGCCCGCAGACAGGCTTTGTTCCTTGCGGTTCCAGGACTTCAGCGCCTGGAAGCTCACGACCTGCCCCTGGTGTTCGCTCAACAGTTGTGCGCATTGCCGAGCCTCTTCCTGGCGGGTGTGCTCAAGCAGGTCTTGCGCTTGCTGGATATGCACCACCAGCGCTTGCTGGGATCGCTTGGCCTCGCGCAGCGCACGCTCGGCACGATCGGCGCGGTATCGACGCAAACGCCGCAAGGTTTCGATCTCACTCGGCAACGATTCAGAATGGGACATAGGCAGTCAGCTCCGTCAGTTGGGCCATGGTCGTGTCGATCGCGCAGGGCTCACGCAAGTCCTGGCGCAGGAAGCTATCCACCGCCTGGCGGCTGTCCACCGCCATATCGGTCAGGGCATCGTTGCCCGCCTGGTACTCGCCCAGCTTGAGCATCAGTTCGATCTGCTGATAGGCCGATAACAGCCGCCGCAGTGCGGTACCGGCGTGGATATGCCGAGGCTCGGCGACATTGGTCAGAATCCGCGACAGGCTGGCCAGCACATCAACGGCCGGGTAATGGCCACGCTCGGCCAGCTTGCGTGACAGCACGATGTGGCCGTCCAGCAGCGAGCGAACTTCATCGGCTACCGGGTCATTCATCGAGTCCTGCTCGATCAGCACCGTGTAGATCGCGGTGATCACGCCCTCACGCGTCAACCCGGCGCGCTCCACCAGGCGCGGCAACAGGCTGTACACCGAAGGTGGCAGACCACCACGCCCCAGCGGCTCGCCCGCAGCCAGGCCGATCTCACGCTGCGCCCGCGCAAAACGCGTCAGCGAATCGATCAGTAACAGCACACGCAGGCCCTTGCGCCGAAACCCCTCGGCGAGCGCCGTCGCGGTAAATGCCGCGCGGGCGCGTTCCATGCTGGAACGGTCGGAGGTGGAGCACACCAGCACCGCCTTGGCACGCAGCTGGTCATCCAGTTCATGGTCAAGAAACTCGCGTAACTCACGACCCCGTTCGCCGATCAAACCGAATACGATCACATCGCACTCCACGTTCCGGGCGATCTCGGCCAACAAGGTGGTCTTGCCACAGCCTGCGCCCGCAAACAGCCCGACGCGCTGGCCTTCACCCAGCGTCATCAGGCCGTCGATCGAACGCACACCGGTAGCCAGAGCGCGGTTGATCCGCGGCCGCTCCGTGGGTAACGGCGCCTCGCACAGTACGGGGGTCGCATCGGGCGTATCCGCTTCGGCGAACGCACTGGGCCCGTTGCCGGCAATCGGCCGGCCAAAGCCGTCCAGCACCTGGCCCAGCAAATCATCCCCCACGCGAACCCTGTGCGGCACGCCAAGGCGCTCTACGCCGGCGCCCACGCTCACGCCTTCCAGATTGCCCAGGGCACTGAGCACCGCGTCCTGTTGATCGAAGCCAATAATTTCGGCAAGCATGTAATCGCCAGGTTGCTTTTCAACCTGGCACAGATCGCCAATGCGTGCCTGGGGCAGCCGGCACTGCATCAGCATGCCGTTGACGCGCTGGATGCGACCGCGCATTGTGACCGGCGCAAAGCCGTCCAACGTCGCCAATTGTCGGCGTTGCCAGGCCTCCAGGCGCTCTTGCAACGAGCCGCTCACCAACGCACCTCATAGCGCTGCGCCCCGTCGAACACCACTTTGCTGTTATTGATCAGCACCAGGCGCAAACCATTCACTTCGTCGCCCACGAACAGCCGGGTACCCTCGTCCAGCACAACATGGCCGTTCGGGCCGCTGACGATCTGTACGATCTTGAACGGCAATGCGCCGTCGCGCGTGCGTACGCGGCTGATCACCGGCACAGCCGTTTCGAACTGCCCGGCAAATCGGTCGAGCATGCGCGCAACCAGATCCGCGTCCTCCTGGGAAACATCACCGGTCAGGGAAATCTGGCCATTGATAACCTGCAGGCTGACCCGTGAGGTCAACTCCCGCTCGCTGAGCATCTTCAACAGCTGCTGGCGCACCTCGAACGGCGAGCCCAGTTCGGGCTTTTGAATCACTGGCGGCATCAGCGATGCCTGCGCCTTGCGCTCTCCACTGAAGATAATGCCGGCTGCTGCAATGAGCACGGCGAACGCAAGCACCAGACTAAGCAAACGTTTTTGCTGGGACGATGGGATCGATGACAGTTTCAACGTGAGCGGCGCCTGGCCCGCAGCCTCAGGAGCGGGTGCTGCAAGCACGGGTACCGGTGGCCAAGGCTGATCGGCAGGGCTGACGCACAAGCGAACGGAGCCGATCGAAAAGACCATGTTCAGCGCAAGCTCGCCGATTTGCGCCAACACTTGCCCATTGCTGTCTTTAAGCAGCCCTGCCTCGGCCTGTACCGACCAACAGCCATCGGCCAAGTGCAAGCGTGCGTGATGCTCGGCAACCCCGGGATCGTTCAACAGCAGATCAGCGTCCGGGTTGGCACCCAGGCTCCACTGCTCACCAAACAACGGCAGCGCGGCGCCCTGATGCAAACCATCCAACACCCGCAGCTCGAACATCATGGGGCCACCCTCGATCCGCATAAGAATAAGGCGCTCATGCCGCCGCCCCACGCATCGGCGCGTCCTGCCCCAGGTCGAAACGGCCCAACACCTTGACCTTGGAACTACTCCCCAGCTCAGCGAAAGACATCACCGGCACGTGGTTGAACTCATCCAGCAAAAGGGCGCGCAGCGGGCTGCGCAGATCCTGAGCCACCAACAGCACGCTCTTGGTTTTCGGCCGTAGCACAAAGGCCTGGTTGAGCAGCCCGACCAACGCCGCACTGCTATCGTTATCGAGGGCGAAAAACACTCCGCTCTGGGTCTGGCGCAACGCTTCGCGCAGGGTGTTTTCGGTCTGGGGCGACAGTAACCAGGCGTGCAGGCCATCAGCCTCGCTGTACTGGTGATAGATCTGGGACTTGAGGGCAATGCGTGCGTAATCGGCCAGGGCGTCCGGTTCGCGCTCATGCTGGCCGTACTCGATCAATGACTCGACGATCAAGCGCACGGCGCGCAATGGCACGCCCTCACCCGCCAGGCGCTGCAGCACCGACGAAAAGCGCGAAAGCGGCATGATGCGCTGCAGTTCCTGCACCAGCTCCGGCTGGTTGTGTTCAAGCCAACTGAGGATCGACTTGCTTTCCTGAATACCGAGAAACCGCGGCCCGCTCAGCAACATCGCCCGCTTCATGCGTTCGATGATCAGGCTCTGGGCAGTGAAATGTTCAACCTCGGGGTCACCAAGCAACGGATCATCCGGGTCGAGCCACCACCAGTGCGCTTCGTCCCGCTCAGGCAGCCCTCTCTCCCCTCTGTCCGGGGGCTGCGCCAAGCCGGCGTACTCGACCGCCACCCGGTCGCTGAGGGTTGCTGTCACCACCGGTACTTCATGCACGCAAAAGCGCATCTCATCGACAGCCAGCGACTCACTGAACTCAGCTTCGAACGGCGGCAGCGTCAAACCGATATTGGCGACCAGCGCATTTCGGGCCTGACGAATCTTATGCACGATGTCGATGACTTCAGGCGTGTTGTACAACTTGGGGTTGAACTGCAGCAGATACGGCCGAGACGGGTCGAAGCCACGCAGGTCTTCATTACCGTTCTGTTCTGGAGGGACCGCTTTCTCGTCCGGCGCCGCCGGTGAGTCCTCACGCTGACGCTGGCGCATGAGGTAGTAGCCCAGGGCACCGGTCATCAGCGAAATCAGAATGAACACCAGCGTCGGCATGCCCGGAAGCGTGGCAAAGGCCAGCATGCCCACCGACGCGATCATCCAGCTCTTGGGTTCGCTGGTCATCTGCCGGGCAATTTCGGCGCCCATGTTGCTGATGCCCTTGCGCCCGTCCGGCGCCACTCGGGTAATGATCATGCCGGCCGTCAGGGAGATCAGCAGCGCGGGAATCTGCGCGATCAGGCCGTCGCCGATGGTCAGTACCGAATACAGCGCCATCGACTCACCCGCGCTCATCCCGTGCTGGAACATACCGGTCGAGAAGCCCCCCAGCAGGTTGATGACCACGATGATCAAACCGGCAATGGCATCGCCCTTGACGAACTTCATGGCGCCGTCCATGGCCCCGAACAGCTGGCTTTCGCGCGACAGCTGTTCACGCTTGTCCCGAGCCTGCACACCATCGATCAACCCGGCGCGCAGGTCACTGTCGATCGACATCTGCTTGCCCGGCATCGCATCCAGGCTGAAGCGGGCAGCCACTTCGGCGACCCGCTCCGAGCCTTTGGTGATCACCAGGAAGTTGACGATGGTCAGAATCATGAAGATCACCAGCCCCACCGCCAGGTTGCCGCCGACCACGAAATTGCCGAACGCTTCCACAATGTCGCCCGCGTCCTGCTCCAGCAGGATCAAGCGCGTGGTGGCAATCGACAGGGCCAGGCGAAACATGGTGGTCAACAGCAGGATCGATGGAAACCACGAGAACGCCAACGGCCCCGGCAAATACAGCGCCAGCACGATCAACAAGCAGGAAATACAGATGTTCAACGCGATCAGGATGTCCACCAGCCAAGTGGGCAGCGGCACAATGAAAATAAACACGATGGCCATGACCACCACCGCGCCGAGCACTTCGGCACGCCGCGCTACCTTGAGCAGCACGCCATTGATCGATGACAGCAATGTCACCCGTACGTCCTCGTCTCGCCGGGCAACGTCTGATGGCCGCGCTCTTCGCGTGCCCACTCGACCATCACGTCCTTGAATGCTTTCACGGCAGACGCCTGGGATTGCGCATCAAGCCACCACGCCTTAGGCAGACTTTTTACTTCTGCGGCCAACTCATTGAGCGACCGCAGGCGAGCGGCAAGCAGCGTCCCCCCGAACTCACTGGCCAGGCTTTGCACCTCGGCCGCATCGATACCGGTGCTGGCATACCCCAGAAAACGCTGCAACAAATCCACCGCGTCCAGATCGACATTCAGACGCCGGATCAACGCATCACAGTTGCCCAGCACCGAGCGCAGTTCACGACATTGCGCCAGCCCCTTGAGCAGCAGGCGCAATTTTTCCGTGGGCACCGACTGCGTGTGCGCCGCGATATCACCGTTCAGCGCCTGGGTCATCAGGTCGACGCCTTTGGGAAAATCCGTCAGTCCGTACATCTTCAACAGCGTTTGCAGCATCAACGCCAAGGATTGGCGAACGACCACCGAGGCGTAATACAGCGCACGCACGTCCTGACGTTCCTGCGGGTCAGCGCTGGCCTCCTTCAACGCCAAAGCGATATTCAGACCTGCCTGGATGTGCCCGCCGAAATCCTGCTTCAGCGCTCTCAAGGCCCCGCGCGCCAGGCCCTCTTCTACCGTGAGCCCACTGGTTTGCGCTTCGTTTGCGATGAATTGAAGCACCACGAAGGCACGCGCCGGGTCACTGCCGGCGAGGCTTACCAGTTTTTCGACAGTGGGCTTGCGCAGCAGCTCGAAGCGAAGCCGACGAACAACGGTTTCCAGAGTGGCTTGGCCGGGGTGACCCAGTTGTTCATATAGCTGCGCGAGTTCTGCGACAGGCGACACTTTAACGCCAATCGCGCGCCGGCCCAGGGCCTGGGCGTTGAGCGCCACTTCTTCGTTGAAAATCTGCGCAATATCATCCAGGCCCAGCGACCGGGTAGGCGCTTCGACGGAATTCACACTGGGTTTGTCCGCAGGTTGGACCTGCTGCACGTCATTGAAGGATTCGACTTTCATGGGCCGGCCAGAATGGGAAGTTTGTGTCCCTATGTGGCAAGCCGCTGCGCTCCAGTTCCATCAAAACATTTCGCCACGAGGCTATGAAAATACCCGCACATCTAGATCGAGCTTTTTGCAAATTACGGCACAAAAAAGCCCATAAACAAAATATATAGTCATGCAAATCAAGGAGTTGTTTGCTTTCCGCGTTTGGCACAGCCAGTGCAAAAGGGGTCCCTATCGAAACCATTTCGATCGAGCCTTCCCGGAGGAAAACAACATGAAAATACCCATTGGTGATCTAGCTCACCTCGTCGGCAGTTCGCCTCAGTTCATGGTCCAACTGACGGACGACCAGCAAAAGAAACTGCGACGCTTTATCCACAAACGCGTGCTCAACCCCGAAGATGCGGACGACCTTCTGCAACTGACTTACCTGGAAGCATGGCGCAACCGAGAGCGTTTCAGCGGTCAGGCCACCCTCAGTACGTGGATGTGCGGGATTGCTCAGAACTTGATCCGCAACCACTTCAGGCGCATGTATGCCAAACCTGTACATTGCGAGTTCGATGAATCGTTGTGGCATGGCCAGGAGGAACACAACAGTCTGGACTGGGAATTTGAAGTCAACCGACGCCTGGAAAAAACCCTGAGCGCCATCGATCATCTGCCGATTGAAATGCGCAAAACGCTGTACGCTTCGCTCGAGACCGACGGCAGCTATCAGGACACTGCCGATGCGTTGGACATCCCGATCGGCACGGTACGCTCACGCTTGTCACGGGCGCGCGAACAGCTTAAACGCGTGACACACAACCCGTTGCTGCCGTAAGTCCCGCTACAGCAACACCGTTGGGCGAAAGGGATATCTGCCCAACGCGATTGGCTGTTTACATGCGCGGCGGCAAGAGACCCACAGCATGAAAGGCACCCTGCCACTCGTCGCCATAGAGCGTGTTTTTCGTTAAACAGTTGAAAGCGTAGAAAAAAACTTAACAAAACCTCTTGACGCATTCCCGTTCTACGCGAATAATGCGCGCCACTTGGCTACATAGCTCAGTTGGTTAGAGCATAGCATTCATAATGCTGGGGTCCGGGGTTCAAGTCCCTGTGTAGCCACCAAGTACTAAAAACGGCTTACCGAAAGGTAGGCCGTTTTTTTATGCCCGCTGTTTACCTTCAGGCCATGGACACCGGCGTCCTTATGCGCAGGTCCCCCAGGTCAATCGTCAGGTCATGGCGAGGCAGGCTGCTCAGCGTATCGTTCAAGTTCATCCGCAGCGGTTTATCCGCATTCACCCCGTACTCAAAGTCGACGTTGACCTGTTTTTGCGTATGGCTGAGGGCGGCGCTGCTGGAAAAACTCAGATTAGTCATGGCCGGCACCGACATGCCATGGGACTGGCTCGCGGTGTAGCTCATGCTCAGGCTTTTGACGCGCAGGTTGTTCGGATCTACCAGGGCCTGCCTGATCAACGACTCGGTGTTTTCACCCGCCAACAGGCTGCGCTCGATCGTACGCAAAACCTCTGGCTTGAGTTCCATGCCAAGCTTCACCGAGGTACCCTCACCCCGCTGCAGTTGACCGATCACCTGGGCAAACTGCGGGTCATCCTGGAGCCACTGCTCGATGGCGGCCTTGTTGGCCGGCGCGACGTCGTCCAGCCAGTCATGCCGACCATTGTCGCGCAAGCCCACGCGCGTGACGGACGACTCGACCGACGCCAACTGGCGCAGCCCCTTGCCCATCAAGTCCTGCTGGGTCATCAACTTGTCCAGCGCCTGAGTGATCGCGTGATAAGCGTCCGGCTTTGTTGCCAATGGCGGATGAGTGGAAAAAAACTGCTGCAACTTGGCCAGCTGTTCTTTTGGGGAGCCCTGCGCGCCCAACGGACCAATGGCGGCCAAGTCCCGTTTGAACTGGGGTGAATACAGTGACAGGCTGCTGTGAATGTCATCGATCTGAGTCTGAGTCACTGGCTGCGGTGGCTTGAAAGAAAAACTGAAGGCCTGTGATTGCCCACGATCAAACTTCATCATGACCGAGACTTCCGGCAAAGCAAAAACTGCAGTCGCGGGTCCGTCTCCCCCGGCCCTGCCCGCCAACGCCAGCGCATTGATCGGCGCGAAGTTGGCCCCCACACCACCCTGCCTCAGCCACTGCGTGCCGCTTGTTTCGCCATGGCTGATGTCCGCCGCGGAGCGCGTGATGGATTGGCTTTTATCCGTATGCGCAAGGTTGAGGTTACCTGCCACGCCGATACCGGCGCGCAATACTGAGTCCAGCTCGGTAATGTTCTCCTGCGGGTTATACATTAAACGCAGTTGCGCGAGCAGATCCAGGTTAACGTCAGCACTGAGTTTGGAGCTTTCGCCAGTCGCGTGTTTTTCTCCCAGCGCCAGCAAGTCGTGGAATCTCCCAGACTGCCCCATCAGTATCGACATCATCTTGCCGAAGTCCGATTCCTTCACGTCAAAACTGATGTTCAATCCAGTGTTCTTCGCAACGGCAGCCGTCAGCTCACCGGCAAGTCTCACACCAGGGCCTACTGCGCCTTCCCCTCGCCCCAGCGTCACACCCGTGGCCAGGGAACCGGCCAGGCGCCGCATATCGTCGCTGCTGATCTCAACCCTGGCACCTTTATCGGTACGACTGATACTCACGCCATGGGTATGAGACTTGGACGCCCCCAGAAAAAACTCGACAGACGCCATGGGTTTTATGCCGGTCATCATCAGCCCCAGGCTTTTGCCCTGGGTTCGGCTGGGATTGAGGGTTTGCCCAGTTTCCATCTGCTGCACTTGCTGTGTCATTGCCTGCGTAATGGATGCATCGGCGGGTAGTCCCAACAGTCCCGAAAGGTGCCAATGCAAGGCAGACCCCGGTGTGCCGAGGTCCTTGGCCAATAGCTTGAAATTGTCATACAAGGATTCCGCCTGCCTGTAACTGACGACGTTCTGGCTGGACAGTTTATGGATAGGGCTCTCGTCGAAGCCTTTCATCACAGCGTCCAATGACGCTTCGATTCTTTTCAACGCGCTGGCGCCATGGCCGGAAACGCTGTCGAGTTCCTTGACAAGATCAGTCAGTTGTTTGAGCGCACTGGCATGGTGAATCAGGTCACCCTCGACGATTGCCGAAGGGTGGTCGAGATTGCGCTTACTTTCAGGTTTCCACTTGGGCAGGGTCAAACCCTGACCTTCGAAGTTGGCCAGCAGCCCTGCGGTTGAATGCTCCGATGAAGGCGCAACCCGTTTGAACGCCTCGTACAGTTGGTGCAGCGTCGACTCAGGGTTCGCCAGCGTTCGGCTCAGCGTGGGCTGTGGGTCAAATGCCAGCCCATGTACGGCCCCTAACAGGCGGGCACTCGATTGGCTGCTTTCTGTTACCCGCGTCAACGCCTCGGTGATCTGCCCGGCCAATGCCTGTCGCGGCCCGGGCTCACTCAGGGCTGCAAGGCGCGCATTCAGGTCAGCGGCAACCGGCTTGCTCTTGGAGAGAAGTTTGAGCTGCTCGTGCAGTTGCTTATCGTCAGCGTAAACCTTCTCCAGCCCCCGGCGACCGTTAACGTAATGTTGAAGGGATTTGCCTTTCTCACTGAGGGCTTGCAAAGGATGGAAATGCGCATTGATCCCCTGGAAAAAATTGCGTTTGAGCGGCACGCCTTCACGGGTTTGCCCCATCACATTGCTACTGACCGTCAGCGCGCCCCCTGCCACAGGCGTGCGCATCTGAGTGGCCGCTAACGTATCGGCCAATGAGGGAACCTGTACCGCTGCTGCCAGCGGCCCCCACTCCATTGCGCCCAGGGCCGCCTTATCGAGTCGATGGAACTGCTTGTTCCAGCCGCCAATCAAGTGCTTGTCAGCCCCTATCCGCAAGGACTCCAGCGATTGGCCTTGCGGCAATTCAACCTGGGTCCAGCGTGGCGCGGCACCGTCGCGGCCCTGCCAGGCGTGGTAATCGGCCTTGAACAGTTCGCCTGCCTGGGTGTGTGCATAAAGATTTGCTTCATGATCCAGCGCCAGTGTCTTTATCGCGAGCGCAGGTGAAAGGTGTAATGAGCTGACCTTGCCGTCCACGCACGCTTGCAACTGATGGTCCTTGTCGACGGTTACAAAATTGCGGCCGTCGGCGATGGCGAAGCCGGTGACAGGGCGCTGTGCAGAGCCCGCCAGTACCTCGTCAAGCGACACCTGGGGACGCGGTTTGGGGAGTGCGCTCAACTCATGGCTGGCCCCCTCAAAGACCGGGTCACGCACCTTCTGGATGGTCACCGCTTTGAGTTGCCCTTCCTGCAGCACATAGGCACGTCCGTCCAACCCGCGCTCCAGGTGCGCGACGCCTTGCTGCGCGCAGTTGTCCCAACGTTGCGCCGCCGCATCCCAGCTCAACAATACGCCTGAATCCAACGCCACCCTGCCCCGGGGCCCCAGATCGACCGCCGTCGCCAGCGCCTGCTGGCTGGGTAACGGCAGGCCTTTCTCGATCCCCTTGACCAGCACATCGCTCAGGTTCCACTCCGGGCGCAGTCCGCTTGCGTGACCCAGGGGCACGCTGTGCAGTTGCTGCCGGGCATCGCGGACCTGGGTATTGAGCTGCCCGGCGTCATCATGGAAGAACCCCTCGGCACGCACGGCGCCCTTGAGCACCTGCTCCAGTGGTTCGAGTGACTGCGCAGCCATCGGCAACACGCCATCCCGAGCCTGCCGCACATCCGCGCGTAGCAGTTCACCATTGGCCGTGGCGCCATACAGCGTGCTGCCAGCCAAGCCGACTCGGGCGAGTTGTACAGGCGCGCCGGTCTCATCAACCGGGCGAACATCCGCCGCGCCGGCTCCCTGAATCTGCACAACTGTGGTGCCTTGAATCTGACTCAACACGACCGAGGTGCGCCCGTCTGCACTACTGTCCAGCGCTCCCTGAGGGGTCTTCAACAGTTGCCCCTCACCGGTCAGCCCAATACGGCTGTAGGCCCGGTTGTCAGCGTCGGGCAACCAGGACAGGATGAGGGGCTCGAAGCGATACAGGCGCCCTTCGTCCAGACGAAACTGCTTGCCGTCGACCGTCGTCTGTACACCGCTGACGCTTGCCAAATGCCCTCGGCCGGGGTTGTCCAACAAGGATACGCAACCGTTGCCGCCGGCAGTATCGGGCAGGCTGCTTTTGAATATCGCCGCGACAGCGGGTGTGGGCTGAATATGAAACAGGTACTGTCGCTCGTCCCTGAACCGCAACGTGCCTGCGGCTGAGGCACCATCGGCGACATAGTGTTTGTTTGGTGCGTTGAGATGACCGGCGATATCACGTCCCAGCCTGGTCATGTCAGGTTCCAACAGGCCATCCTTGAGGCGCATATCAAACAGCATTGAAGCTGGGTTCAACGATTGATAACGCGGTTGCTGCTGGGCAGGCACCGTGGCCTTGCCGGGACGTAAGCAGTGGTCGATAACGTTACGCTGCGCCTGGGTCACACCCTCTAGTGTTCTGTGCATAACTGGCTCCAGAAATAAACTAATACCAGTCAAGGTGTGAAGGTTTAGGTTGCTTTGGTTCCAGCGTCACGAAATAAAACCAAGCCCCGGCGGGTCCGCCCAGAAAAACACAGTCACCCGGACCATCTGCTCCTCTGCTGCGCTAAAGTCTCCGACAGGAAGACCAGATCATTCTCAAAATGAACGGAGTTCAGCACGTGCTTTTTATTTCCCGCCGTCAACTGACAATAGTTGCCACCACCCTCGCCCTGGCCGGCTGCCACACTGCAATCAATGAACAACCGCCCGCACCGGAGCTGGGCTCGGGCTATCGCACCGACCTCACTCCCCGCCACGCCGAGCGGCATATGGCTGCCGCCGCCAACCCATTGGCCGCCGAAGCCGGGCGCGAGATGTTGCGCCAGGGCGGCTCGGCAATTGATGCGGCCATAGCCATGCAAGCGGTGCTGACCTTGGTGGAACCGCAATCCTCCGGCATCGGCGGTGGTGCATTCATCATGCTGTGGGACGGCAAAAAAGTGCATGCCTATGATGGTCGTGAAACCGCACCGGCCGGGGCGACCGAGCGCTTATTCCTGAACGCCGACGGTACGCCAATGGCATTCACCGATGCGCAGATCGGCGGGCGCTCGGTGGGCACGCCGGGAGTGTTGCGGGCACTGAAAATGGCGCACAGCAAGACCGGCCACCTGCAATGGGCCAAGCTGTTCGAACCGGCGATTCGTTTGTCTGAACAGGGCTTCGCGATTTCCCCGCGCTTGCACAGCTTGATCGCGGCAGACCGCTTTATCGCGCAATCGCCAGACATGGCAGCTTACTTTCTGAATGCCGACGGGTCGCCGAAAGCCACCGGCACGCTGCTGAAAAACCCGGCGCTGGCCAAGGTGTTCAAACGTATCGCCAAGGAGGGGCCGGACGCGCTGTATCAAGGCCCGATTGCCGATGAGATCGCACGCAAGGTGCAGGGCCATCGCAATGCCGGCAGCCTGACTCAGGCCGACCTCAAGGGCTACGTCGCCAAGGAACGCACACCGTTGTGTACCGACTACAAACAATGGAAGGTCTGCGGCATGCCGCCGCCATCGTCGGGTGGCATCGCTGTGGCGCAGATCCTGGGGACGTTGCAGGCGTTGGAAACCCGCGACCCACGCCTGGCCATCGCGCCGATGACGCCAACCCAAAGCACCTCCCCCGCCGGGCTTGAACCAGCGCCTGAAGCCGTGCACCTGATCGCCGAGGCCGGGCGCCTGGCCTTCGCTGACCGCGCGCTCTATGTGGCCGATACGGACTTTACGCCGGTGCCGGTGGCCGGCCTCGTCGCCCCCGATTACCTGACCCATCGCGCCGCACTGATCGGTGAGCGCAGCATGGGCGTAGCCAAGCCAGGCCAGCCGGCGGGCATCCAGGTCGCCTACGCGCCAGACCGTTCGCCGCTGCGCATCTCCACCTCGCAAGTGGTGGCCGTGGATGACCAGGGCGGCGCCGTATCGATGACCACCACGGTGGAAGCTGCGTTCGGTTCCCACTTGATGGTCCAGGGCTTTTTGCTGAATAACCAGATGACCGATTTCTCGTTCATCGCCGAAGAAAACGGCCAGCCAGTCGCCAACCGCGTGCAGCCCGGCAAGCGTCCGCGCTCTGCCATGGCACCGACGCTGGTGTTCGACCGTCAGAGCGGTGAATTGCTGGCCACGGTGGGTTCGCCGGGTGGCTCGCAGATCATCGAATACGTGAGCAAGTCACTGGTGGCCATGCTCGACTGGAAACTCGACCCGCAAGCGGCCATCAACCTGCCCAACTTCGGCAGCCGCAACGGCGCGACTGAACTGGAAGCCGGATTGTTCAGCCCTGGCGTGAAGCAGGTACTGAAGAGCAAGGGCCATGAGCTGAGCGAAATAGAGATGACCAGCGGCGTCCAGGCGATTGTTCGCACACGTGATGGGCAGGGCAAGGTGTCGCTGAGCGGCGGTGCCGACCCGCGCCGCGAAGGCGAAGCACTGGGCGATTGATTCACCCTGTGTGGCGGGGGAACGTGCTCCCTCGCCACTGTGGACGCGGCTCAGCGGTTGATCTTCAAGCCCTTGCGCGCGGCATGCCGTTCCAGCGCCAGCTCGATCAAGCGGCTGACCAGTTCGCTATAGCTCATGCCGGCCGCCTGCCACAACTTGGGGTACATGCTGATGCGGGTGAAACCGGGCAGCGAGTTGATTTCGTTGATCAGCACTTGGCCGTCGTCGGTGAGGAACACATCGACCCGCGCCAACCCCGCGCATCCCAACACCTCGAAGGCTTCAATCGCCAGGCTGCGAATCCTCTCGCTGGCTTCATGGCTGATATCCGCCGGCACCACCACCTGGGCCGCATGGGCATCGATGTATTTGCTGTCATAGGAGTAGAAGCCGCTGCTGACCACAATCTCGCCGCAGCCACTGGCGATAGGGTTCTCGTTGCCCAGTACGGCGCATTCGATCTCGCGGCCCTGGACGGCGGACTCCACCAGCACTTTTTCATCGAAACCCAAGGCCAGTTCGACCGCCGCGTGGTACTCGGCTTCGCTGCCGACTTTGCTCACACCCACTGACGAGCCCTGGTTGGCGGGTTTGACGAACATCGGCAAACCGAGCTTGCCTGCGGCCGCCTCAAAAGACGTGCGCGCCGCATTGCCGCGGGTCAGCGTGATGAACGGGGTGACGGCAATGCCGGCGTCGCGCAGCAGGCGTTTGCTGATGTCCTTGTCCATGCACACCGCAGAGCCAAGCACGTCGGAGCCGACGAAGGGCAGGTCTGCCATGCGCAGCAGGCCTTGCAGGCAACCGTCCTCGCCAAGGGTGCCGTGAACGATCGGGAAGATCACGTCGATGTGTTCCAGCAAGCCCCTCCCAGACGTCTCAACCACTTGCTGGCTGGCCTTGCCGGGCACCACCGCCAGTTCACGGTTGGACTGGTTGAGGGCAATCAGGGCCGGGTTTTCCTGGTTGATCAGGAAGTTCGAGGTGTCATTGAGGTGCCAGTGACCGGTCTTGTCGATACCGATCAGAACCGGCTCGTAGCGCGAGCGGTCGAGGGCGTCGACGATGTTGCGCGCCGATTGCAACGACACTTCGTGCTCGGCCGAACGGCCGCCAAAAATGATCCCTACCCGCACCTTGCTCATGACCCGGCCTCACTGTTGAAAGTAAGGCTTATTACCACGGGCTGCCGCTGGTTTGCCAGCCTCTGCACAATCGTACAAGACCCCGGCAGACAACGAATACAGACTGGGTTAACGTGTTTCCATCTCCTTATGTGACAAGTCACCATGGGCAACCCTACCCACACCCTCGACTGGCTGCACCGCGCCCCGCACGCCAGCGGCCTGGACCGTATCGAGGCGTATTTTGCCGGCTTTGCGTTCGACCCCCATCGCCATGACACCTACGCCATTGGTCGCACGTTATTCGGTGTGCAGAGTTTTCACTATCGCGGCGGCATGACCCATAGCTTGCCCGGCACCACCATGGTCATCCATCCCGATGAAGTTCATGACGGTCGCGCAGGCAGTGCCGAAGGCTTCAAGTACCGGATGATCTATGTGCAGCCGGCGCTGATCCAGCAGATCCTCGGCGGCAAGCCGTTGCCCTTCATACCCGGCGGTGTGTCCACCGACCCACGGCTGCATCGCGCCAGCGAAGTGTTGCTGCAAAGCCTGGATTGCCCGATCGACCCGATGCAGGAGCAGGACGCGATGTTCGACCTGGCCCAGGCGCTGAGCAATGCGAGCGGCGCAATCGCTAAACGTAAATCCTTCGACTACATCGCCGCCGAGCGTGCCCGGGAATTTATCCACAGCGCCCTGGGCCGCAGCATCACTCTGGATGAAATGGCCGACCACGCAGGGCGCGACCGCTGGGCGTTGTCGCGGGATTTCCGCTTGCTGTTCGGCACCAGCCCTTACCGCTACCTGACCATGCGTCGGTTGGATTTGGTGCGCCACTTGTTGGCCCAAGGTCAGCCATTGGTGGACGCGGCGATGACCGCAGGCTTCACCGACCAAAGCCACATGACCCGGCAATTTCGCAGCACCTACGGCATGCCGCCGTCGCGTTGGGTGAAGATGCTCGGGCGCTGATCCAGACTTGGAATGCATTCAAATGTGGGAGCAAGCCCCCTCCCACCTTTTAGATAAGGTGGCGTTGCTGGCATTTGGTCATGGTTTGTAAAGGGCCAGCAAGCCGTGTCCCTTTAAATTGCAGGACGTTTCCGAGACAATCTCCGCCGCCTTGTGCCTGTTGGAATCGATGGCTAGTCTTCGATCCGTCACTGCCTTTTCAGTGATCGGGTTTTTAGTCGCCCAGACTCTAATCAGGCGCATGGTCCTCCATGAGGTTTTATGGTGGCTGTGCGCAGGGCACCCTCGGGTGCGCCGGATTTTCCTGATTAGCCGGTCGACTAACCTGCGTACAGCCGCCACCCTTCGTTTAGTCGCGACTCGAACCTGAAGACACCACAAAACCCATGTGGGAGCTGGCTCGCCTGCGATGCAGACACCTCGGTACATCAGGTACACCGAGGTGATGCTATCGCAGGCAAGCCAGCTGCCACAGTTGATCTTCGCTGCTTTGAGCATTGCGCTCGCTTGACTGGGCCTGCCCCCTTGGTCAGAGCTGGTGCCCGACAACCGGTTGGCCGATGGCCAGGAAATTCCCACCCGCCACGTGGTGCAACGTGCGCAGTTCATCATGCCCTTCAAAATGCCAACGGCCCTCGCTGAATACCCGTTCATCAGCATAGGCCGCAACCACTTCGCCCAGGAACAGATCATAGGTCTGCTGATTATGCGGCTCAGGCAGCAGGCGGCACTCCAACCAGGCCACGCAACCTTCCAGCATCGGCGCCTCGGTGTGTTCACCGCTGAAGCTGTGCAGGCCGTAGGCCGCGAATTTGTCGGTTTCAACGCCGCTGGTGTTGCCGACCGTTTGCACCAGGTCGGCCTGCGCAACACAGGGCACCTGGAGCACGAAGGTGCCGGCCCCTTCGAGCAGTTGTCGAGTCAAGGTGGCCTTGTCCAGAACGACCGCGACTTTGGGCGGATCAAAATCCAGCGGCATGGCCCAGGCAGCGGCCATGACATTGCGCTGGCCGTTGTGGGCTGCGCTCACCAACACGGTCGGTCCGTGGTTGAGCAAACGGTAAGCCTTGGACAGTGGTACGGGGCGACGGAACGTAGGGCTCATGGTCGATCAGCTCTGTAAGCGATAAAAGACCTACGATACCTCAAGCACAAGCCCGACAGGTCAGCTCGACAGCTGATTGGCAAACTGCCCGACCGCGCTCACCACCTTCTGCGCACCGTCTTGAATCTCGACAATCACGGTACCCGCCTCGGCCGCAAGGGCCAGGCCCTGCTCGGCTTGCGCACGTCCGTCGGCCATCAAGGCCACCGCGTCGCGGGCCATGTCCTGGTTCTGACGCACAACGCCGACGATTTCCTCGGTGGCTTTGCTGGTGCGTGACGCCAGTTGCCGCACCTCATCGGCCACCACCGCGAAGCCACGTCCCTGCTCACCGGCGCGCGCCGCTTCGATGGCCGCGTTGAGCGCCAGCAGGTTGGTCTGTTCAGCGATACCGCTGATGGTCTTGACGATGCTGCCGATCACCTGGGACTGAGCGTTCAACGCCTCGATCCCTTCACCGGCCTGCTGCATGTGCTGGGCCAGGTCGCGCATCACGTCCACCGCCTGGGTCACTACAGTGGTGCCGCGCTGGGCGCTGTCATCGGTTTGCAGGGAGGTGCTGTAGGCAATATTGGCGGCCTCGGCCACCGCCTGCTCGCGGTTGACCTGGTCAGTGATCACCGTGGCGAACTTGACCACTTTGTACAGCCGCTCATTGGCGTCCGCCACTGGGTTATAGGTGGCTTCCAACCACACCGCACGGCCATGACTGTCCACGCGCTTGAAGCGCGCCGCGACGAACTCGCCCGCGTTCAGGCGCTTCCAGAATTGCTGGTACTCAGGGCTGTTGTATTCCTGCGGCTCGCAGAACATACGGTGATGCTTACCCTGGATCTGCGCCAGGCTGTAGCCCATGGCACCGAGGAAGCGATCATTGGCGGTGAGCACCTGGCCGTCCAGGTCGAACTCGATCAATGCAGTGGAGCGCATCAACGCGGTGATGAGGTTTTGATGCTCACGCGAGCTTTCGATGGTGCGCGTGAGGTCGCTGGAATAGATCGCAAAATGCTTGATGCGCCCGTCCGAACTGCGCACTGGCTGTGAGATCGAGCGTAGCCACGCCTCTTTGCCATTGCCGCGCATCAGGCGTACGGCGCCAGCGAAATGTTCGCCGCGCGCCAGTGCATGCTTGAAGCGCAACTGAAATTCGTCCTGGCGAACGTGGGCCGGCACCAGGTCTTCGATCGGCCGCCCCACAATCTCGCCCAGCGAGTAAGCCAGTTCTTGCAGGAAATTGGCATTCGCCCACTCCACCCGCCCATCGGCGTCCAGCGTCAGGCACAGCATTTCGCTTTCCAGGCTCTCTTTGACCTGGAGCAAGCTCGACAATTCTTCGCGAAGAGCCGACAGCTCCTGCTTCAGGCGGGTATTGAACATGGGGCACCAATAGGCAAGTGGGGAGGGTGTCTTTCCTGCATCGGCGCTGCGGGCTTTTTCTGAAGAGGGGCTGCAGGCAGTGGCCGAACTATATTTTTAAATCCTTCAGCCTTCATTCAAATCCCCTCCGCGCTTGGATCGCGAGTTGCACCAAAACGACCCATTACGCTTGGGTCGTTGCGGTATCAGGTATGCTTTTCAGGCTGAAACAAAAAGAAACATATTAGCCAACCTGTTCGATAAGGAGTCCTGTTTTGGAGTTATCGACCGCCGCGTGGATGGTCCACGACACCCGCTTGATGTTCTGCGTACTGCTGGCGATTGCCAGCATCATCGTGCTGATCAGCGCGACCAAATTGCCGCCGTTCCTGTCCATTCTGATCGGTACGTTCATCGCCGGGGTCGGTGCCGGGTTACCACCGGAAGAAGTGGCCAAGGCGTTCAGCAAAGGCGCCGGGGCGATCCTCGGCGAAGCCGGGATCATCATTGCCCTGGGAGCAATGCTCGGTGCGCTGATGGCCGAATCCGGCGCTGCCGACCGTATCGCCACGACCTTGCTCGGGCTGGGCAAGGGCAAGTCCTTGCCCTGGGTGATGGCGCTGGTCGCCATGGTGATCGGCCTGCCGTTGTTCTTCGAAGTCGGCCTGGTGATGATGGTGCCGATCATCTTCGTGATGGCCAAGCGCTCGAACCAGCCACTGCTGAAAATCGCCATCCCCGCACTGGCGGGCATGACCACCCTGCACGCGCTGATGCCACCGCATCCCGGGCCGCTGATCGCGGTGGGCGCGCTGCACGCCGACCTGGGCCTGACCATGCTGCTGGGATTGTGCCTGGCGGTACCGGCGGTGATCCTGGCCGGCCCCCTCTACGGCAACTGGCTGTCCAAACGCCTGCACGTGGATGAACCGGCCGAGATCGGCGCGCTGTTCAGCGCACCGCCCAAGGCGCCGCGCCAGCCGAGCTTTGGCGTGTCACTGCTGATCATCCTGTTGCCGGTGATTCTGATGCTCGGCAGCACGCTTGCCAAAGTCGCGTTGCCTGCAGAAAGCACGGTCGGCCTGACCTTGAAATTCCTCGGCGAACCGCTGATCGCCCTCGGCCTGGCGGTGATCGCCGCAGTGATCTGCCTGGGCTGGGCTGCCGGCATGCCGCGCGCCGACGTCGGCAACACCCTGCGCAAAGCCCTTGCGCCCATCGCCGTGTTGCTGCTGACCATCGGCGCGGGTGGCGGCCTCAAGCAAACGCTGCTTGACGCCGGCGTGAGCCAGACCATCAGCAAGGTCGCGGAAGGCGCACACATGCCGTACCTGTTGCTGGCCTGGTTGATCGCCGTGGCGTTGCGCCAGGCCACCGGCTCGGCCACCGTCGCCACGACCACCACGGCGGGCATCCTCGCGCCGATGATGGCCGGGCTCGCGGCGACCCAGAGTTCACTGGTGGCGCTGGCGATTGGCGCCGGCTCGGTGTTCTTCTGCCACGTCAATGACGCCGGATTCTGGATGGTGCGTGAGTACTTTGGCTTGCAGCTCAAGCAGACGATCTGGGTGTGGTCGGTGTTGCAGACCATCGTCTCGGTGGTCGGGCTGGTGGGTACACTGCTGCTCTGGCATTTTCTGACCTGAGCCTCAGCCAGCCAGGGTGTGGCGCTTGCCGAACAGCGCCGCACTCCCGGCCCCCACCGCCCCCATCACCACGCAATAGCCCACGCAAATCCACGGACTCGTGGGCATCAGCGCAATCAGCATCAGCGGCGTGGTACTCGCCCAGAGTGCATAGGCAATGTTGTAGGTGAAGGAAATTCCCGACACGCGCACCTGCGCCGGAAACAGCCCAACCATCACTGACGGCACCGCGCCCACCACACCGCAACTCAAGCCTGCCACGGCATACGCCGCGCCCAGCCAGATGCCGCCGCTGATCAGGCTGGCGTACAGGATAAATACCCCCACCGGCAGCAGCAGGCTGTAGACCAGTACCGCGCGCCAGGCACCAATACGGTCCACCAGCAGGCCCGCCAATACGCAGCCGATGTTGAGGAACACAATCCCCAACGCGCTCAGGGCGAAGGTGTGGCTGGGGCTCATGCCGAAGGTTTTCTGCATCATGGTCGGGGTGATGACGACGAGCACCACCACCGCCGAGGTGAGCACACAGGTGAGGATCATCGCCGGCAGCAACACGGCGCGGTGGTCGCGCAATATGGTGCGCAGCGGCAGTTCGGCGGCAGCCTGGCGGCGGGCCTGCATTTCGAGGAACACCGGAGTTTCGCTGAGCCAGCGACGCAGCCATACGCCGATCACGCCGAATACGCCGCCAAGCAGGAAGGGCAGGCGCCAGGCGTAGTCGAGAATTTCGGCCGGGGTAAACACCTGTGCAAGCAACGTAGCCGTGAGTGCGCCCAGCAAGTAGCCGAACGTCAGGCCCGCTTGCAGGAACCCCAAGGCATAGCCGCGATGACTGCGCGGGGCGTGTTCGGCGACGAAGGTCCAGGCACTGGGCACTTCACCGCCTACCGCAGCGCCTTGCAGCACGCGCAGCGCCAGCAGGATCAGCGGTGCGAAATAGCCGATTTGCGCGTAGGTCGGCATGATCCCGATCAGCAGGCAGGGCAAGGCCATCATCAGGATGCTCAGGCTGAACACACGCTTGCGTCCCAGGTGGTCGGCAAAGTGCGCCATCAGGATGCCGCCCAGCGGGCGCGCCAGGTACCCGGTGACGAAGATGCCGAAGCTTTGCAGCAGCCGCAGCCACTCGGGCATTTCCGGGGGGAAGAACAGTTGGCTGAGGGTCAGCGCGAAGAACACGAAGATAATGAAATCGTAGATTTCCAAGGCGCCACCGAGGGCGGCCAGGCCCAGGGTTTTGTAGTCGGAGCGGGAAAAGCGCTGCGCCTGTGAAGAAAAGGTGGCAGTCATGTACAAGCTCGGCAGACAGACAAAATGGCGTGCAGGTTATGAGTTGAACCGGATCCTGGCAATCGCGGCGGATATATTTGTTTTACTCATTGATCGATGAAGATAACTACATTCACAAATCAATGAGCGTAGAGGAACATGCCGGAAAACTGCCGAACCCATAATAAATACAAGAGGAAAGACTCGTGGCCGATGCTATCGAAGAAAGCCGCTATGCCCGGTTCGCCCTGCGTTGCTCCAACTTTGCCGAGCGCTGGTTTCCGGACTCCTGGGTGTTCGCCGCCCTCGCCGTGATCATCGTCGCGGTGGCTACCCTGGGCATGGGCGCCGCGCCCACCGAAGCCGCCAAAGCGTTTGGTGACGGGTTCTGGAGCCTGATCCCGTTCACCATGCAGATGGCGTTTGTGGTGATCGGTGGCTATGTGGTCGCCAGTTCGCCGCCTGCAGTGAAACTGATTGACCGCCTGGCGCGCATCCCCCGCAACGGTCGCTCGGCGGTGGCCTGGGTTGCGCTGATTTCCATGGTGGCGTCGCTGCTCAACTGGGGCCTGTCCCTGGTGTTCGGCGGCTTGCTGGTGCGCGCACTGGCCCGGCGCACGGACCTGCGCATGGACTACCGTGCCGCTGGCGCCGCTGCCTATCTGGGCCTGGGCGCGGTGTGGGCGCTGGGGCTGTCGTCATCGGCCGCGCAGTTGCAGGCCAACCCGGCCAGCTTGCCGCCGTCGATCCTGGCGATCACCGGGATGATCCCGTTTACCGAAACCATCTTTTTGTGGCAATCCGGCGTGATGCTGCTGGCGCTGATCATCGTGTCGCTGATTATCGCCTACGCCACCGCACCGGGCCCGAACAGTGCGCGGGACGCCAAGGCCTGCGGCGTCGACCCGGCGTTCAACCTGCCCAAGCTGCAGGCGCCAACCCGCCCAGGCGAATGGCTGGAGCACAGCCCGCTGCTGACGATCCTGCTGGCGTTGCTGGCGGCCGGCTGGTTGTTCCACGAGTTCTCGACCAAACCGGCAATCAGCGCCATCTCCGGGCTCAACACCTATAACTTTCTGTTCATCATGGTCGGCGCGCTGCTGCACTGGCGCCCGCGCAGCTTCCTTGATGCGGTGGCCCGCGCCGTGCCGACCACCACCGGCGTGCTGATCCAGTTCCCGCTGTACGGCTCGATTGCAGCGCTGATGACCGTGGTCAAAGGCGGCGACGGGCAGACCCTGGCGCACCATATCTCGCTGTTCTTCACCTCCATCGCGTCCCACGACACCTACGCCCTGCTGATGGGCGTGTACTCGGCGGTGCTGGGCTTCTTCATCCCTTCCGGCGGCGGCAAGTGGATCATCGAAGCGCCCTACGTGATGCAAGTGGCCAACGACCTGCAATATCACCTGGGCTGGGCGGTGCAGATCTACAACGCGGCCGAAGCGCTGCCGAACTTGATCAACCCGTTCTATATGTTGCCGTTGCTCGGGGTGTTGGGCTTGAAGGCGCGGGACTTGATCGGCTTTTCGTTCGTGCAGTTGCTGGTACACACGCCGCTGGTGTTGTTTTTGCTGTGGGCGTTGGGGACGACGTTGAAATATTTGCCGCCTGTCATGCCGTAACGCGGTCCCTGCTGAGGCGGGCTTGCTACATAGTTCGTGCGATCGGTTCATGGATCGGCGACTGGCAACCCGTCTCTCCTGCATTGATGCGCCCGGCGGCATCTCCGATGACCTGCATAGGGCTTTTCCCACCCGACGCAGTGGCACCTCCTGACTCCTGCAGCCAGCGTCTTTGATTAACCTGATTCGGATGATCCCTCACCCAACACCAAGGAAAATCCGATGACTCCACTGTCCAAATCACTGGAAGAGTTGCTCAGCGAAATCTACAAGGATGGCAACGTGTCGTTCGTTGAATACAAGGCCCTTCGCGATAACGCCGATGACCGTATGGCCGCGGTGATCAAGGAGTTCGGCCGGCATAACAACGTAACGGCTTTCCAGAAAGCGATGGACGTGGCCATGCAGTTGCTGCAGACCAGCGTCATCGATGCGAAGAAAGCCAAGCTGACTGACACAGGCGAGGCCATCGTCAAGGATGCGTTGACGGCCCAGGTCGAGTATTTGCGCGCCGGCGGCCAACTGGCACTGCGCTTGTTGTGAGCTTGATAGCTCGCACAGCACTGTCTTCGTTCCGTCATATTCCATTGCTACCGTCCTGCGAAATATCTTGCAACATCTCGCCAAGGATTCCCCTGCAATGACTGACGCGCCCGAAGACCGCCCGACTCCCGATTCCAACGCCCAATCGCCGGTAGACACCAGCCGCCGACGCTTCCTGGGCGGCGCGGCAGTGCTGGGGGTAGGTGCGAGCTTGAGTGCCTGCGGCAATACCAGCCAGGCACCGGGTAAACCGGTGCCGCGACCGCTCACGCCCCAGGAACTGGACAAGGCACTGCGCGACAATGTGAAGACCGTGGTGGTGATCTACGCCGAGAACCGCAGCTTCAACAATTTGTTCGCCCATTTTCCGGGACTGGAGAACCCGCTCTCGGCGCTGTCCGCCAGCGACTACCAGCAGCGCGACCGTGATGGCAGCGTGCTGAGCGCCCTCCCCCCGACCTGGGGCGGCGTATTGCAGGTGGGCCCGCAAAGCGTGGATGGCGTGACCTACCCGAGCGCGGTGCAGTTTCAGGAAAACCTGCCCAACGCACCGTTCGCCCTCAAAGGCCCGAATGCCGAAGACTTGCCGCTGAGCCTGGTGACCCGTGACTTGTGGCATGTGTTCTACCAGAACCAGATGCAGATCAACGGCGGCAAGAATGATGGTTTCGTCGCCTGGGGCGATTCCGGTGGACTGGTGATGGGCCATTACGCCCAGAGCCGCTACTCCCTGCGCCTGTGGGACGTGGCCAAGGAGTTCGTGCTGTGCGATAACTTTTTCCAGGGTGCGTTTGGTGGCTCGTTTCTCAACCATCAATATTTGATCAGCGCCACCGCGCCGACCTACCCCAATGCCGCGCAGTCGGTGGCCAAGGCGCAGATCGCCACGCTGCAAAGCGACGACCCCACCGACACCCGCCTCAAGCCCTTGGACACTTCACCGGCCAGTGCCATGGCCGGCCCGCCGCAGTTCGGCCCCAGTGCCTTGACGCCAGACGGTTACGCCGTCAACACGCTGGCTCCGCCTTACTGGCCGACTTGGATCCGCGACCCGCAAAACCCGGACTTTTCCAAACCGGACTTGCCCAATGTGCTGGTACCGCAAACCCACGAACACATTGGCGACAAACTCTCGAAAATGAACATCGACTGGGCCTGGTACGCCGGCGCATGGCAAGCCACCCTGGATCAATTCAAGGACTCGGGCGGCATCCCCAAGATTCCGAATTTCCAGTATCACCATCAGCCGTTCAACTACTTCAAGCAACAAGGCCCCGAAAACCGTGCCGAGCGGGACAAGCGCCTGCGCGACGGCGGGCTGGGCGATGAATCGAGCACCAATAGGTTCTTCGCCGACGCCGAAGCGGGCAAGCTGCCTGCCGTGAGTTTCTACAAGCCCCAGGGCAACCTGAACATGCATGCCGGCTATGCCGATGTGGCCTCGGGCGACCGCCACATCGTCCGCGCCCTGAAGGTGCTGCAGGAAAGCCCGCAGTGGAACAACATGGTGGTGGTCGTGACCGTCGATGAAAACGGCGGATGGTGGGACCACGTAGCCCCGCCCAAGGGCGACCGCTGGGGCCCGGGCACGCGTGTTCCGGCCTTGGTGGTGTCGCCGTTCGCGCGCAAAGGCACGGTCGACCATACCGTCTACGACACCGCGTCGATCCTGCGCCTGATCACCCGCGTGTTTCAATTGGAAACCCTGGACGGCCTCAAGCAAAGAGATGACGCGATGATCGCCCGCGGCCAGAAACCCATGGGTGATTTGAGTAACGCCTTGCAGTTCAGCGTGTAGGTTTACTTATCCATTCGCGACACGCCCGGCGATTTAGCACGCGGTTTTCCTGGTCAGCCGCTACTGTGTGAAGGTGGGCTTTCATCCCGCGCAGACGGGCTTTCGCTGACAAGGAACCAACTATGTTCAAACCGACCAGGCTAACCTTGACCCTGGCCGCACTGCTGGCCAGTGCGGTCGTAAAGGCCGACATCGAAGTGCCATTAGGCAGCACGCAGCGTGTCACCCAGTTGTTTGCGTTTCCCAATAACTGCAACGTAATCTGCTTTCGGCCCTGGACGCTGGAGCAGACCGCCGAGCATTATTTGAACCAGAGCCTGCAACGTGACGGCTACAGCCGGGCCAAGGTCAGCGTCAAGGTGCATGACGGCCAGGTCGCAGCAACCTTCAGCGGCGTGCCGCAGAGTTACAGCCAGCCCCTGACGGCGCTGCTCGACACCGCCGACCTGGCTTACCAGGGCGCCAGCCGGCTCAACAGCGACGGCAAGTGGGCCTATAACTGGTATCTGTTCCTGCCGCTGGGCATGGCCCTGGAAAACCGCAAAAGCATTGAGCTGCTGCACTTTCCGCCGGACTATTCGCTGACCCAGGCCCAGGACTACCTGGAATCGGCCACCACCGACCGCTGGGCAACCTTGCTCACCGACAATGGCATTCCTGCCGGCGAAACCCCGGCCTACCAGACCATCATCGATATCGCCCCGATCGCCGCGCCGTCGAATGCCGGTAAGGACCTGGAAGCCGTCTACGGCTATTTCACCGACTACCAGACCCGCATGGTCAAGGAATTGAGCCTGCGCCCCAACGGTACGTTGCCAATGGTCGCGTTCGGCGCGCCGGTGCGCAGTTGGATCAAGCAACAATACGGGCAAACGGTGGCGGTGCTGGGCCTGGCGCAGATCAGCCCGGAGCCGGGCAAGCCGGTCTCGGTGCTCGGCGCCAACCACCCAAGCTACATCTGGTATGCCGCCAGCCCGGATACTTATGACGGTAATGAGCAGAAGGCCGATGAAGCCGGCTTGAAAGTGATGGGCCAGGATCTTAGTGCAGCCTGCTGGCAAGCCGGCATGGGCCAGAAACCCGCCAGCGACGCGAATGTATTGCTCAAGGCGTGCATGAACACCTGGCAAGTCACGCGCAAAGAGCAGACCTGCGAGCTGTTCTATACCTCGGTGCGAAACCTGAGCCCGGAGCAGGCCAACGCCAAATGCGCCACGCCCACCATCAAGGCCCAGTTGAAGCAACTGCGCAGTGCAGCACCCGCGCCCAGTCTCGCGCCACCCGCACTGTAAGAAACGCCGGCGATTTCTACTGTCAGATTTGACAGTAGAAATCGGATCCGACTTCGGCGAGTCTTGAGCGGCGTCCATTTGCTGCAAGACTGGCAGTCAGTTTGCTCCCGCAGGTCCATGCAGCCCTCCCAGGAGAGCCATGAAAATTCAAGCCATGGATAAGGCTAAAGCGGCTGTGATTGACTGCCTTTATCCGTTCAAGACATTGCGCGTCGATCAAGGTTACCCCTCGACCGAGCAATTCCAGATCGTGCAAGACGCCGAGGGGGTAACCGCCGGAATAAAAGCCCGCGTCGGGTTTGACAGCCGCGTGCGCATCGCCAGGATTTCCGGCTACGCCGTCAGCGAACAGCGCGCGAATACGCTGCAGCTGTCGCCACGCATACACTTGTACGACGCCTGGTTCTGCGGCCTGTTGCAGCACTCGTGCAACCCGAACGTGTTCCTCGATGCCACTTATCTGGAACTCTGGAGCGTGCAGCCCATCCCCGCCGGCACCGCATTGACCCTCGACTATGCCGCCACCGAAGACGCGCTGTCCCGGCAGTTCGCCTGCCATTGCGGCGAGCTGAACTGCCGGGGCTGGATCACCGGCAGCAAGGAGCCGTTGAATGCCGAGGGCCAGGCCTTCATGGCCTGGTGGCGCGAGCGTAAACGGCCTTAGGCTTCGCCCAGCGGCCGCAGACGGTACTGCGGTGGCAACTGCTCAAAGCCACTGATGGTGGTGTTCAAGCTCTTCCAACGGCCATCCTTGATGCCATAGATGCAACCATGGATCGACAGGCTCTGCCCACGGTGCCAGGCGTTTTGCACAATGCTGGTATGGCCGACGTTGGCCACCTGCTGAATAACGTTCAGCTCGCACATGCGGTCTACGCGTTCTTCTTCAGTGGGCAACTGGGCCAGCACGTCGCGGTTTTCGTAGTAGAGGTCACGAATGGTGCGCAGCCAGCCGTCGATCAGGCCGAACTGGCGGTCCTGCATCGAGGCGCGCACGCCGCCGCATCCGTAGTGGCCGGTGACGAGAATGTGTTTGACCTTGAGCACATCGACCGCGTACTGGATCACCGACAGGCAATTGAGGTCGGTGTGCAGCACCACATTGGCCACGTTACGGTGCACGAACAGATCACCGGGCAACATGCCGACGATCTCGTTGGCCGGTACACGGGCATCGGAGCAGCCGATCCACAGGTATTCCGGGGTTTGCTGGCGGGCGAGCTTGGCGAAGAATTCGGGATCTTTCTGTTTGATCGCATCCGCCCAGCGTTCGTTGTTGTCTAGCAGGTCTTGTAATTCGTTCATCAGGGAAAACCTCAGGAATGATGCGCAGTTTTGTGACTGACAACCCCTCGTCCGGGTCACGCCTGGCGCAAATTAGCTTGAATCTTTGGGGCGCAGAGCCGGTCCACACACTATAAGCCCCACAGTATGAGGATTGGCCATGACTGAATCACGACGTCCCTACGGCGCTACGCAGCCCGAACCGATTGATGACAACGAAGACCGCATGGGTTCGATGCGCGAGCTGGATTTTGACGAAGAAGACCAGACAGCGGAAATCGGCGATGAAATCCCACGTGGCGAACGCGAGCATCTGATGCCCGACGAACGGGTGCGCGAGGCCGGGCTGACGGGGGCTTCAACGGATGACCATGAGTCGACAGATGATGATATGAGCCCGGAAACGCTGATCCATGAGGATGGCGCGCGGGATGCACGGGAGGAAGGGGAAGATAATGCCGCCGATTATGACCTGAGCATCGTCGATGAAGATGAGATTGGCGGTGGGAATGGGTTGGATGAGGCCGAACTGGCCGACCTGGACCCACTCAACGGCAAGCGCTGACACAGCGCAGTTCAAAATGTGGGAGGGGGCTTGCCCCCGATAGCAGGGTGTCAGTCACTGCACAAGTTGACTGATACACCGCTATCGGGAGCAAGCCCCTCCCATATAGGGTTCGGCGTTTAGTCGACCAGGGTGCAGGCCATCACGACCGCGTCTTCGCGGCCACCCACGGCGGGGTAGTAATCCCGGCGCCGGCCGATTTCGTTGAAACCGTAGCGCTCATACAAGCGGAATGCCCCGGCATTGCTGTCGCGCACTTCCAGGAAACACTCGCGGGCATTGGCCGCATAGGCGCGGGACATCAAATGCTCCAGCAACGCCAGGCCCAGGCCTCGGCCCTGATTCTCCGGTTTAACGGTGATATTGAGCAGGTGCGCCTCATCAAGGGTGATCTGCACCACGCCATGGCCCACCTGCTGCTCACCCTCGAACATCAGCCAGATCTGGTACTTGCCCAGCCCGTCGAGAAAGATGCCGCGGGTCCATGGGTGGCTGAACGCCGCATATTCGATCTTCAGCACGGCATCGAGGTCGGCCTCGGTCATCGGGCGGAAGGATAAAGCCTCACTCATCGGTTGTTTTCCAGCGCGCCATCAGCCGGCGCATGGCTTGCCAGACATCAGCCTTACGCTGTGGCTCTTCCATTAATAATTCCAGGCCCGGCAGGGCCCATACCGAACCCAGCCCTTCGACCTGCAGCTCGCGGTACCAGGCTTCGGCATTGGCCTCGCCGGCAAAGCGCACGGCGGGCAGGCCGATCAGCCACAGACAGACACACGGTTCGTCTTCCAGGCGTGCCGAGACAAAGCTTTGTACGAAATCCCGCGCCGCTTCCGGGCCCTGGTCCATGGTGCCGCGCACCAACAGCGGCCAGCGCACCGGGTCGCCGATAATTTGCGGGCTGTCGGGCAGGCCGGCGGCACGCAGCATGTCCTTGAGCAGCAGGTAGGCCGGGTCCCGCGACTGGAAGCGTTCGCCAGTGGGCAATTCCACCAGCAACAGGCAACGCCCGGCGCGTAGCAGTTGCAGGGCAAAGCGTGGCGGCGGCACCACAGGAGCCTTGGCCACCGGGGCAGCGTCTTCTGCGACCACCGCCTTGACCACAGGAGACGGGCGCGGCACCTCGATCTTTGTGCGCTCCAAAGGCGCCCGTGTTTCCGGCACCGGCTTGACCACCGCAACCGGGGCCGCGGCCTCCTCGCCGGAAGGCTCGAACGCCTCATAGGGCTCCAGCGCCTGCAACAGCTCGGGCCGCGACGGCGCGGCAAACGGCAGTTCGGTGCGGGGCAGCCAGTTGACCACCTGCATGGCAGTCAAGTAAGCGCGACGTCGGGACTCGATAAGCACAGCTCGGCCACTTGTGGATAACTAAAGAGCGGGGATTCTACCGCTGTTCGACAACAATCGCCCACTGCGCGCTGACCGGCTGTGGATAAATCCCGCGCCCGATGCAGTACAATCGCGACTTTTAATCGCCAACCAGCCGGCCACTCCCATGATCGAACCCAAGCGCGTCCTGCGCGCCCTCGCCGAACACTGGGCCTTACTTGAGCCACTGTGCGAACACTTCGACCAAGGCACCCTGAGCCTTGGCGAGCTGCGCGCACAATTGGCCGCCCAACAACTGGACAGCACGCCCCAGGACATCACCAGCCTGCTGGACGTGTGGATTCGCCTGGATATCCTGGTGCCTGTGGCCAAGAGCCCGAACCGTTTCGAGCTCAACGCGCAGATCCACGACTTCCTCGCCTATCTTCGCAAGGAGCACCGGCTTGGCCTGTGCCTGGAAATCGAAGCCTACCTGCGCCACCTCGAGCGCCTGGCCGGTTATATCCAGGACGCTTTCGACATCCGCGACGGCCACGACCTGGCCCGGCAGTTGCGCCTGCTGGATATGCGCGTACGGGATGTGCTGAAAAAACTCGCCAACGATGAGCAGGCCCTCGCTGCCGTGGCCGACCGTGCCAAGACCAGCGACCGGCAGATCCCGTTGCGCCAGCGTTATGCCGAGGTATTGGCCACCTGGGACGAATACGTCGAACCGATGATCCAACTGGTGAACGCCGACGGCGCGTTCGAGCAAGGCGTGCGCAAGGTGGAAAATGTGCTGCTGCGCATGCTCACCGAGCAACAGCGTCTCGGCCACCTGGTGGACGACGACATGCTGCTGCGCACCCATGCGCGCATCCTCGAGATGCAGACCAGTGCCCAGCTGACCCTGCGCCATGCGCGCGAGCTGCTGTTGCCGCTACGCGAAGAAGCCCGCCGGCACAACGCCGTGACCCGTGGTGCGGCGCTGGCCCTGTCGGCGATCCGGCGCAAAGGCCTGGATGCAGTGCCGCAGGCCGCCATGCCGATGTTCAGCCGGCCGCAAAGCACCTTCCTGGGCAGTGCCAGCCAGGTCGAGGCGTATGTGTATGCCCTGGCGAATTTCGAGCCGAAACCGGCGCGCTTTCCCAAGGCGCACAAAACCCACAAGGGCCAAGCCCCGCGCGCGCCGCGAACGGTCAAGGAAATGCTCGAGCGCTGCGAAGACGCCCTGCCGATGCCGGACCTGATGACCTGGCTGCTGGAGCAGGAACCGGACGGCGCGACCGACGAGTTGCTGTACTGGTTCTCACGGCTCTCGCGAGAAAAACGCTTCAAGCGCGAACGCCTGGAGCGCCGCGACTACCACACCCACGAGCACCAGGTCAGCCTGCGCTCCTTCGCCCTGCTCCCGGCCGGCGTTGACGCTACCGAGAATTCTGCGAGCACGCCTTATGCATCTTGATCTATCCGAACTGTCCCAGCTGGCGCCGATCTTTCGCGAGCTGTTCAAGGGTTACCACGTCAGCCGCCGCGACCCGGAGCTGTACGCACAACTGTCGAATTTCCAGGACCAGTACCGCACGCTGTTCAAGGCCCTGGGCTTTGAGCTGGTCTGCGATACGCGGGGGTTCTACTACTTCGTGCCGGACACCGCCGTGGCCGCCGCGCAGGTGAACAAGACCGCCCAGCGCCTGGCGCTGTTCACCTTCATCATCGTTGAGCATCTGGCCGACCAGGGCCGCGATCCGGTCGCCGTGCTCGATGGCGGTAGCCTGGGCCGCGATGAACTGCCGTCGTTGCTGGAGAAATACCGCGACCTGTTTATCCAGGCCGAAGTACAGACCCAGGAAGAACTCGAAGAAAAAATCATGCGCCGCATGACCCAACTGGGCTTTGCCAGCGAAGACAACGGCATCTATCGCTTCCTGCCGCCGATGCATCGCTTCCTCGATGTATGCCTGTCGGTGCAGCAGGACCGTGACCTCGCCGCCAGTGTGCACAGTGTATTGCCGCTGCCGGCGCCGGTGATCATCGACGAAGACAGCGATGAAAAATTACTGAAGACCGATGACCCGCTGGATCTGAGTGACTTCGCTGAAGAAAGCGAAGAAGACGCCCTCGCCCGCGCGATTGCCGAAGAACAGGAGACCGATGCATGAGTAAGGAACGCTACGGCATACGCCGCTTCGCCCTGTTGAACACCGCCGGCTACAGCCTGGGTTTGTTCCCGCTGGAAGAACCGTTGTCGGTGTATGGCGCGAACAACCTGGGTAAGTCTGCGTCGATCAACGCTTTGCAGTTCCCGATCCTGGCGCGCATGTCGGACATGAGTTTCGGCAAGTACACCCTGGAGCAATCGCGGCGCTTCTACTTTGCCACCGACACCAGCTACATCCTGGTGGAAGTCTCGCTGCCCCACGGCCCGCACGTCATTGGCGTGGTCGGGCGCGGCCCGGGCGGTGGTTTCGGTCACCAGTTCTTTGCCTATGCCGGCAAGCTGGACCTGGCCCACTATCAGAAGAACGACACCTGCCTGCGCCAGAAAGAGCTGTTCACCAATCTTGAGCGCGAAGGCCTGAAGGCCTATGAGCTTAAGCCTGATGAACTGCGGCGCTTGCTGGTGGGCGGCCACACGTCGATTCCGCTGGACCTGACGCTGATCCCCCTGCGCTCCACCAGCGAACAGAGCCTGAAGACCTTCCGTGCGTTGTTCATCAACCTGCTGCACATGCGCGAAATCACTGCGGCCAAGCTCAAGCAACTGTTCCTCGATGCGTTCGAACACAGCTTGCGCTCCGGCAGCGTCGATTACATCGCCGCATGCGAAGAAGCCTTCCGCGATGTGCGGCGCATGGAACAGGACTACAACTCGCTGGTGGCCGCCGGGCCTTTGGTCGAAGCGCTCGCCAATGGCGTGAAGCAGCGCGACATTCTGCGCGGCAAATTGCATCGCCTGTCGCCATTGCTGGATTCGCTGCTGGGCACCTGGTCGGATTACGCCAGCGCACGCAAGGAAGAGCTGACGATCCAGGCCGAACACTATCGCAACGAGCAGGACGCGCTGCAGAACGACCAGCGTGGCGGCACCCAGGAGTTGATGCGCCTGGAGCGCGAGATCAGCGGCATCCAGCGTTGGCTGGGCGAGCTGTCGGTGCTCAAGCATCGCTTCGCGCTGGTCGATGACGTGAAGGTGCTCGAGCAGCAACTGCTCGCGGCCAAGGACGCTCACGATGAGTTGGCGGGTGCGCTGGCACAGTCCCGTCAGTTCAGCGCCGAGGACCTGAACGAGCGCCTGCGCGACCTGGAAAAACGCTTGAAGTCGGTCAAGCAGCAACTCGATCACGCAGACAACAACAGCTACGCCAAACTGCGCGAAGAGTTTTCGCAGCAGGACGTCGAGCGCCTGATGCGCCTGTTCAACAGCTCGTTGTTCAGCCTGCCGCTGGGCGAGCACGGCATCACGCTGGACGAGGAAGGCCAGTGGGTCAAATCCCTGGAACAGATCCTCGATGGCTTCAAGGGTGAGCGTTTCGAAGTGCCGGGGCTGTCCATCGACATCTCGCACATCGAGCCACCGGCTCTGCAGGCGCTGGCGGATCGCGCGGCATTGCGCGACCAGAAAGAGCGTCTGGAAAAAGAACTCAAGCAACTGAAAACCCAGCATGCGGTCGCCTCTGACCGAGCGGCGAGCAAGACCCAGACCGAAGCCCTGTACCAGCAGGTGCTGGACGCGCAGAAGGCGCTGGAAGATTTCCGCCGCACCCAGACCCTGAGTGCGGAAGAAGGCGAGAAGCTGGAAAACCTCGCGCAGATGGAAGCGGCCCAGGACGAATTGAAGCGCTCCAGCGACGCGTTCACCGAGCGCGTCCAGCAGCTGTCGGCCAAGCTGCAACTGGTCGGCCGGCAGATCGGCGATATGGAAGCCAAGCAACGTACGCTGGATGATGCGTTGCGCCGTCGCCAGCTGCTGCCGGCAGACCTGCCGTTCGGCACGCCGTTCATGGACCCGGTCGACGACTCCATGGACAACCTGCTGCCGCTGCTCAACGACTATCAGGACAGCTGGCAAGGCTTGCTGCGCGCCGATGGCCAGATCGAAGCGCTGTATGCCCAGGTGCGCCTCAAGGGCGTGGCCAAGTTCGACAGCGAGGATGACATGGAGCGTCGTCTGCAACTGTTGATCAACGCCTATGCCCACCGTACCGATGAGGCATTGACCCTGGGCAAGGCGCGCCGTGCGGCGGTCACCGATATCGCACGGACCTTGCGCAATATCCGCAGTGACTACGACAGCCTGGAACACCAACTGGCGTTGTTCAACCGCGAAATCAACAAGCGCCAGGTTTCCAACCTGCAGAGCTTTCGCATCGTGCTGGCGCCGAACAAGGAAGCCCTCAAGCACATCGACCAGATCATCCACAGCGCCGGTCAATATGAGGAAGGCGAGACCTTGTCGGTGTTCGACCTCAGCCAGAGCGCCGAACAGGACAACAAGAACGAAGAGGCCAAGGAATACCTGGCCCGCCTGGTGGCGGCCAACCATAACCAACTGGGCCTCAAGGACCTGTTCGAACTGGCGTTCGAGATCACCAAGGTGCATGGCCAGCCGGTGATTCACACCGATATCGATGGCGCCGCGTCCAACGGCACCACCATGACCATCAAGGCGCTGACCAACATGTACTTGTTGCTGCACCTGATGGACCGCGACCAGGCCGGTCGTGTGCGCTTGCCGTACTACCTCGACGAAGCCGCGGATATCGATGAGAAAAACCAGGCGGCGCTGCTGGAAACCAGCCTGCAGCTGGGCTTCGTGCCGATCCTGGCCAGTGTGAAGCCGCAGGTGTCTGCCCAGGTGGCGATCGACCTCGAAGGCGGCAGCGGGCCGAACGGGATCTACATCGATGAGGCGGACTGGAAGTATATTCGTCGACATGATGTGGTGAAGGCGACGATTAACGTGCAGGCCGATGAGCCGGAGTTGGATGAAGTCTGACGTGTAGCGCTGAAAAGCAAAAAGGCCGCGATCTTTTGGATCGCGGCCTTTTTTTGTGGGCTGGCGTTTTGTATTGAGTTTGAAGGCCTCATCGGGGGCAAGCCCCCTCCCACATTCTGATTTGTGAATACATTCAAAGTGTGGGAGGGGGCTTGCCCCCGATGGCTGCGCCTCGGTCTACTTGCCCAGCGGAATCTTGGGCGCCCAGGTCAGCCACTCGTCCTCGAACTTGTCGAACAGCGCAAAGGTCTGCTGCGGGCGCGCCGGGTTGCCCATGCGTTCGCCATCAGGCGTGGCAAAGGCAATGCCGCCGGCAACCAGGGTCTCCAGAGACTCGGTACGCACCGTCGCGCCCTTGAACAAGCCGAAGTCGAGTCCGAAGCCGCTGGTGTTCCAGAAGCGGCTGCCACTGCGTACCAACGGCGCGTACTTGGGTTCGATCAGGATGTGCACCAATACACGGTCGGCGGTCTGCCCCAGCTCATAGCCGGTGACCTTGCCCACGGTAACTTCACGGTAGGTGACCGGCACGCCTTCCTTGAGCGAACCACGGCGTGCGGCGCTGAGTGTCAGGCTCAGGCCCGCCTCCTGGTGCACGGCTTCCGGCGGCTGGGCAAGGGCGACAAAACTCTTCTGCGGGCCGGCGTTTTTCGCAGCCGGCTGCACTTCGATGTATTGACCGGTGACCAGAGTTTCCAGATTTGCCGTCTTCATCAGGCCCAGCTCAGGCTTGACCACCCAGAACTGGCTGCCAACCCGCGCAATGCGGTCGGCCACTTGGGTGATACGCGCCTTGAGCAGCACCGATTGCATGTCGGCACTCAGGTCTACGCTCTCAATCTTGCCCACATCCAGGCCTTTGAAGCGCACCGGCGTGCCTGGGCTCAAGCCGTCGGCGCGATCGACCTTGATGGTGACCAGCGTGCCATGTTGATTGGCAGCGTCACGATCGGCGAACAAGCGGAAACGGGGGATGCGTCTTTTCAGCGGCACATTCGGTTCCGGCGTTTCGAAGGCGATACCGCCGGCCATCAGGCTGGCCAGGGATTCACTTTTCACCTGGATACCGCCGGTAAGCCCGCCAGTGAGGGTGACACCGCTGGCATTCCAGAAACGCGTCGAACCATTGACCAGGCCTTCATACTCTTTCTCGATATGAACCCCGATCACCAATTGCTTTTTCTTGCGTGAAAACTGGTAGCTCTGCACCGAACCGACCTTGACCTGCTTGTACAGAATCGGGCTGCCGACATCCAGCGAGCCCAGGTTGTCGGTAAGCAACACCATGTGCAGGCCCGGGGAGCGCAGGTCCAACGGCGGGGCCTTGGCGCGGGCCACGTACTCACGTTGCGGCGGGGTGCCTTTATCACCGGGGCGGATGGCGATGTAGTTACCTTTGACCAAGGCCTCAAGGCCAGTAATACCGGCCAGGGAGATGGACGGCTTGACCACCCAGAACTGCGTGTCCTGAACCAGGTAGTCTTCGGCCAATGGGTCGAGGGTCAATTCAGCGCTGGCGCTGGACAGGTCGGGGTCGATCTTCAGGGTTTTCAGGCTGCCGACCTGGATACCTTTGTACATCACGGGCGTACGTCCAGCCTGCAGGCCTTCGAAGTCGGCAAGCTTGACCTTGACCTTGATGCCTGCGGCGGCGGCGTCGAAATCTTCGTACAAGCGGAAAGGCAGGCTCGGGTCGGTGGGCGGACTGTCCTTGCGATTTTCCGGCGTGGCGAACGCAATGCCCCCGGCGACGATGCTGGAGAGGGATTCGCTGCGCACCTTCACACCGGACAGGTTGGCGTCGATGCTGATGCCGCTGGCGTTCCAGAAGCGCGTATGTTTGCGTACCAGGTTGGCGTAGGTCGGTTCGATATAGACCTTGATCTCGACGGTACTTTGGTCTTCAGACAGCAGGTAGCTTTTGACCTGACCGACCTGGATCTGCTTGTAGAACACCGGGCTGCCACGGTTCAGCGAACCCAGGCGATCGGCCTTGAGGGTCAGGTGCAGGCCGGGCTTGGCGTCGGATAACGGCGGCTCTTCGGAGAGTGCCTTGAACTTGCGGGTGGGCTCACCATCGCCTGGGCTCGCGGCGATGTAGTTGCCCGAGACCAGGGTTTCCAGGCCAGTGATGCCCGCGAGGCTGACGCTGGGCTTGACCAGCCAGAAGCGAGTATTGGTCTTGAGATACTGTTCGACATCCTTGTTCATTTCGATGGTGGCAATCACTCCACGATTGCTGCCTTCGTCATCCAAAGCCAAGGCCTTGACCTTACCCACCGTCATGCCTTTGTAGACCACTTCGGTCTTGTTGACTTGGATACCTTCGCCGCTTTCAAAGCGGACCTGGATCTCGATACCCTGCTGGGAGTAGGCACGCCAGCCCAGCCAGCCACCGATGATCAGGGCAATCAGGGGCAATACCCAGATGGCCGACCAATTGGATGCAGGGCGGGTTTTAGCTTTAGGCAAATCACTCATGGTCGTCATCCGACTCCGTGTTATCCCAAATCAGTCGGGGATCGAAGGTTACTGCGGCAAGCATCGTCAAGATCACCACACTGGCGAACGCTGCAGCGCCGAGATTGGCTTCGACACTGGCAAGTCGCCCAAAGTTTACGACCGCCACCAGGATGGCGATCACGAAAATATCCAGCATGGACCAGCGTCCGATGAATTCGATGAAGCGGTACATCAGAATGCGCTGCTGCGCGGACAGCGGTTGACGACGCTGCACCGAAAACAGCAGCAGGCCGATACCCACCAGCTTAAACGTTGGTACCAGGATACTGGCGATAAACACCACAGCGGCAATCGGAAACATGCCGTGCTGTACCAGCTGGATCACGCCGGACATGATGGTACTGGGGTCGCCTTGGCCGAGGGAGTTGACGGTCATGATGGGCAGCAGGTTGGCGGGGATATACAAGATCGCCGCAGTGACCAGCAGTGCCCAAGTGCGTACGAGGCTATTGGGGCGACGTGCGTGGATCAATGCACCGCAACGGGTGCAGAGTTGCTCATCGGCTTCGGCTTGCTGCTTGTTCAACTCGTGGCATTCAGTACAAACCAGAATGCCTGCATCAATTGCCCGCATGGTCGTCCTCTCCTGACAACGCTTGCCAGATCTGATGGGGTGACATGACCACCTCAAGCAGGATCTGAACCATCAATAGACTGACAAAGCAGACCAGGCCCAAGCCAAGCGTAATGGAGGCCATATCAGCCAGCTTCACCAGTGCGACCAGTACGCCCATCAGGTACACCTCCAACATCCCCCAGTCTTTCATATGGTGGTAGATGCGGTAGAACAGCAATCCATAACTGCGGCCGATATTCCAGCGGATGCTCAGCAGCACAGCCAGTTGGCACAGCAATTTGAGCAGGGGAATGCCCATGCTGCACAGGAACACCACAATGGCGACGCCTTGCATGCCGGTATTGAACAGGCCGACTACGCCGCTCCAGACGGTGTCCTGCGAGGACTGCCCGAGTAGATTGAGCTGCATGATGGGTAAAAAATTCGCAGGGATATACAGCAGCAGTGCAGCCAGCACCAAGGCAAGGCTTCGCTCGACGACATTGTGACGGTGAGCGTAGAGCTCGTAACCGCAACGCGGGCAATGAGCCTTCTCATCAAGGGCGAGCGCGGGTTTGCGCATCAGCAGGTCGCACTCATGGCATGCCACCAAGTCGTCCAGGGGTAAGTCCGACACCTCGAGGGCATCAACCGGATCGGGCATAAATAGGGCTCGGGCTCTAAAAAAGGTTAGGCGCCTATTCTAGTGGTCTGGTTCACAAATAACTGTGCAAATTTGTCAGGGCTGTTGGGATAGCGCTGACGATCTTCGCGAGCAAAATGGAGTCTGCAGGCGGTGTGATTTTCGACCGCCCAAAACAAAACCCCAACTGCTTTCGCAATTGGGGTTTCGGAATTTAATCTTGACGATGACCTACTCTCACATGGGGAAACCCCACACTACCATCGGCGATGCATCGTTTCACTGCTGAGTTCGGGATGGGATCAGGTGGTTCCAATGCTCTATGGTCGTCAAGAAATTCGGGTACTGAGTCGTGACCAGCTGGCCTCGCTTCAGCAAATTGGGTATGTAATAGAAGTCGGTGTTTTGCGAGCGTCGAACTTTCGGTTCATTGCGTCTTCACACACCGCAATCTGGCCTTTCGACGCAAATTGCTTGGGTGTTATATGGTCAAGCCTCACGGGCAATTAGTATTGGTTAGCTCAACGCCTCACAGCGCTTACACACCCAACCTATCAACGTCGTAGTCTTCGACGGCCCTTCAGGGAACTCAAGGTTCCAGTGAGATCTCATCTTGAGGCTAGTTTCCCGCTTAGATGCTTTCAGCGGTTATCTATTCCGAACATAGCTACCCGGCAATGCCACTGGCGTGACAACCGGAACACCAGAGGTTCGTCCACTCCGGTCCTCTCGTACTAGGAGCAGCCCCTCTCAAATCTCAAACGTCCACGGCAGATAGGGACCGAACTGTCTCACGACGTTCTAAACCCAGCTCGCGTACCACTTTAAATGGCGAACAGCCATACCCTTGGGACCGGCTTCAGCCCCAGGATGTGATGAGCCGACATCGAGGTGCCAAACACCGCCGTCGATATGAACTCTTGGGCGGTATCAGCCTGTTATCCCCGGAGTACCTTTTATCCGTTGAGCGATGGCCCTTCCATACAGAACCACCGGATCACTAAGACCTACTTTCGTACCTGCTCGACGTGTCTGTCTCGCAGTCAAGCGCGCTTTTGCCTTTATACTCTACGACCGATTTCCGACCGGTCTGAGCGCACCTTCGTACTCCTCCGTTACTCTTTAGGAGGAGACCGCCCCAGTCAAACTACCCACCATACACTGTCCTCGATCCGGATAACGGACCTGAGTTAGAACCTCAAAGTTGCCAGGGTGGTATTTCAAGGTTGGCTCCACGCAGACTGGCGTCCACGCTTCAAAGCCTCCCACCTATCCTACACAAGCAAATTCAAAGTCCAGTGCAAAGCTATAGTAAAGGTTCACGGGGTCTTTCCGTCTAGCCGCGGATACACTGCATCTTCACAGCGATTTCAATTTCACTGAGTCTCGGGTGGAGACAGCGCCGCCATCGTTACGCCATTCGTGCAGGTCGGAACTTACCCGACAAGGAATTTCGCTACCTTAGGACCGTTATAGTTACGGCCGCCGTTTACCGGGGCTTCGATCAAGAGCTTCGCGTTAGCTAACCCCATCAATTAACCTTCCGGCACCGGGCAGGCGTCACACCCTATACGTCCACTTTCGTGTTTGCAGAGTGCTGTGTTTTTAATAAACAGTCGCAGCGGCCTGGTATCTTCGACCGGCATGAGCTTACGGAGCAAGTCCTTCACCCTCACCGGCGCACCTTCTCCCGAAGTTACGGTGCCATTTTGCCTAGTTCCTTCACCCGAGTTCTCTCAAGCGCCTTGGTATTCTCTACCCAACCACCTGTGTCGGTTTGGGGTACGGTTCCTGGTTACCTGAAGCTTAGAAGCTTTTCTTGGAAGCATGGCATCAACCACTTCGTCATCTAAAAGATGACTCGTCATCAGCTCTCGGCCTTAGAATCCCGGATTTACCTAAGATTCCAGCCTACCACCTTAAACTTGGACAACCAACGCCAAGCTGGCCTAGCCTTCTCCGTCCCTCCATCGCAATAACCAGAAGTACAGGAATATTAACCTGTTTTCCATCGACTACGCTTTTCAGCCTCGCCTTAGGGACCGACTAACCCTGCGTCGATTAACGTTGCGCAGGAAACCTTGGTCTTTCGGCGTGGGTGTTTTTCACACCCATTGTCGTTACTCATGTCAGCATTCGCACTTCTGATACCTCCAGCAAGCTTCTCAACTCACCTTCACAGGCTTACAGAACGCTCCTCTACCGCATCACTTACGTGATACCCGTAGCTTCGGTGTATGGTTTGAGCCCCGTTACATCTTCCGCGCAGGCCGACTCGACTAGTGAGCTATTACGCTTTCTTTAAAGGGTGGCTGCTTCTAAGCCAACCTCCTAGCTGTCTAAGCCTTCCCACATCGTTTCCCACTTAACCATAACTTTGGGACCTTAGCTGACGGTCTGGGTTGTTTCCCTTTTCACGACGGACGTTAGCACCCGCCGTGTGTCTCCCATGCTCGGCACTTGTAGGTATTCGGAGTTTGCATCGGTTTGGTAAGTCGGGATGACCCCCTAGCCGAAACAGTGCTCTACCCCCTACAGTGATACATGAGGCGCTACCTAAATAGCTTTCGAGGAGAACCAGCTATCTCCGAGCTTGATTAGCCTTTCACTCCGATCCACAGGTCATCCGCTAACTTTTCAACGGTAGTCGGTTCGGTCCTCCAGTTAGTGTTACCCAACCTTCAACCTGCCCATGGATAGATCGCCCGGTTTCGGGTCTATTCCCAGCGACTAGACGCCCTATTAAGACTCGCTTTCGCTACGCCTCCCCTATTCGGTTAAGCTCGCCACTGAAAATAAGTCGCTGACCCATTATACAAAAGGTACGCAGTCACCCAACAAAGTGGGCTCCCACTGCTTGTACGCATACGGTTTCAGGATCTATTTCACTCCCCTCTCCGGGGTTCTTTTCGCCTTTCCCTCACGGTACTAGTTCACTATCGGTCAGTCAGTAGTATTTAGCCTTGGAGGATGGTCCCCCCATATTCAGACAAAGTTTCTCGTGCTCCGTCCTACTCGATTTCATGACTAAGAGATTTTCGCGTACAGGGCTATCACCCACTATGGCCGCACTTTCCAGAGCGTTCCGCTAATCTCAAAGCCACTTAAGGGCTAGTCCCCGTTCGCTCGCCACTACTAAGGGAATCTCGGTTGATTTCTTTTCCTCAGGGTACTTAGATGTTTCAGTTCCCCTGGTTCGCTCCATACACCTATGTATTCAGTGTAAGGTAACCATCTTATGATGGCTGGGTTCCCCCATTCAGACATCTCCGGATCAAAGTCTGTTTGCCGACTCCCCGAAGCTTTTCGCAGGCTACCACGTCTTTCATCGCCTCTGACTGCCAAGGCATCCACCGTATGCGCTTCTTCACTTGACCATATAACCCCAAGCAATCTGGTTATACTGTGAAGACAACATTCGCCGAAAATTCGAATTTCTCAGTTAAGAGAACTCACAAATTTTACCTTAGCCTGATCCGTTACCAGTGAAAGTAACGTTCAGTCTATCTTTCTATCACATACCCAAATTTTTAAAGAACGAACTAGTCAAAGACTAGAAATCAACATTCACCATCACAACGATGGAATGCTCATTTCTAAGCTTTATACCGACAGAAGCAGTAGTGGTGGAGCCAAACGGGATCGAACCGTTGACCTCCTGCGTGCAAGGCAGGCGCTCTCCCAGCTGAGCTATGGCCCCGTATTTCTACAGGCGTTTCCCACACAAAATTGGTGGGTCTGGGCAGATTCGAACTGCCGACCTCACCCTTATCAGGGGTGCGCTCTAACCAACTGAGCTACAGACCCAATTTCGGGCTGCTTCTTTCGTCTTCTTCAATGAATCAAGCAATTCGTGTGGGAACTTATGGAGCAGCTGATGTCGTCGATTAAGGAGGTGATCCAGCCGCAGGTTCCCCTACGGCTACCTTGTTACGACTTCACCCCAGTCATGAATCACACCGTGGTAACCGTCCTCCCGAAGGTTAGACTAGCTACTTCTGGTGCAACCCACTCCCATGGTGTGACGGGCGGTGTGTACAAGGCCCGGGAACGTATTCACCGCGACATTCTGATTCGCGATTACTAGCGATTCCGACTTCACGCAGTCGAGTTGCAGACTGCGATCCGGACTACGATCGGTTTTGTGGGATTAGCTCCACCTCGCGGCTTGGCAACCCTCTGTACCGACCATTGTAGCACGTGTGTAGCCCAGGCCGTAAGGGCCATGATGACTTGACGTCATCCCCACCTTCCTCCGGTTTGTCACCGGCAGTCTCCTTAGAGTGCCCACCATTACGTGCTGGTAACTAAGGACAAGGGTTGCGCTCGTTACGGGACTTAACCCAACATCTCACGACACGAGCTGACGACAGCCATGCAGCACCTGTCTCAATGTTCCCGAAGGCACCAATCCATCTCTGGAAAGTTCATTGGATGTCAAGGCCTGGTAAGGTTCTTCGCGTTGCTTCGAATTAAACCACATGCTCCACCGCTTGTGCGGGCCCCCGTCAATTCATTTGAGTTTTAACCTTGCGGCCGTACTCCCCAGGCGGTCAACTTAATGCGTTAGCTGCGCCACTAAGAGCTCAAGGCTCCCAACGGCTAGTTGACATCGTTTACGGCGTGGACTACCAGGGTATCTAATCCTGTTTGCTCCCCACGCTTTCGCACCTCAGTGTCAGTGTTGGTCCAGGTGGTCGCCTTCGCCACTGGTGTTCCTTCCTATATCTACGCATTTCACCGCTACACAGGAAATTCCACCACCCTCTACCACACTCTAGTCAGTCAGTTTTGAATGCAGTTCCCAGGTTGAGCCCGGGGATTTCACATCCAACTTAACAAACCACCTACGCGCGCTTTACGCCCAGTAATTCCGATTAACGCTTGCACCCTCTGTATTACCGCGGCTGCTGGCACAGAGTTAGCCGGTGCTTATTCTGTCGGTAACGTCAAAACAATCACGTATTAAGTAACTGCCCTTCCTCCCAACTTAAAGTGCTTTACAATCCGAAGACCTTCTTCACACACGCGGCATGGCTGGATCAGGCTTTCGCCCATTGTCCAATATTCCCCACTGCTGCCTCCCGTAGGAGTCTGGACCGTGTCTCAGTTCCAGTGTGACTGATCATCCTCTCAGACCAGTTACGGATCGTCGCCTTGGTGAGCCATTACCTCACCAACTAGCTAATCCGACCTAGGCTCATCTGATAGCGCAAGGCCCGAAGGTCCCCTGCTTTCTCCCGTAGGACGTATGCGGTATTAGCGTCCGTTTCCGAACGTTATCCCCCACTACCAGGCAGATTCCTAGGCATTACTCACCCGTCCGCCGCTCTCAAGAGAAGCAAGCTTCTCTCTACCGCTCGACTTGCATGTGTTAGGCCTGCCGCCAGCGTTCAATCTGAGCCATGATCAAACTCTTCAGTTCAAACATCTTTGGGTTTTTAAGAAACCCTAAACTTGGCTCAGCAATCGTTGGTTACATCTTTGATTTCTCGCGGAGTAACTTGTGATGCTGATAATCTTGTTGACTATCAGTCTGACTCCACAAGCACCCACACGAATTGCTTGATTCAGTTGTTAAAGAGCGGCTGGTTAAGATCTTTCGTCTCAACCGAGGCGCGCATTCTACAGCAGCCTCATTTGCTGTCAAGTGGTTATTTTCAGAAGTTTTCGAAGATTTCTTCAACAACTTCAACCACTTGCGCTTGCGATCTCTCGTAAGCGGGAGGCGAATTCTACAGCGTTACACGCTGCTGTCAACACCTCTTTTTCAACTTCCTTTTGGCTTCGATGAACTGAAGCACCCTGCTGCTGAAACCTACTTAACTCATTGTTTACCAAGGAGTTTTCCGTTTCGACTGCGCCGGAAGTGGGGCGAATTATAGGCTTTCAGAATCTGCCGTCAACCTTCTTTTTCACATTTCTGTCATATAAGTCAAAAAGCCCCAGAAACGCAAAGGCCGGCCCCCAAGGGGCCGGCCTTTTACTTACCCAGCCTTACAGGCTAGGGAAAGCGAACTGCGACGCTTCATGGCTGGCCCGCTGAGGCCAACGCTGGGTGATCGCCTTGCGACGCGTATAGAAACGCACCCCATCCGGCCCATAGGCATGCAAGTCGCCAAATAGCGAACGTTTCCAGCCACCAAAGCTGTGATAAGCCACTGGCACCGGCAGTGGAACGTTAACCCCCACCATGCCGACTTCGATCTCATCACAAAACAGACGTGCCGCCTCACCATCACGGGTGAAGATGCAGGTGCCGTTGCCATACTCATGATCGTTGATCAGTTGCATCGCCGCTTCCAGGCTGTCCACCCGCACCACGCACAACACCGGCCCGAAGATCTCTTCCTTATAGATACGCATCTCAGGGGTGACGCGATCAAACAGGCTGCCACCGAGGAAGAATCCTTCCTCATGCCCGGCAACGCTCAAGCCACGGCCATCGACGACCAGCTTTGCCCCCGCCGACACACCGTCCTCTATATAACCACTGACCTTGTCCCGGGCCTGCCCTGTCACCAATGGCCCCATATCCAGTCCACAGGTTGTGCCCGCGCCGATCTTCAGCGCCTTGACCTGCGGCACCAGCTTGGCAATCAACGCATCTGCCACCTGGTCGCCCACGCATACGGCCACCGAGATCGCCATGCAGCGCTCACCGCAAGATCCATACGCCGCGCCCATCAAGGCACTGACTGCGTTATCCAGGTCCGCGTCCGGCATCAACACCGCGTGGTTCTTCGCCCCGCCCAGTGCCTGCACGCGCTTGCCGCGCCTGGTCGCTTCGGAATAGATGTACTCGGCAATCGGCGTCGATCCTACAAAGCTAAGCGCCTTGACTTCAGGTGCTTCGATCAATGCATCCACCGCACCTTTGTCACCATGCACCACGCTCAGTACGCCCTTGGGCAAACCCGCTTCCTGCAGCAACTGTGCGATCAGCAGCGTCGAACTCGGGTCACGCTCGGACGGTTTGAGAATGAAGCAGTTACCGCATACGATCGCCAGCGGATACATCCACAGCGGCACCATCGCCGGGAAGTTGAACGGCGTAATGCCCGCCACTACGCCCAGCGGCTGAAAATCCGACCAGGCATCAATATTCGGGCCCACATTGCGGCTGTATTCGCCTTTGAGAATCTCCGGCGCCGAGCACGCGTACTCCACGTTCTCGATGCCACGCTTGAGCTCACCGGCAGCATCTTCCAATGTCTTGCCGTGCTCTTCGCTGATCAACTGCGAGATGCGCGCCTCGTTCTGCTCCAGCAACTGCTTGAAACGGAACATCACCTGGGCACGTTTGGCCGGCGGCGTATTGCGCCAGGCCGGGAACGCGGCCTTGGCCGAGTCGATCGCCTGTTGAATGGTTTCGCGACTGGCCAACGGCACCTGGTGAATCACCTGGCCAGTGGACGGGTTGTACACGTCGGCGCTGCGACCGCTGTCGTTAACCAACTCGCCGTTGATCAAATGCTGGATAAGGCTCATGCAGGGCTCCTGAAAAATGGTTCTATATAGAAGGAGAAATCAGTCGATCTTGTTCAGCACTTCACCGACCGCATCGAACAGGCGATCCAGATCCTGCGGCTTGCTGTTGAAGGTTGGCCCGAACTGCAGGGTGTCACCACCAAAACGCACGTAGAAGCCGGCTTTCCACAGTGCCATGCCGGCCTCGAACGGACGCACGATCGCGTCACCGTCACGCGGGGCAATCTGGATGGCACCCGCCAGGCCGTAGTTACGAATATCAATCACGTTCTTGCTGCCCTTCAAGCCATGCAGCGCATTCTCAAAGTGCGGCGCGACTTCGGCTACGCTCTGCACAAGGTTTTCCTTTTGCAGCAGGTCCAGCGCCGCCAGGCCGGCCGCGCAGGCCACCGGGTGCGCCGAATAGGTGTAGCCGTGGGGAAATTCCACCGCGTACTCAGGCGTCGCCTGGTTCATGAAGGTCTGATAGATCTCACTGCTGGCAATCACCGCGCCCATGGGAATCGCGCCGTTGGTGACTTGCTTGGCGATGCACATCAAGTCCGGGGTCACGCCGAAGCTGTCGGCGCCGAACATCGAACCGGTGCGGCCGAAACCAGTGATGACTTCGTCGAACACCAACAGGATGTTGTGCTGATCGCAGATTTCACGCAGGCGCTTGAGATAGCCCTGCGGCGGCACCAGCACGCCCGCGGAGCCGGCCATTGGCTCGACAAACACCGCGGCGATGTTCGAAGCATCATGCAGCTCGATCAGCTTGAGCAACTCATCGGCCAATGCGATACCGCCCTGCTCCGGCATGCCACGGGAAAACGCGTTACTCGCCAGCAGCGTATGCGGCAAGTGGTCGACATCCATCATTGCCTGGCCAAACAGCTTACGGTTACCGCTGACACCGCCGAGGCTGGTGCCAGCAATGTTCACACCGTGGTACCCGCGGGCGCGGCCGATCATCTTGGTCTTGGTGGCCTGGCCCTTCAGGCGCCAGTAGGCGCGCACCATCTTCACTGCGGTGTCGGCGCACTCGGAGCCGGAATCGGTGAAAAACACATGGTTCAGGTTGCCCGGGGTAAGGTCGGTGATTTTTTCCGCCAACTGAAAGGACAACGGATGACCGTATTGGAAGCCCGGCGAGTAGTCCAGGGTGCCCAACTGCTTGGCCACCGCTTCCTGGATTTCCTTGCGCGTATGCCCGGCGCCGCAGGTCCACAGGCCCGACAGCGAATCGTAGACCTTGCGCCCCTTGTCATCGGTCAACCAACTGCCTTCGGCAGCCACGATCAGCCGCGGATCGCGCTGAAAGTTACGGTTGGCGGTGTAAGGCATCCAGTGAGCATCCAGCTTGAGTTGGCTGGCCAGGGACGATGGGGCGTTTTCCGGCATGTTCATCAGCAAAACCTCGCAAGGCAAAAGGCAGCGTCGGGATTGAAAAAGCGTTGTTGCAGCTAAATTGCCACGGGGATAAAGTCGGTGAAATTCAACTCTTCTAACCTTCAGTCAGGACTTCACTAAACTATGAGCAGCCGTCGTCCCGACCCTCTGGCCCAGGTCAGCGACTTTGATATCCGCTTGCTGCGCATCTTTCGCAGCGTGGTGGAGTGCGGCGGGTTTTCGGCGGCCGAAACCGTTCTGGGCATCGGTCGCTCGGCCATCAGCCAGCAAATGAGTGACCTGGAACAGCGCCTCGGGCTGAGGCTATGCCAACGTGGGCGTGCGGGGTTCTCGTTGACGGAAGAAGGCCGCGAGGTCTATCAATCGGCGTTGCAACTGTTGAGTGCCCTGGAAAGTTTTCGCACCGAGGTCAACGGCCTGCACCAGCACTTGCGCGGAGAGCTGATCATCGGCCTCACCGACAACCTCGTCACCCTGCCCCATATGCGCATCACCCACGCCCTGGCACAGCTCAAGGAGCGCGGCCCGGATGTGCAGATTCAAATCCGCATGATCGCCCCCAATGAAGTGGAGCAAGGCGTACTCGATGGTCGCCTGCACGTTGGCGTGGTGCCCCAAGCCAGCGCGTTGTCCGGCCTGGAGTACCAACCGTTGTACAGCGAACGCTCGCTGCTCTATTGCGCGGTCGGCCATCCGCTGTTTTATGCCGACGACAAGCAACTGGACGACACCCGGCTCGACAGCCAGGACGCCATCGCCCCCACCTTCCGTTTGCCCGCCGAGATCCAGGCCCATTACCAGGCGCTCAATTGCACCGCCAGCGCCTCGGATCGCGAAGGCATGGCGTTCCTGATCCTCACCGGCCGCTATATCGGCTACCTGCCCGACCACTACGCCAGCCTGTGGGTACAGCAAGGCCGACTACGCGCGCTGAAATCGGCTACACGGTTTTACGATTTGAGCCTGGCATCGGTCACGCGCAAGGGCCGGCGCCCCCATTTGGTGCTGGAAAGCTTCCTCGAAAGCCTGGCAGCAACGCGCTAACGCGAGGCTTCAGCAAAAAGCTGAGCAGGTGGACAGCTTTTTGCAAGGCACATGGACCTTGAACCGTCCGCCCCGAGTTGACCCGCCATGCCACCAGAATCCAACGACCTGATCTACGGCCTCGACGACCGCCCCAAACCTCTGCCCGCCCTGCTCGCCGCATTGCAACATGTGCTGGCCGCATTCGTCGGCATCATCACTCCGCCCTTGATCATCGGCTCCACCCTGGGCCTCACCGCGCACTTGCCCTACTTGATCAGCATGGCGCTGATGGTCTCCGGCGTCGGCACGTTCATCCAGGCCCGCCGGCCGTTTGGTATCGGGGCGGGCATGATCTGCCTGCAGGGCACCAGTTTTGCGTTCCTGGGTGCGGTGCTGTCGGCCGGTTTCCTGGTCAAGCAACGCGGCGGCAGCCCTGAGGACATCCTGGCGATGATCTTCGGTGTGTGCTTTTTCGGCGCCCTGGTGCAAATCGTGCTGAGCCGCTTTATCGGCCAACTGCGCCGGGTCATCACGCCCTTGGTCACCGGAATTGTGATTACGCTGATCGGCATCAGCCTGATAAAAGTGGGGATCACCGACCTCGGCGGCGGGTTCAACGCCCCCGACTTCGGCGCGCCCACCAACCTGGCCCTGGGCCTGTTTGTGGTAGCGACGATTATTCTGCTCAACCGCTCGAACACGCCTTGGGTGCGCCTCTCGGCCATCATTATCGGCCTGGCGTTGGGCAGCCTGGCCGCCTGGTTCAGCGGCAAGCTGGTGCCCCAGGCCTTGCCCGACTTGCCTTTGATCAGCCTGCCTACGCCGTTTCGCTTTGGTTTCAGTTTCGACTGGAGCGCCTTCCTGCCAATCGCGCTGATTTATCTGATCAGCAGCATCGAAACCGTCGGCGACCTGACCGCCAACTGCATGATTGCCCGTCAGCCCATCAGCGGTGCGTCTTATATAAGCCGACTCAAAGGCGGCGTACTGGGTGATGGCGTCAGTTGCATGATCGCCGCCACGTTCAGCGCCTTCCCCAATACCACCTTTGCGCAAAACAACGGGGTGATCCAACTCACTGGCGTGGCAAGCCGATACGTCGGCTTGTACATCGGCGTGGTATTGGTTTGTCTTGGCTTGTTTCCCATGATCGGCGCGGTGCTGCAGCAAATTCCCAAACCGGTGCTGGGCGGTGCAACCCTGGTCATGTTCGGCAGTGTCGCCGCAGCCGGTGTGCGTATCCTTGCGCAGGCGCCGCTGGACCGACGCAGCATGCTGATCATTGCCACCTCGTTCGGGGTCGGCCTGGGCATCGCCGCCCAACCCAACCTGCTGCACCTGATGCCAACCCTGGTGCAGAACGTATTCGACTCCGCCATCACCAGCGGCGGCCTGACTGCTCTTGTGCTGTGCCTGCTATTACCCGAGACCAACACCAGCGAAACGATTGCAAACAACACGCCTGAAAGCGACTCACTGGAATCGCTTTGACGGTTTTATTGCATCAACACTTGTCTGAGGCTTGAGGGTGGGTTATCTGTGCACACGTCGCCTCTATCGATCAGCACGGAAACCTCCATGAGCCTCGAAGTTCCTGCCCACAGCAACCACGCCGGTAAACCCGCCAGCCGCATTCGGCAAAAGAACGAACAAGCGATTCTCCAGGCTGCTGAAGATGAGTTCGCGCGCCATGGCTACAAGGGCACCAGCATGAACACCATCGCTGCCAGTGCCGGGCTGCCCAAAGCCAACTTGCATTATTACTTCACCAACAAGCTTGGCCTGTACATTGCGGTGCTGAGCAACATCCTGGAATTGTGGGACAGCACGTTCAACGCACTGACCGCCGAGGACGACCCGGCCGTCGCCCTATCCCGCTACATCCGCACCAAGATGGAATTCTCACGCCGCCATCCACAGGCCTCGCGAATCTTCGCCATGGAGATCATCAGCGGTGGCGAATGCCTCACCGAGTATTTCAGCCAGGACTACCGCGCCTGGTTCAGCGGTCGTGCGGCCGTGTTCCAGGCCTGGATCGATGCCGGCAAGATGGACCCCGTCGACCCGGTGCACCTGATCTTCCTGTTATGGGGCAGCACCCAGCACTACGCCGACTTCGCCACCCAGATCTGCCGCGTCACCGGTCGCACCAAGCTGACCAAGCAGGACATGGAAGACGCCGGCACCAACCTGATCCACATTATTCTCAAAGGCTGTGGCATCAAGCCGGCCCAATAAACGAAGCGATTTATGCCATTCACGCTCACAGGTTGTTGCGAATTTCGTGAAGAAATACGCAAAAGCCGCTTTATCACCCTGGCAGCGCCGATCACCAGCCCGCAGGACGCCCAGGCGTTTTTCGAGCAGCACAGCGACCTCAACGCGACGCACAACTGCTGGGCCTGGAAGCTGGGCGATCAATACCGCAGCAACGACGACGGCGAACCCGGCGGCACCGCCGGGCGGCCCATTCTTGCGGCCATCGAAGCCCAGGGTTTCGATCAGGTCGCCGTGCTGGTCATTCGCTGGTACGGCGGCATCCAGCTGGGCACCGGCGGGCTGGCCCGGGCCTATGGCGGTGGCGCCAACAAGTGCCTGCAGAATGCCGAACGCATCGAGCTGATCAGCCGCATACCCTTGAGCTGCGCCTGCGCATTCGCCGAGCTGAACCTGGTCAAACTGCGCGTTGCCGAGCTCGGTGGGTTGGTGGTGGAGGAAACCTTCACCGCCAACGGTGTCGAACTGCAACTGGCTTTAGGCGAAGAGCAGGTGGATACCCTGCAAGCCCAACTGGCCGACCTGAGCCGTGGACGCATCCTGCTGCAACGCTGAAAACTGTTACTGTTATTTGCTGAACTCCCTGAACCGCGACTCTAAAAGGAAGCTTTTCATGTCTACGCCAAAAACCGCACTGATCATCGGCGCCTCGCGCGGGCTGGGCCTTGGCCTGGTCAAGCAACTGCTCCAGGACGGCTGGGACGTGACCGCCACCGTGCGCGACCCGAACAAGGCCGACGCCCTGAAAGCCGCAGGCCCGGTGCAGATCGAGAAACTCGACATGGACGACCAGCAAGCCGTAATCGCACTGGCCCAGCGCCTGAAAGACCGCACCTTCGACCTCCTGTTCGTCAACGCCGGCGTCAAGGGCCCCGCGAACCAGGAGCCTGGCCACGCGACCCTGGCGGAAGTCGGCCAGCTGTTTTTCACTAACGCCGTGGCCCCGATCAACCTGGCCCAGCGTTTTGTCGGGCAGATCCGCAAGGACACCGGGGTGCTGGCCTTCATGAGTTCGGTACTGGGCAGCGTGACCATCCCCGACGGTTCGGACCTGGCGCTGTACAAAGCCAGCAAGGCGGCGCTCAACTCCATGACTAACAGTTTTATCACCCAACTGGGCGAGCCCAAACCGACAGTGCTATCGCTGCATCCGGGCTGGGTAAAAACCGACATGGGCGGCGAGAACGCGCACATCGACGTTGAAACCAGCGTGCGCGGCCTGGTGGATCAGGTAAATGCCTACACCGGCAAAGGCGGTCATCATTTCGTGGACTACAAGGGCGACACCATCGCCTGGTAAAAGACTACCCATAAAAATGTGGGAGGGGGCTTGCCCCCGATGGCGGCGGATCAGTCACTTAGATGTCGACTGACACTCCGTCATCGGGGGCAAGCCCCCTCCCACACTGACCGCGTCCGCTTGCCGGCATGTGGACCAACACGTAATCTACCCGCCTCGCCCTCCCCGGCGACCCTGGATCAGCAGACAGGGCAACACTGAGCTGGCAAACCTGAACCCATCATTCAGAGGAGCCGGCCAATGCCTGCGACCCGTATCTGGTTAAAAAACCCCCTCGCTATCTTTACTGCCAATGGCCTCGATGCCCGTGGCGGCCTGGTGTTGCAAGACGGTGTCATCATCGAAGTGCTGGCCCAGGGGCAGTCTCCCGCACAGTCCTGTGCGCAGGTGTTCGATGCCCGCGAGCATGTAGTCCTGCCCGGGCTGATCAACACCCACCATCATTTCTACCAAACCCTGACCCGCGCCTGGGCGCCGGTGGTCAACCAGCCGCTGTTTCCCTGGCTGAAAACCCTGTACCCGGTCTGGGCCCGACTGACTCCGCAAAAACTTGCCCTGGCGTCGAAAGTGGCACTCGCCGAATTGCTGCTCTCCGGCTGCACCACAGCGGCAGACCACCACTACCTGTTCCCCGACGGGTTGGAAAATGCCATTGATGTGCAGGTCGACAGCGTGCGCGAACTGGGCATGCGCGCCATGCTCACCCGCGGCTCCATGAGCCTGGGCGAAGCCGATGGCGGGCTGCCGCCGCAGCAGACCGTGCAACAAGGCCAAGTGATCCTCGACGACAGCCAGCGCCTGATCCACCACTACCACGAGCGCGGCGACGGCGCGCAAATCCAGATCGCCCTGGCGCCCTGCTCACCGTTTTCGGTCACCCCCGAAATCATGCAAGCCAGTGCAGAGCTGGCCAACACGCTCGACGTGCGCCTGCACACGCACCTGGCGGAAACCCTCGATGAGGAAGAATTCTGCCTGCAGCGTTTCGGCCTGCGCACCGTGGACTATCTCGACAGCGTCGGCTGGCTTGGCCCGCACACCTGGCTGGCCCATGGCATTCATTTCAACCCGGATGAGATCGCCCGCCTGGGCGCCGCCGGCACGGGCATCTGCCATTGCCCGAGTTCGAATATGCGCCTGGCCTCCGGTATCTGCCCGACCCTCGACTTGCTCGCCGCCGGTGCCCCGGTCGGCCTGGGGGTGGACGGCTCCGCGTCCAACGACGCCTCGAACATGATCCTCGAAGCGCGCCAGGCCTTGTACATCCAGCGCCTGCGTTACGGAGCGGAAAAGATCACGCCCGAAGGCGTGTTGGGCTGGGCGACCAAAGGCTCGGCGCAGCTACTGGGGCGTGCGGATATCGGTGAGCTGGCCGTAGGCAAACAGGCTGACTTGGCGTTGTTCAAACTTGATGAGCTGCGCTTCTCCGGTAGCCACGACCCGATTTCAGCGCTGTTGTTGTGCGGCGCGGATCGCGCAGACCGGGTGATGATCGGCGGCAAGTGGCGGGTCATCGACGGGCAGGTGGAAGGCCTGGACCTCAAAGGCTTGATCGCCGATCACACCCAGGCGGCGCGCCAGCTGATCGCCGGCACCTAAGCCAAACGAAGCTTAAAATGTGGGAGGGGGCTTGCCCCCGATGGCGGTGTATCAGTCAGTATTAATGTTGACTGAACCACCGCTATCGGGGGCAAGCCCCCTCCCACATTTGCTCTATGGTGATATTGAAAGCTGGTTACAGCCCCAGCAGCGACAGCATGATAAACGTTGCAAACAACACAAAGTGCGTCATCCCTTCGATGGCATTGGTCTCACCGTCATTGAGATTGATCGCACTGACGATCAGCGTGATAAACACCATCACCGTCTGCACCGGCGTCATCGCCATCTGGAACGGCTGGCCGGTATAGAGCGCCATCGCTTCCATCACCGGTACCGTCAGAATCACCGTCGACAACGAGGCACCCAGTGCGATGTTCACCACCGACTGCATGCGGTTGGCCAAGGCGGCGCGCAACGCCGTGAGAATTTCCGGCGCGGCGGAAATGGCCGCCACCACAATCGCGGTAATCACTGGCGGGGCACCCGTGCCTTCCAGGCCCAGGTCGAGGGTCTTGGACATCACCTCGGCCAGCGCGCCAATCACAATCACGCCAAACACCAGGGTGCCAATCGAGAACGCCAGGCTCACGGGGGGCGCCTGCTCGTGTTCCGGCAATTTTTTGCGACGCTTTTCCGGGTAGCTGTAGCTGAAGAAATAACTGTGTGGGCCTACCTGCATTCTCAGGAACAGGGTGTAGAGCACCATCATCGCGCCAATGGTGAAGGCCGAATAGATTTTCCAGTCGGCCTCGGGGATGAATTCCGGCACCACCATCGACACGCCCATGGCGGTGAGGATCATCACGCTGTAGGTGCGCGCCGAGTCATCGTTGTAGGACTGCTCGCCATGCTTGATGCCGCCCATCAGCGCGGCCAGGCCGAGGATACCGTTGATATCGAGCATGACGGCCGAATAGATGGTGTCGCGCACCAGGGTGGGGGAGGGTTCGTTGCTCATCATGATCGCCAGGATCACCACTTCCACCAGCACGGCGGCCAGGGTCAGGATCATCGTACCGTAGGGGTCGCCGACCTTTTCCGCCAGTTGCTCGGCATGATGGGCCACACGCATCGACGCCATCACGATAAACGCGATCAAGGCAAGGCCGGCGAGCAACGCCACCATCTGCCCGCTGTGGAGCATCCAGTGTTCCAACGGGTAGGCGGCAATGGCAGCAATCAGCGCCAGCAGCATGAATTTTTCTTGCTTGAGGGAAGTGAGCATGGAGGGCCTTTATGTGCAGCGAATCAGTCATCGTTGGGGTACAGACTGCGCCACGCCGCTAACGTTTCGTTACACCTTAGTTCACGCCGCCCTTGTGCAAATAAATCAAATACTCTCCTGCTGGTCAGGTTTTGCCGATTATTTCAGCCATGGCCTGTAGAATGCCGCCATTGCACCTGATGAGATTTTAGACATGTACGATTGGCTCAACGCCCTGCCCAAGGCTGAACTGCACCTGCACCTGGAAGGCTCGCTGGAGCCTGAGCTGCTGTTCGCCCTGGCCGAACGCAACAAGATTGCGCTGCCGTGGAACGACGTCGAAACCCTGCGCAAGGCCTACGCCTTCAACAATCTGCAAGAGTTTCTCGACCTGTATTACAAAGGCGCCGATGTGCTGCGCACGTCTCAGGACTTCTACGACCTGACCTGGGCCTACCTGCTGCGCTGCAAAGCCCAGAATGTGATCCACACCGAACCCTTCTTCGACCCGCAAACCCACACCGACCGTGGCGTGCCGTTCGAAGTGGTGCTCAACGGCATCGCTGCCGCGCTCAAGGATGGCGAGCAGCAACTGGGCATCACCAGCGGCTTGATCTTGAGCTTCCTGCGCCACCTGAGCGAAGCCGAAGCCGAAAAAACCCTCGACCAGGCGCTGCCGTTCCGTGACGCGTTCGTCGCCGTCGGCCTGGACAGCTCAGAGATGGGCCACCCGCCGAGCAAATTCCAGCGTGTGTTCGACCGTGCCCGTCATGAAGGTTTCCTCACCGTAGCCCACGCCGGCGAAGAAGGCCCGCCCGAATACATCTGGGAAGCCATCGACCTGCTGAAAATCCAGCGCATCGACCACGGCGTGCGCGCCATCGAAGACGAGCGCCTGATGCAGCGCATCATCGACGAGCAGATCCCGTTGACCGTTTGCCCGTTGTCCAATACCAAGCTATGCGTATTCGACGACATGGCCCAGCACAACATTCTCGACATGCTCGAGCGTGGCGTGAAGGTCACGGTGAACTCGGATGACCCGGCCTACTTCGGCGGTTATGTCACCGAGAACTTCCACGCGTTGTACACCTCCCTGGGCATGACCCGGGACCAGGCCAAACGCCTGGCGCAAAATAGCCTGGATGCGCGACTGGTGAAGCCTTAACCGCTGGCTAATGTGGGAGGGGGCTTGCCCCCTCCCACAGGGGTTTTGCGTTGATCTCAGATTTCGGTGAGTTCTTCCAACGTCTTGCCCTTGGTCTCCATCCCGAATACCCACACCACCAGCGCCGCCACTGCGAAACACAAGGCGCCCAAGGCAAATACCCCGCCCTGCCCGGTTATCGGAAATACCAACCCGGTCACCAGTGGCCCCAGCAACGACCCCACCCGCCCAATTGCCGAGGCAAACCCGGAACCGGTTGCGCGCGCCGAAGTGGGATACAGCTCAGGCGTATAGGTGTACAACACCGCCCACATGCCAAACAGAAAGAACTGCATCAACAAGCCGGACGTAATCAGCAGCCCCACGTTGCCGCCAAACACCGCACTCTGGCCATACAAAAACGCCATCACCCCGCCACCCAGCAGCGTCACCACGCACACCGGCTTGCGCCCCCAACGCTCGACCAGCCAGGCGGCCATGAGGAAACCCGGTATCCCGCCCAGGGAGATGATCACCGTGTAATACACCGATTGCGTCACGGCAAAGCCTGACTGCTGCAGCAACGCACTCAACCACGAGGTCAGCCCGTAGAAGCCGAGCAAGGCAAAGAACCACACGCTCCAGATCATCAGGGTGCGTTGACGGTACTGCGCCGACCACAACTGCTGGAAGGCCGAGAAGAAAGTGCCAGGCGCGCTCGCCACTCGCGGCAGGGCAACGGGCTCCGGCAAGTCGGCGCGGCCGAGGGAGTCGCGCACCTTCTGTTCAATGCCCAGCAACACCTTGTCCGCCGCCTCGTGGCGCCCAGCCTGTTCCAACCAGCGCGGCGACTCCGGAATGAAAAACCGGATGGCCAGCACAAACACCGCCGGCACCGCCAGCACGAGGAAGATGTCGCGCCAGCCGACCACTGGCAGCAGGAAATAAGACAACACCCCAGCGGCAACAAACCCAAGCGGCCAAAAACCATCCATCAGCGCGATATACCGACCCCGTCGCTTTGCCGGAATCAGCTCCGACAACATCGACTGTGCGATGGGAAATTCCATGCCCATGCCAATGCCCAGCAGGATACGAAACAGCGTCAGCGTCTCAACGGTCTGCGCCGTGGAACACAAGTAACTGGCGACGCCCCACAGCACGATGCTCCACTGAAACACCGGCTTGCGTCCGAAGCGATCCGCGAGCATCCCTGAGAGCGAAGCGCCGATCACCATGCCGAAAAAGCTCGAACTGGCCAGTAGCCCGGCTTGGGCCGTACTCAGGCCGAACTCGGTTTTGATCGAGCCTAATAGAAACGTCATCATTGCCAGGTCCATGGAATCGAAGAAAAACGCCAGGGCAATAATGATGAAGATGATTCGGTGGTAACCACTGATGGGCAACCGTTCCAGCCGCTCTGCTGCGCTATAACCCTGAGTACCCATGCCGCATTCCCCATCTGGAAATCCCCTCTGGGAGTGTGCGGCATCGCCTGCCCCGGCAATTGCTGGATGCGACCTGACCGAAACTAAGAGCGACGCTCCTGCGGCGTGGCCAGCCGGCTAATTTCTTTCAGCCCTACTTCGCTGACAGACAAGGCCTGGGATTCGTCGATCGCACTGACCCAGTTTGACTGCAAAAACAGTTGCAGCAACCCTGCGCCGAGCGCACCGCCCACATGGGGTTGCTGTTGGCTCCAGTCGAAACAGTCGCAGACCAGAGGCGATGAGAACGCCTGGATAAAAATACCCAGCTGCGCCAAATGCCGGTTGCCCTTGACCGTGACTTCGGTACGTTGTTCGTAACGCTGGATCCACCCGGCCTCCGTCATCCGTTGGTACAGGCCGGCCGCCAGCTCGCCGCCGAGGTGGTCCTGGCACACGCGGGCGCGACGCAACAGCGGCGGTACCGGCAACGCCGGCGGCGGAGTATTCCGCGTACAGCGCCCCACACTGGCCATGGTGGTTGTCGCCAGCGCATCAAGGGCGGCGCTGACATCCGCGGCCGCCATGCGAAACAGCCGCCTGCCCCGGCGTGCTTCGACCCGCAGCAGCCCGCTGCCGGTCAACCGCGCCAAATGGGCATTGGCCGACGCCGCAGACAGCCCGGCGAACATCGCCAGCTCCTCTGAAGATTTCGCCGAACCGTCCATCAATGCCCACAGCATTGCGGTGCGCTTGGGCTCGGCAAGCAAGCTGGCGATATGACTGATACCTGGTGCCTGTTCCATCTCTCGACTCCCTGTTGAACCGTTTTTCTGCTGCGGTTGGCGCCAAAGTATAGGGGCCAGAACCGCCGGTTCCATGGGGTCTTACAGCCCGGACAAGGACAGCACTTGAGCGAAATTTCCTGCTTTGCTGGAGGCCATTACTTCGCAGCGAATCGCTCCGACCGTTGTGCCGCCAATGTCGCACAACGGGCCACGAGCATTTCCCGCAGCAAGTTGACGGGCTTACTCAACTGCGCACGATGCGCGCACAGCAGGTTGAGCGGTGTGCGCTCACCGCGCAGCTCCGGCAGGATCAAGCGTAAGCGTCCAGCCACAACGTCGGTACTCACATCCAGCCAGGATTTATAGGCAATGCCGACGCCCGCCACCGCCCAGCGACGCACCACGTCGGCGTCATCGCTGACGCGATCCCCCGTGACGGTCAGGCTGACCTCGCGCTTGCCGTCGTAAAAGCGCCAATGGTCATGCACGCGGCCAGCGAGCATATAAAGCAGGCAATTATGCTGGGCCAGTTGTTCGAGGTGCCGCGGCTCGCCGTGACGGGCCAGATAACTCGGCGCGGCGCACAGCACCCGTACATTCTCCGGGGCGATGGGCAGCGCAACCAGGCTGGAGTCCTCAGGCTCGCCATAACGCAAAGCGATATCCACAGGCTGCCGGAACAGGTCGGCAATGCGATCACCCAACAACAGGCGCACGCTCAGTTGCGGGTATTCGCGCTGGAAATCATCCAGCCAGGGCAACAGCTGATTGCGCCCGAAATCCGAAGGTGCCGACAGTTGCAGCATGCCGCTGACGTGGTCTTGCCCGCTGGCCAACAAACGCCGCCCTTCATCCAATGAACTCAACGCGGCGCGGGCGTAGGTCAGAAACCCCTCACCTTCGGCGGTCAAGCGCAGGCTGCGGGTAGAGCGCGCCAGCAAGCGCGTGCCCAGTTGGTGTTCTATGCGCTTCAACGCGGCGCTGGCCACCGCCGGGGAAAGGTCCATCACCCGCGCGGCCGCCGACAGGCTACCCAGGTCCGCCGCCCGTACAAACAATTGCAAATCATCAAAGCGCAGCATGCATTCCCGCCAATTATCAATGTTTTATTGAAACAGCCCTCTGTTTTATCCGCTTTTATCTGCACAGGAAATAGCCAATCATCTGGCCATCCCGTTACGCATCGCCCAGGAGTTGATTATGCCTACTGCCTTTAACGTCATCGCCACGCTGATCGCCAAGCCCGGCCAACAGGCCACTCTGGAAACCCTGCTGCGTGATCTGCTCGAACCGACTCGACAGGAACCCGGCTGTGAGCAGTACGACCTGCACCAGGACCTGCAACACCCCGAGACGTTCTACATGCTCGAGCGCTGGACCGATGACGCGGCCCTGGCCGACCACGACCAAAGCGCGCATATCCAGAATTTTCGAACCAAGGCCGCCGACGTGATCGAACACTTCGAACTCAAGCGCCTGCAGTTTCTCGCCTGACCACGAGCCCCTTACCTGGAGACATCATGAAAGCCATCGCCTACTACACTTCCCTGCCCATCAGCGACGTTAACGCCCTGCAAGACATCGAGCTGCCTGAACCGGTCGCCGGGCCGCGCGACCTGCTGGTGGAAGTCAAAGCCATCTCGGTCAACCCGGTGGACACCAAGGTGCGCCAGAACGTCGCCCCGGAACATGGCGCCGCCAAGGTGCTCGGCTGGGACGTGGCCGGTGTGGTAAAGGCAGTCGGTAGCGAAGTGACGCTGTTCAAGGCCGGCGACAAGGTGTTCTACGCCGGCTCCCTGGTTCGCCCTGGCGGCAACAGCGAGCTGCACACCGTGGACGAACGCATCGTTGGGCATATGCCGCAGAGCCTGGGCTTTGCCGAAGCCGCGGCGCTGCCATTGACCGCCATCACGGCCTGGGAGCTGCTGTTCGAACGCCTGCAGGTGCCCGAGGGCAAGGTGGACCAGGGCCAGAGCCTGCTGATCGTCGGTGCGGCGGGCGGCGTGGGTTCGATCCTGACCCAGTTGGCCCGCCAGCTCACCGCGCTGAAAGTCATCGGTACCGCCTCGCGCCCTGAAACTCAGGCGTGGGCCAAGGCCCTGGGCGCCGAGCTGGTGATCGACCATAGCCAGCCGTTGAGCGAAGCGCTGAAGCAAGCCGGCCACCCCCAAGTGACCCACGTCGCCAGCCTGACCCAGACCGACCATCACCTAGATCAACTGGTAGAAGCCCTGCAGCCGCAAGGCAAGCTGGCGTTGATCGACGACCCCAAGGCCCTGGACGTCAGCAAGCTCAAGCGCAAGAGCTTGTCGCTGCATTGGGAGTTCATGTACACCCGCTCGATGTTCGAGACACCGGACATGATCGAGCAGCACAACCTGCTCAATCGGGTGGCCGCGCTGATCGACGCCGGCACCCTGGAAACCACGGTCGGCGAGCACTTTGGTGTGATCAACGCGGCCAACCTGCGGCGTGCCCACGCGCTGCTGGAAAGCGGCAAGGCCAAGGGCAAGATCGTGTTAGAGGGGTTCTAAAAAAGCGGCTGTCGGTGTCGTCTGTTGCTGTTGTAGGTAATGGACGACACCATTAGTCCGACAGTTGACGTTTGTCATATTTGCCAACGCATACAGGTTTATATTGGCCGCCTTTGCCACGATTCTTTTACGTGAGGAAGTCAGCAATGAAGATCCTGATAAAAGCGTTAGCAAAATCCCAGTGGGAGGTCCGCCTGGACCAGAAGTCGATTATCTTCCATACCGAAGCCGAGGCGCGTGCCTTTGCCGATACCTTGCAGGCCCGCATCCAGGCCCCCCACCGTTTCCCACTCAGCCAGCAACGCGCCGCCGCCGGCTGATCGTCCGCTTCAGACCTGCGCTTGCGCGGCCCTGGCCCGTTGCAGGCGCTGGGTCGACATCGCAATCGTCACCGCCAGCACACCGCACAGGCTGATCACCATCGCCATCGGCATCGCCGTGCCGTCGTGCAACACACCCACCAGCGATGCAGCACCCGCCGCCACACCGAACTGAATGCAACCGAGCAACGCCGACGCGCTGCCTGCGCGCGCGCCTTGCCCGTTCATGGCGCAGGCCGAGGTGTTAGGCAAAATGCAACCCAGGCTGGCGATACAGATAAACAGCGGCACCAGCAACGGCCACAGGGCTTCGGTGCGCAGCGCTGCAATCCCCAGCAGGGCCAGCGCCGCCGCGACATAAACCCACACCGTACGCGAGAGCAAGAACGCCGGGCCGCGTTTGGCCAGTAACCGTGCATTGAGCTGCGCCACCAGGATAAAACCGGCGGCGTTGGAGCCAAACAGCCAGCCGTAATGCTCGGCGGGAACGCCGTACAGCTTGATGAACACGAACGGCGAACCGGCGATGTAGGCAAACATCCCGGCAATCGAGATGCCGCCGGTCAAGGCGTAGCCCAAGTAGACCCGGTCCGACAACAGCGAGCCGTAGCGGCGCAGCGAGCCGGACAACGGCTGGCGCGGCTGATGCGCCGGAAAGGTTTCCGGCAAGCCCACGGCCACGGCAATGGCCGCCATCACGCTGAACAGCGACAGTGCCAGGAAAATCGACTGCCAGCCCCACACCCCCACCATGATCCCACCCGCCAGCGGTGCGAGAATCGGCGCCAGGCCGGTCACCAGCATCAGTTGCGAATACACCTTGGCCGAGCCCACGGCGTCGCATTTGTCACTCACCACCGCCCGCGAGATCACCATGCCCGCGCAACCGCCGAGGGCCTGCACGAAGCGCGCACCGATCAGCCATTCCAGGGACGGCGCATAGGCACAGGCGAAAGATGCGAGGGTAAACAGCGTGACGCCGCTGAGCAGCGGCACGCGCCGGCCAAAGCGGTCGGCCAACGGGCCGTAGATCAATTGGCCGATGGCCAGCCCGCCGAAATACACCGCCAGGGTCAGCTGGATGTGTTTTTCGTCGGTGGCAAAGGCGGTCGCCATCGCCGGGAAGCCCGGCAGGTAAAAGTCGATCGCCAACGGCGCGAAGGCGCTCAAGGCGCCCAGAATCAGAATAATGCGAAGGTTCATCAGACATCCAAGTGAGTCGGCAGCCCGACAGTCTAGCCGTGCTTCGGCGTCTTGAACATTAAGATAGCTCGCTAACTATCGACAATCAGACGACTGTGTAGCCCTCTTCCTTGATCAGCTCCGAGATCTCGTCACGCTCGAGTTTGCTCTGCACACTGACTTGCTTGGCCGCGAGGTCCACCGTGACCTTGGCATCGGCATCCTGGGCCTGCACCGCCTGGGTCACCGCACGAACACAATGGCCGCAGGTCATTCCTTCAACATTGAATACTTGCATGACATGACTCCTTTGATGAGGTTGAACGCAGTCTCGACCTTGCCATCATGGCAAGGTCAAGTTTCGGAAAACTCGGCCGGGCTGGCATTCGGTCGCGACGTCGGCCAAGCTTCACCTTCAATAGATGTGAACCACGGAGCATTCGCCATGCGCTGGTCGTTATTTGCCCTTGCCGGCCTGATGAGTTTTTCTGCCGTTGCGCCCGCCGCTGAAGACTATGCGGTGCTGATCATTTCCCGCGAGCGTCTTGAAGTGCCGACCAACTGTGAGATCGGCCTCTACATTCAAGATCAGTTGGCCGGGCGCCTGTTCCAGGAACAAGCCACTTCCTTCAATTTGCCGCCGGGTGATGTGTCATTGCGCCTCAAGCTGCTGCCGGGCCAAACCCCAGGCTGTTTGCCCGGCATGCTCGCGCCGCCAGCACAGAACATCACGCTCAAAGCCGGAGATGTACGCAAACTGCGGATCGCCCAAGGCCCGGACGGCATGTACCTCAAAGCCGCTACGCTGGAATACTGAAGGCGCTTGACCTTACCCATGGGTCAAGGTCGATCCTAGGGGCATCGTCTTCCGGAGGACTGCCCCATGAATGGACCCACCACCTTTGACCTGCCCATCGGCGGCATGACCTGCGCCAGTTGCGCCGGCCGTGTGGAGCGTGCGCTGGGCAAGGTGCCGGGGGTGCAACGCGTCAGCGTCAACCTGGCCAACGAACGTGCCCACGTTGAAGGACTCCACCCACTGGATCCCGGGGTATTGATCGCCGCGGTCGAAAAAGCCGGCTACACCGCCACCCTGCCCCAGAGCGAAACCGCCACCCAGGCCAGTCAAGCCCAACGCCTGCATCACGAGCGCTGGGCGCTGATGCTGGCGATCATGCTGGCGCTGCCCCTGGTGCTGCCGATGCTGGTGGAACCCTTCGGCGTGCACTGGATGCTCCCCGCCTGGGTCCAATTCGCCCTGGCGACGCCGGTGCAATTCATCCTCGGTGCGCGTTTTTACAGCGCGGCGTGGAAGGCCGTGCGGGCCGGTGCGGGCAACATGGACCTGCTGGTGGCGATCGGCACCAGCGCCGGTTACGGCCTGAGCGTCTATCAATGGCTCACACGGCCCGCTCCGCACTTGTATTTCGAAGCCTCGGCCGTAGTGATCGCGCTGGTGTTGCTGGGTAAATATCTGGAAAGCCGCGCCAAGCGCCACACCGCCAGCGCCATCCGCGCCCTCGAAGCCTTGCGCCCCGAGCGGGCGGTGCGCGTGCTGGAGGGCCGCGAGGAAGACGTGGCCATCAGCGCACTCACGCTCGGCGACCTGGTTCTGGTCAAGCCGGGCGAACGTTTCCCGGTGGATGGGGAAGTGGTCGACGGCCAAAGCCATGCCGACGAAGCGCTGATCAGCGGCGAAAGCCTGCCGGTGCCGAAACAGCCCGGCGATGCGGTCACCGGCGGCGCCATCAACGGCGAAGGCCGGCTGCTGATACGCACTCGGGCCCTGGGTGCGGAGAGCGTGCTGGCACGCATCATTCGCCTGGTCGAAGACGCCCAGGCCGCCAAGGCACCGATCCAGAAACTGGTGGATAAGGTCAGTCAGGTATTCGTCCCCGCCGTGCTGGTTCTGGCGTTGCTCACCCTGGCGGGCTGGTGGCTGTACGGCGCGCCGCTGGAGAGCGCAATCATCAATGCGGTCGCGGTACTGGTGATCGCCTGCCCCTGTGCCCTGGGCCTGGCGACGCCGACTGCGATCATGGCCGGCACCGGTGTCGCCGCGCGCCATGGCATTCTGATCAAGGATGCCGAAGCCCTGGAACATGCCCAGGGGGTGAGCGCCGTGGTGTTCGACAAGACCGGCACCCTCACCTCGGGCGCGCCGAAGATCGCGCATTTGGCGGCGCTGGACGGCAACGAATCCTTACTGCTGCAACAGGCGGGCGCCTTGCAGCGCGGCAGCGAGCACCCGCTGGCCAAGGCCGTGCTGGAGGCCTGTGAAGAGCAGGGGCTGAAGGTGGCCGATGTCAGCGCCAGCCAGTCCCTGACCGGACGCGGCATTGCCGGCACCCTTGACGGCCGGCAACTGGCCCTGGGCAATCGGCGCCTGCTCGAAGACGCCGGCCTTGATGCCAGCGCCTTGAGTCAGCAAGCCACCGCCTGGGAAGCCGAAGGCCGCACCTTGTCCTGGCTGATCGAACAAGGCGCAAATCCCCGCGTGCTGGGGCTGTTCGCGTTTGGCGACACGCTCAAGCCGGGCGCACTGCAGGCCGTGCAACAACTCAAGGCGCAACACATCAGCAGTCACCTGCTCACCGGCGATAATCGCGGCAGCGCGCGGGTGGTCGCCGAGGCGCTGGGCATCGACGATGTACACGCCGAAGTGCTGCCCGCCGACAAAGCCGCCACCGTGACCGAGCTGAAAAAAACCGGCAGGGTGGCCATGGTCGGCGACGGCATCAACGACGCACCGGCCCTGGCCGCAGCCGATATCGGCATCGCCATGGGCGGCGGCACCGACGTGGCCATGCACGCCGCCGGCATCACCCTGATGCGCGGCGACCCGCGCCTGGTGCCGGCGGCCCTGGAGATCTGCCGCAAGACCTACGCAAAAATCCGCCAGAACCTGTTCTGGGCCTTTGTATATAACTTGATCGGCATTCCCCTGGCGGCCTTCGGCTTGCTCAACCCGGTGCTGGCCGGCGCGGCGATGGCGTTGTCCAGCGTCAGTGTGGTGAGCAATGCGTTGCTGCTCAAAACCTGGAAACCCAAGGACCTGGAGGATCAACGTCCATGAATATCGGCCAAGCCGCTCGCCAAAGCGGGCTGAGCGCGAAGATGATCCGCTACTACGAATCCATCGGCCTGCTCAAGCCAGCCCACCGCACCGACAGCGGTTACCGCATCTACGGCGCAGACGACCTGCACACGCTGGCGTTCATCAAGCGCTCGCGGGACCTGGGGTTTTCACTGGAAGAAGTCGGCAAACTGCTGACCCTGTGGCAGGACCGGCAGCGAGCCAGCGGCGACGTAAAAGCCCTGGCGCGCCAGCATATTGATGAGTTGAATCAGAAGATTCGCGAGCTGGAGCAACTGCGCGATACGTTGCAGGACCTGGTGGAGCACTGCCAGGGCGACCATCGGCCGGATTGTCCGATTCTCAAGGAATTGGCTTCGGGTAGTTGCTGCGCCTGATGCCCAACTGACTCAACACAAAACCAAATGTGGGAGGGGGCTTGCCCCCGATGGCGGTGTATCAGCCACTGTCAATGTTGACTGAACCACTACTATCGGGGGCAAGCCCCCTCCCACACTTCGATCTCCATGGGCCGAAAGATCACTGCATCCAAGGCGGCGGCGGTTCTTCGGCGGTTTTGGTCGATGGCGCATCATCCGCCGCGCGGATCGCCTGCTTGCGCTCTTCATCCAGCCGCGCCGCTTCGATCTCGCGGATCACACCGCCCACGTCCGCCAGCTCTTCCGGCTCGTCGAACTCGCCGGTCAGAACACTGGCTGGGTGCAGGGTGCCGGCTTCGTACAGCGCCCACATTTCCTTGGCGTATTTGGTCTTCTTCAGCTCCGGGGCAAAGCGCCCGAAATAGGAAGCCATGTTGCCCACATCCCGCTCCAGCATGTTGAACGCATGGTTGTTGCCCGCCGCGTCCACTGCCTGGGGCAAGTCGATGATCACCGGGCCCGTCGGTGTGAGCAGTACGTTGAACTCCGACAGGTCACCGTGCACCAGCCCTGTGCACAACATCAGCACAATCTGGGATATCAGGAAGGCGTGGTATTCACGCGCCTGGTCCGGCTCCAGGGTCACGTCATTCAGACGTGGCGCCGCATCGCCGTATTCGTCGGCCACCAGTTCCATCAATAGCACGCCTTCAAGAAAGTCGTACGGCTTGGGCACGCGAACGCCGGCACCGGCCAGGCGGAACAACGCCGCCACTTCGGCGTTCTGCCAGGCATCTTCGGTTTCTTTCTTGCCGAACTTGGAGCCCTTGGCCATGGCCCGGGCCTGGCGGCTGTTACGGACCTTGCGGCCTTCCTGGTATTCGGACGCCTGACGAAAACTTCGTTTATTCGCCTCCTTGTAAACCTTGGCGCAACGCAATTCGTTGCCGCAGCGCACCACATAAACAGCTGCTTCTTTACCACTCATGAGTGGGCGCAGCACTTCGTCGACCAGACCGTCTTCGATCAGGGGTTCAATGCGTTTAGGAGTCTTCATCAGCTTTTATTGTGGGTCCTGTATTACCAAACACGCGTGTGGCACTCGTTATACGGCAATCGGCGCGCCGGTGGGAGAGGCTACCGACCTCTGACCCGCGAAGAATGCATTCATCAGGCCAATTTTGCGGGTCATCAACGCTCGATAATCGCCGTCACGCCCTGGCCTCCCGCCGCACAGATCGAAATCAGGCCGCGCCCTTTACCGGCTGCATCGAGCAGCTTGGCCAGGTTGGCGACGATGCGCCCACCGGTCGCGGCAAAGGGGTGCCCGGCCGCCAATGAGCTGCCCTTGACGTTGAGACGGCTACGGTCGATGGCGCCCAGCGGCGCATCCAGGCCCAGGCGCGTCTTGCAATAGTCCGCGTCTTCCCAGGCTTTGAGCGTACACAACACTTGAGCGGCAAATGCTTCGTGGATCTCGTAGTAATCAAAGTCCTGCAGGGTCAGGCCGTTTCTGGCCAACAAGCGCGGTACGGCGTACACCGGCGCCATCAGCAGGCCTTCGGCACCGTTGACGAAATCCACCGCTGCCGCTTCGCCATCGCGCAGGTACGCGAGGATCGGCAAGCCACGTTCCCTGGCCCACGCCTCGCTGCCCAGCAGCACCAGCGAGGCGCCGTCGGTCAGCGGCGTAGAGTTGCCGGCGGTCAGCGTGCCCTTTTCACTTCGTTCAAAAGCAGGCTTGAGCGCGGCGAGTTTTTCCAGGGTCAGGTCGGGGCGCAGGTTGTTGTCGCGGGTCAGCCCCAGAAACGGCGTGAGCAAATCGTTATGCCAGCCTTCGGCATAGGCGGCGGCCATGTTCTGATGGCTCTGCAGTGCCAGCTGGTCCTGTTCGGCGCGGGGGATCTGCCAGGTCTGCGCCATCAGCTCGCAGTGCTGGCCCATGGACAACCCGGTGCGCGGCTCACCGTTGCGCGGCAGCTGCGGCTTGAGGTGATGCGGACGAAGTTGTAACAACACTTTGAGCTTATCCGCCACGGACTTGCTGCGGTTAGCCTGCAGCAACAGCTTGCGCAGGCCTTCATTGACGCCAATCGGCGCATCGGAGGTGGTGTCCACTCCGCCGGCAATGCCGCATTCGATCTGGCCCAGGGCGATCTTGTTGGCCACCAGCAAGGCGGCCTCCAGCCCGGTGCCGCAGGCCTGTTGCACATCGTAGGCCGGGGTTTGCGGCGACAGGCGCGAGCCCAGCACGCATTCGCGGGTGAGGTTGAAATCACGGGAATGCTTGAGCACCGCGCCGGCGGCGACCTCGCCGATGCGCAGGCCATGCAGGTTGAAACGTTCGATCAGGCCTTCCAGGGCGGCGGTGAGCATCGCCTGGTTGCTGGCCGTGGCGTAGGGGCCATTGGAGCGGGCGAAAGGAATGCGATTACCGCCAATGATCGCCACACGGCGCAATTGAGTCATGGAAAGCTCCCTCTGTCTGTTATGGGCTTGATCAGTGAGCCTAGTCGAACGACTGCTACCCTGGAATGGTCAACCTTTGAACCCCAGCCTTCGGAGAGCGTTCCATGTCTGACCGTTATATCGACTTCGCCAATTCCAGCCTCGGCCATCGCCTGGTCGCCGCCCTTGGCCTGCCGTCACCGGTACGCCTGGAACGCTGGCAAGCCGGGCGCCTGCGCCCGGTGGAGGGTGCGCTGCTGCTGGGCGGTGGTGCGCTGGTGACTAAAGTCTTGCCGTTTGCCAACAAACTCACCGATGCCATCTACGGCTACGGCGCCGAAGCACTGGATGTGCCGGCGTGGATCCCCGGGCACGGCCCCAAACTCAAGGCGGTGGTGTTCGACGCCAGTGCCCTACAGCACACCGACCAGCTCAAGCAGCTGCGCGAATTCTTCCAGCCCTTGCTGAAAAACCTCGATCACAGCGCCCACCTCGTGCTCCTTGGCCGCGCCCCGGAAAGCCTCAGCGACCCGTTCGCCGCCAGCGCCCAGCGGGCCCTGGAAGGGTTCAGCCGCTCGCTGGCCAAGGAGTTGCGCGGCGGCGGCGTGATGCAGCTGCTGTACGTGGGCGACGGTGCCGAAGACCAGTTGGAAGGCGCGCTGCGGTTTTTCCTCTCGCCCAAGAGCGCCTACATCTCCGGGCAGGTGATTCGCCTGCAGGCCTGCGCTACGCCGGTCGAAGACTGGACACGCCCATTGGCCGGGCGCACAGCACTGGTCACCGGCGCTGCGCGGGGTATTGGCGCGTCCATCGCCGAAACCCTCGCCCGCGATGGCGCCGACGTGATCCTGCTGGATGTGCCCCAGGCCAAGGCCGACCTCGAGGCCCTGGCCGCCCGCTTGAATGCGCGCACTCTCACCCTGGATATCTGCGCCGAAGACGCTGCCGCCCAATTGATCGAACACCTGCCCGATGGCCTCGATATCCTGGTGCACAACGCCGGCATCACCCGCGACAAGACCCTGGCCAACATGACCCCGGAATACTGGGACGCCGTGCTCGCGGTCAATCTCAATGCGCCCCAGGTGCTGACCAAGGCGCTGCTCGACAGCGGCACCCTGCGCGACAACGCCCGCGTCGTGCTGCTGGCTTCCATCAGCGGCATTGCCGGCAATCGCGGGCAAACCAACTATGCCGCGAGCAAGGCTGGGCTGATCGGCCTGGCCCAGGCGTGGGCACCGCTGCTGCACGCCCGTGGTATCAGCATCAACGCCGTGGCCCCCGGTTTTATCGAGACCCAGATGACCGCGCATATTCCGTTTGCCTTGCGTGAGGCCGGGCGACGCATGAGTTCGCTGGGCCAGGGCGGTGTGCCGCAGGACGTGGCGGAAGCCGTCGCCTGGCTGAGCCAGCCGGGTTCTGGCGCGGTCAGCGGCCAGGCGCTGCGGGTGTGTGGGCAAAGTCTTCTGGGAGCATGACCATGCAGTGGCAGACATTGGACAGCACTCCGTTCCTGCCGCCGCTGTACTGGCGTGCGGCGCTCAAGCGCAAGGTCACTGGCAGCGTTCTGCCCGAACGCGGCTTGCGCTGCCAGGTACGCGTCGACCCCAAGGCAGTTGCCGCATACTGTGAGGTCTGCGGTTTCGCCGACAGCCCGATGCTGCCAGCGACTTATCCGCATGTCCTGGCATTCGGCCTGCAGATGCAACTGCTCACCGACAAGGCGTTCCCGTTTCCGTTGCTGGGGTTGATCCACCTGAGCAACCGCATTCGCATTCATCGCCCTCTGGGCAGTGTGAGTGAGCTGAGCGTCGGGGTGTACACGGAGAATCTAAAGCCCCATGCCAAGGGCGTGACCTTCGATTTGGTGACCGTGGTCGAGGACGCTCTTGGTCTGCTCTGGGAAGCGCAAAGCACGATGTTATGCCGAGGCGTGAAGCTTGACGGCGAGGCCGAGGAACACGCGTGGTTGGTAGACGCGCCCCTCAGCGAACTGACACGTTGGAAAGCACCTGCCGATATCGGTCGCCGCTATGCCCGCGTGTCCGGCGATTACAACCCGATTCATCTCAGCGCACCGACGGCCAAGTTATTCGGCTTTCCCCAAGCCATCGCCCACGGGCTGTGGAACAAGGCGCGCATGCTCGCGGCGATGAGCGAACAACTGCCGGCCGCCAACATCGAAATTGAAGTGCAGTTCAGGAAACCCGTACGACTGCCCAGTGAACTAAGCCTGATGACCAGCGGCGCTGGCTCACGTGGCGAGTTGGTATTGAACGGCGCTGGCGATATCCAACACATGCTCGGAAGATGGCGACCGATTGCCTGACCCCACCTGATTAATTGTATATATACACCTTAAGTTATAGCGGACCCGTCCGGGCCCGCTATGTTGTTTAACCCGTTGTTTTACATATCTTAAATATTTCATCATTTAAAAAATTATAACGTTCGTATTAGTCGTTAAGCCGACTAAGACCTTATGTATATAAATCGTTAATACCAACTTGAGCATTGCGAGAAAACCGGCCCGGGTCTGTGATAGCCACACGGACAAACGTATCGCTAGCCAAAGAAATAGCGAGCGTTTGAAACAACCAAGGTTGTACCAGGTGCAAGGAACTCAATCATGAAAACTCAAGTCGTGTTTTGGAAAGCAAGTACTGCGCTGGCATTGATTCTGGCCATGAGCCTCGGCGGCTGCAGCAGCGGTGGTGGCGGGCATAAATCGAACGTGGCGGCGTCCTCGCCGGATGCTGGCGCAGGTGCCGGTGGAGGCACGGGCGGTGGCACAGGTGGCGGTACTGGCGGTGGTACTGGCGATGGCACAGGCGGTGGCACAGGCGGTGGCACAGGCGGTGGCACGGGCGGTGGCACGGGCGATGGCACAGGCGGTGGCACTGGCGGCGGCACAGGCGGTGGCACGGGCGGTGGCACGGGCGGCGGCACAGGCGGTGGCACGGGCGGCGGCACAGGCGGTGGCACGGGCGGCGGCACAGGCGGCGGCACGGGCGGTGGCACGGGCGGTGGCACGGGCGGCGGCACAGGCGGTGGCACGGGCGGTGGCACGGGCGGCGGCACAGGCGGTGGCACAGGCGGCGGCACGGGCTCCACAACCACCCCGCTCGTTACTGGCCAGATCGCCGGCACCCTCGGCACCACCGTGGGCAACGTAGGCGCAGCGGTCGGTGATCTGGGCTCGACCTTGAACGGTGTCCCAATCGTTGGCACAACAGCAGGCGGCCTGGTCACTTCGGCCGGCACCGCCGTCACCAGCATCGGCACTGGCGTGACCGCCGGCTTGGGCTCTCTGGGCACCGACAAAAACTCCCTGGGCATCACTGTCGCGGGTGTCGGCACTGGCGTCGCTGATCTGGGCGACGGCCTGTCGACTACCGGCAAATCGCTGTCGACTACCCTCGGTGGGGTTCCCGTTGTCGGCGGTTTGACGGGCGGCGTAGGCGGCGCAGTCGGTGGCGTGGTGGATAAAGTGGGCACCACGGTGACCATGCTCGGCGACACCCTCAGCACTGCCAGCACCACTGGCCCATTGGGTTCGCTGACCGGCACCCTGGGCGGCAAAGTCCTGGTGCCCGTGGTTTCGCTGGTGGAAAACACCACCGGCAACCTCGGCACGGCCACCGGCCTGGGTACGCCTGTCGGCGGCCTGGTGGATAAACTGGGCGCTACCGTCACCAGCCTCGGCACTCAGGTCGCAAGTACCGGCGGTACCGGCAACCCTGTGACCACCGTCGTCGGCAGCGTGCTGACGGGCGTAGGCGGCACACTCGACAAGTCCAGCGGTTACGTGGCACCAACCGGCGGCACCGCAGCCCCCGGTCTACCGGAACTGGTCGGTGGCCTGGTGAACAACGTCGGTACCGGCCTGAACATCGGCAACACCAACAGCACCGTCAGTGCAGCCGGTGTAACTGGTGGCGCACTGGGCAACACCATTGCCTCCGTGGGTACCGTTCTCGGTGGTACGGGTGTCGCCAATACCGGCGCCACTGCACCGGTCGCCACTGTGGCCACGAGTGTCGGCGCAGCCTTGAACCCCGTGACATCCGGCGTCACCGCACTGACCCAGAACATCGGCACTACCACCGGCGTCGGCGCTCCGGTCAACGGCCTGGTGACGCAAGTCGGTGGTGCGGTCGCCAGCCTGGGCACTAACCTGACCACAGCCAACGCCAACCCGGTCACCAATACCCTGGGCACCACCGTAACCGCCGTCGGCAACACCGTAGGCTCGGTAGGTGGCCTGGTCACAGGCGGCACCGGCGGTACCAGCGGTGGCCTGCTCGGCGGCCTGAATATCGGCACCACCACCAGTACCGCACCTACCACCGGCGGCACTGCAGCCACGGGAGGCCTGGGCGGTTTGTTGAACGGCCTGACCGGCAAATAGAAATGCACCTGGCCGATTAGACGGCCTCCCCTACAGCGCCTACGCTTGGTTGAGACGAGAGACCCTGACTAAGTCTCTCGTCTTTTTTATGGGCGGCTGCTGGATGTAGACAGCCAGCGCCCTCCCGAACCGCGCCCAGAACGCGGCGGGTCCGAAACGCTGCTGCAGTTGACCATGGAGTGTCCTATGCGCGTGTTTACGCCGTTGTTCTTGCTTACCCTCAGCGCTTATGCCCAGGCCGAGGCCCTTCCCAGCTTTCTCAACAGCAACGACACCATCCGCACCTTGCCGGTCCCCAACCTGCCCGCCGACGCCTACCGACCGGCCACGCCGCAAACCCAGGTACCGCAAGCGCCGCCCACTGCGGGCCAGCCACTGTTAATGGATACCAAGGTCACCATCCGCAAGCTGCAGATCGAAGGCGGTACGGTCTACCCGCTCACCGAGACGGCCCAGGCCTACGCAGCGTTGATTGGCCATGAGACCAATCTTGCGCAACTGATCGAGGCCACCCGCGGCATCACCCGGCGCTACCAGCAGGACGGTTACCTGTTGTCCTACGCATTCCTGCCACAACAGAACTTTGAAAACGGCCTGGTCCGCGTGGTGCTGGTGGAGGGCTACATCAAGGACTATCAACAAACCGGCGACATCGGTTCGGTGTCGGCCTATGTCGACAAGCTGGCGCAAAAGTTGGTGGCCGAACGCCCACTTACGCGCAAGACCTTCGAACGCTACACCACGCTGATGAGCCGCATCCCCGGCCTCACTGTACAGGCACAAGTGCCGCCGCCAGGCACCACCGATGGCGCCACGCACATGCAGATCCAGGCCAGCCGCAAACCCTTCACCACCAGCATGAGCCTGGTGCAGAAAAGCCGTGGCGGCACCCAAGCCTTGCTCAGCGCAACCAGCAATTCTCAAACATCTCTGGGCGAACAGCTGACGCTCAGCGGCCTGTTCCCGCCCGGCGAGGACAAAGAGCACTACTACCGTGTGGACTACAACCAGTTCATCAATGCCGAGGGCACCCAGCTGGCGCTCGCCGCCGAGCGCTATCGCGCCGACCCCCACAGCAGCGTGCAACTGGACGGCGGCTTCGAACTCAAACCGCACCAGTCGATCGATCGCTATTCCATCGGCCTGAGCCACCCCTTCATTGCCTCGCCTACCGAGTCGCTCAGCCTGGGCACGCGCCTCTACGCAGTGGACCAGACCACCCGCTATAAACTGGTGGGCTACCCGCTGCGCTTCGATATCGAATCCAACCTGCGCGCCCTGGCCGTCGAGGGCGACTGGCGCAAGGCCGACGCCCGACAGTTGCGCATCCTCAGTGGCGGCCTGTATCAAGGCATCGACGGTTTGGGCGCCAAGGCCCGCAGTGACCTGGACGTGGCAAAACCTGACCTCGACTTCTTCCGCCTGCGCCTGTCCGGCGTGCAGAGCGACAAGTTCTTCGACAACTGGCAAGGCGTGCTTTCCGGTGCGCTCTACTGGAGCAATAACACCCTGCCCGACAGCGAACGCGCCACGTTCGGCGGGCAGAACTTCGGCCGTGGCTACCCCGATGACCAGGGCTCGGGCGACAAGGGTTGGGGCGTGGCGTACGAGGTCAACTACAGCTTCAACCGTGCCGGCGACTGGGTGAAGGTGCTGCAACCTTACGTGGTGCTCGACCGCGCCAAGACCTGGTTCAACGACCTGCCGGTCAAGGCCAGCGACATGTCTTCGGCGGCGGTGGGCCTGCGCTTTGGCGACAGCAAGTACTACAACATCGCCCTGGAAGCCGCCAAGCCAATGTCGGACATCGCCCTGGACAGCTTCAACCGGCGGCCGCGTTATACCTTGAGTTTCAGTTATCAGCTCTGAAGCCCATCCTTGTAGGAGCGAGCTTGCTCGCGAAGAATGGCAAGACGACGCGGGGCGTCAGGACGCCCGCGTCATCGTTAACGTCCTTCGCGAGCAAGCTCGCTCCTACAACAGGAGCATTGTTTTGGGAAACAAACTGTTCAGCGTATCGACCAATCGCGGGAGGTAAATGGGCTTGCGAAACAGGTCCAGTACCTGCAGGCGCAGCATGTCGCTGACGTCATCCATCTCGGCATGCCCGGACATGACGATCACCGGCAGATGGGAGCGAGAGGTGTGTTCGCGCAAACGCTTGATCAGGGAAATACCGCTTTCCTCAGGCATGCGCAGGTCGGTAATGACCAAGGCAATATCGGGGTGAAAGGTGAGTTCCTGCAAAGCGAACGTCACCGAGGTAGCGGTAAAGCAAATGAAGCCCTCGTTCTCCAGCGATTCGGCCAGTTCAACGAGGGCATCTTCTTCGTCGTCCACCAGCAGGATCTGCTGGCGGGGGGATACGGCAGCATTCATGAGCACGACCTGATCTTACCCGTCAAAAACTAAAGGAATCGCGCAGTGCCGCCTGAGGGTCAGGGCTTGATGGTAGTTGTGATTTTGTCGAACAGCGCGGTGATCTGTGGGGACAGTGTAGTCCCGGCTGCCAATATCACCAGTGCGACGATTGCCACCAGAATGAGATATTCAATCGCCGTCGCTGCGTCTTTACGCTGGAAAAGCAGCCGAAGTTGAACGTGAAGCCTCATCAACATATCCAGGATCATGATCCTGCTCCTCGCATTCTGACTGGCCTAAGGCGCCGGGGTAATGGCGGTGGTGATTTTGGTGAAGAACGCAGTGATCTGAGGTTTCAAGGTGGTCCCGGCTGCCAGTATTACCAACGCCACGATCGCCACCAGGATGAGGTATTCAATCGCCGTCGCCCCGTCCTTGCGATGAAACAGCAACTGAAGTTGAACATGCAGTCGAATCAACAGATCAAGCAACATAGTGTGTCTCCTCTGGCGACCAAGCGCCCTATCCCGGTACCGCACAGTAATCGCGATGTGCCATCTGAGCATTGACAACAAAGCCCACCCTCACAACTGTAAGAAATGATTAGTCCTAAAGTAGTAGGTGCTTTTTTGACGCTGTAAATGCGTGTTTTCAAAGGACAGGTCCTACACCGTGAAGAAATCTTTCTGTCAGTAATGGCATTTTGTCCTAGCTGAACTACCTTCAAATAGCGAAATAGTTAGTCACTGTTCATAGCAGCCGGGTTGCGGAATTAGCCTGTTGGACGGGCTGTAGTGCAACAGGAAAAGGAGAGCCGTCATGAACACGCGTCTGAGCATGGTACTGGCCGGTGTGTTACTGGTCGGTGCGCTGTTTGCCGGTTACTGGGGGTTGGTGCTCAGCCGTGAGCCTGCTCCGGCGCCGCCACCGCCGCCAGCGGCTGCTCCTGTCGAAAAGGCCGTTGCCGTGGTGGAAGACCAGACCCGTCAATCGGTCGTAGTGCTGACTCACGATGTGCCCCCCTTCGTCGCCCTGAATGCCGCTGACCTGAGCATCGAGAAACTGCGCACGGCACCGACCGGCAGCATGAGCCGTATTGACCAGGCCGTTGGCCGCACGCCATGGCGGGCGCTCAGTGCAGGCACCTGGCTCAACGAGGAAAGCTTCACCCCTGGCGGGCCGCTGGCGCGCATGATCCGTGCCGATGAGCGCGCCCTGGCGGTTGCCGTCGATGAAGTGATCGGCGCGGCAGGCCAGTTGAGTCCTGGCGACTATGTGGACGTGCTGCTGTACCTGCGCCAGGACGCCGCCAACCCTGAACAATCGGCCCAGGTGGTGATCCCCGCGATGCGCCTGCTCAGCGTCGGCGACCAGATGGGCCTGACCAACGACGGCATCCCCGCCTCCCCTCCCGCGCTGACCGCCGAAGAGAAAGCCCAACGCCATGCCCCCTCGCGCACCGTGGTACTGGCAGTACCCGAACCGTTGCTGAGCCGGCTGATGCTGGCTACCCAGGCCGGCACCTTGCGCCTGGCCGTGCGCAGCGCCGACGAACGCCTGCTGAGCCATTACTGGGCCGGCGAAGGCGACGCACCGGGCAACCTGCAGAACGCGAACCGCGACCTTTATCAGTTCACGCAACTGGCCTTCGCCCAGGCACCTAAAAAAGTGGCGCTGAGCAACGCCCCGCGCCGCTCCGGCGTCGAGGTGATACGCGGCAATCAAGCAACCCAACAACCCCCCGACTGAACAAGGATGCTGTGCATGAACCGACGTTTCATACCGGTGTTCACGCTGAGAATCACCTGTGCGTTGCTGCTGTCGCACCTGTCCATCGGGCTGGCGATGGCGGCTGCGGGCAACTGCGCCAGCCTGGGTCAACTGCCTGCCGCGTTGTCGGTAGGCGAAGGCCTGCAACAGGAACTGCAATCACCGGTGGCGATCACGCGACTGGCCATTGGTGACCCGAAAATCGCCGACGTGCGCCTCAATGGCGACCGTGGTTTCCTGTTGACTGGCGTCGGCCCCGGCACCACCAGCCTGATGGTCTGGACCGCCTGCTCGGCCACCCCGCGCCAGAGCATGGTGTTCGTCAAGGGCAAGGCCAACACCGCCTTGACCAGCCTTTCGCTGTCGCCCGCCGATGACCCTTCGCTGCCCAGCCAGGTACAGACCGATATCCGTTTCGTCGAAGTCAGCCGCACCAAACTCAAGGAAGCCAGCACCAAGATCCTGGGCATCGGCAACAACTTCTTCCTGGGCAGCCCCAACTTGCTGTTCCCCACGCCAAGCACCTTCAAACTGCCGGTGAGCGCGGACAACTTCAACATCGGCTTTGGCGGTGGCCGCGTCTCGGCCATGATCAACGCCCTGGAGAGCAGCGGCTTCGCCTACACGCTCGCGCGGCCGAGCCTGGTTGCCATGAGCGGGCAAAGCGCAACCTTCCTCGCGGGCGGCGAAATACCGATTCCGGTGCCGAGCAGTGGCAGCGATAACATCTCGATCGAATACAAGGAATTCGGCATTCGCCTGACCCTCACGCCGACGGTCATCGACCGTAACCGCATTTCCCTGAAGGTGGCGCCGGAGGTCAGCGAACTGGATTACACCAACGCCGTGGTTCTCGACAATATCCGCGTGCCGGCCCTGACCATTCGCCGCACCGATACCAGCGTGTCCCTGGCCGATGGCGAAAGCTTCGTGATCAGCGGCCTGATCAGCAGCAACACCACCACCAACATCGGCAAGTTCCCAGGCCTGGGTGATATCCCGATCCTGGGGGCGTTCTTTCGCGATTCGTCGGTCAAGCGCGAGGACAAGGAGCTGCTGATGATCGTCACGCCGCACCTGGTACAACCGCTGGCGGCCAACGCCCAATTGCCGTCGTTGCCCGGTGAGAAAATGCGCAACTATGACCCGAACTGGTACCGCCTGTTCTTCCTGGAAAATGGCAATTTCGACCGACTCAACGGGTTGTCCCAATGAGCGATCATCTGAGCCAGACCTTTCTGGCAATCACCCGTAATACCACCGACCTGGAATGGCTGCAGGGCGCACTGGCGCCCCTTGGCCAAGTGGTCAGCGCCGGCAGTGGCACCCTGGATGAATTGCTGGCGCTGGTCGACGTGACCTTCGCCAACCTGGTATTCGTCGGCCTCGACCGCGAGCATCTGGTGGCCCAGAGCGCGCTGATCGAAGGCGCCCTGGAAGCCAAGCCGATGCTGGCCATCGTCGCCCTCGGTGACGGCATGGACAATCAACTGGTGCTCAACGCGATGCGCGCCGGGGCAAGGGACTTCGTCGCCTACGGCTCACGCTCCAGCGAAGTCGCCGGCCTGGTGCGCCGCCTGAGCAAGCGCCTGCCGCCGGTCGCCAGCAATACGCAACTGGGCGGGCTGTCGGTGCTGTACGGCACCCAGGGCAATTCCGACGGTGCGCTGCTCGCCAACCACCTGGCGCTGGTGGTGCAGAAGAGCGGCCAGCAAACACTGCTGCTCGATCTGGGCCTGCCACGCGGTGACAGCCTGGCGCTGCTGGGCCTGGAAAGCTCGTTCAATTTCGGCGATGCCCTGCGCCATATGCGGCGGCTTGACGCCACGCTGATCAACAGCGCGTTCACCTCTGCCGAAGACGGCCTGCGCATGCTCGCCTACGCGCCCAACGACGAGCCCCTGGAGCGCACCAGCGCCGCCGAGCTGTACATGCTGCTCAGCGCGCTGCGCCAACATTTCCAGCACATTGTGGTGAACCTGGTCGGCCAGCCGGACAGCGAAGCCCTGCGCACCTTCGTCAGCCATTGCGACAAGCTGCTGTGGTGCACCGACCAGAACGTACTGGACTGCCGGCGCAACCTCGCCGTACTGACCCAGTGGCGTGAAAAGGGCATGAAGCTCGACCACGCCAAACTGCTGGTCGATCGCTACATCAAAAGCTGCGCGCCGGACGCTGATGCGCTGAGCAAGAGCTTCGGCCTGGAAGTGATTGCGGTGTTGCCACTGAGCCCGGAGGTCCGGCTGAACGCCGAGAATCAAGGGCAAACCCTGTTTGCATTGGCTCCGCGGGAGGCGCTGACTCAAGCGCTGAGAACCCTGGGCGAACGCTTGGCGAAACGTTCCGAAGACACCGCCAGAAAAGCGCCCAGCCGCTGGTTGGAACGCTTGTTGGGAGCCGATAGATGATCAGTGAAAAACTCTTCGGCGCCCCCGCGCGTGGCCTCGCTGGCAACGCCGACCACGACGGCCTGAAGCTGGTGCTGCATCGCTACATCATCGATGCCATCGAAGAGTCGGGGAAAAATCTGCTGGAAGGCTCGCGCCAATCATTGGCGCAATTTGTCATCGACAAAGTGGCCGAGTACATCAACCGCATGCACCTGGCGATCTCGCGCTATGAGATGGAGCGCCTGGCCGAAGAAATCGTCGACGAACTCACCGGCTTCGGCCCGCTGGAAGTGCTGCTGCGCGACCCGTCCGTCACCGAAATCCTGGTCAATGGCCCGCACCGGGTGTTTATCGAGCGTGACGGGCTGCTGCACCAGAGCGACCTGCGCTTTATCGACGCCCACCACGTGGAGCGCGTCATGCAACGCATCCTCGCACCACTGGGGCGGCGCCTGGATGAGTCGTCGCCGATGGTGGATGCACGCTTGCCCGATGGCAGCCGGGTCAATGCGATCATCCCGCCGATTGCCCTGGACGGCCCCTGCCTGTCGATCCGAAAGTTTCGCAAGGACATGCTCAAAAGCAGTGACCTGGTGGCCATGCAGACCATCGACCAGAACATCTTCGACTTCTTCCAGGAGGCGGTGGGCAAGCGCTGCAATATCCTCATCAGCGGCGGGACCGGCACCGGCAAGACCACACTGCTGAATATTCTCAGCCAGTTGATCAACCCCCATGAACGCCTGGTTACCATTGAAGATGTGGCCGAACTGCAATTGGGTCACCCCCACGTGGTGCGCCTGGAAACCCGCCCACCGAATGCCGAGGGGCATGGCGAGGTCAAGGCCAGCGACTTGATCCGCAACGCCCTGCGTATGCGCCCCGACCGCATCATCCTCGGCGAAATCCGCGGCGTGGAAGTGCTTGATGTACTCACCGCCATGAACACCGGCCACGACGGTTCCATGAGTACCGTGCATGCCAACAATGCCGCCGATGCCCTGCTGCGCCTGGAAACCCTGGTGGGGCTGACCGGCCGCGCCGTCGCGGAAAAAACCCTGCGGCAAATGATCTGCGCGGCGCTCGACGTGGTGGTGCAACTGACGCGCCTGCCGGACGGTCGTCGCTGCGTCAGCGAAGTGGTCGAGGTGGTGGGCATCCGCGAAGACGTGTACGTGACCAACACCCTGTTTCGTCATGATCGGCGCACCGGCTTCGGCTTCCTGCGCGAGGCGGTCAACCCCGCCGGCGACAAACTGCGCCGCGAACCGGCCTAGCCCTGAGGAGAATCGAGCATGACCGGGGCCATCCTGCTACTCATCTGCGTGATGTTGATCGGCCTGTCGATTCGTTCCTTCCAGAATGGCTTGCGCCGTGCCCAGACCGAACGCGTGCTCGGCCGCCTCGCCGAAGGCCAGCCGCAGCTCGTGCAAGAGGCCGGTTCGTGGAGTGGTGTGGAACGCATGTTCCTGCGCGCCGGCCTGGGCAAACCCAGTGACAGCCTGGGGCTGTGGCTGGCCGTGTGGGGCCTGGGCGTGGCGCTGGGGCTGATGCTCGCCAGTTGGCCCGGCCTGGTGGTGATGCTGGTGTTGCCGCCCGTGCTGCTGCGCCTGTACATCGCCTGGCGCTACCAACGCCGGATCAAGCGCATGATCGAACAACTGCCGCAGCTGCTCGACCACACCGTGCGCAGCCTCAAGGCCGGGCGCACCCTGGCCGACGCGGTGCTGGGCGGTATCGAGGTAGCCGAAGACCCGCTGAAAACAGCCATGGGTCGGATCCAGCGCAACGTGCAACTGGGCGTCAGCCTGCCGGAGTCCGTCCATGACTTCGCCGAATTCTATGAGCGTGATGAATTTCGTCTGTTCGCCTTGGGCTTGAAGGTTAACCACCGCTATGGCGGCAACGCCAGCGAGCTGCTGGAGAACCTGATCAAGATGATCCGCGAGCGCGAGCAGGCTGCACGCCAACTGCGCGCCCTGACCGGTGAAACCCGGGTGACCGCCTACGTGCTCACGGCACTGCCGATTTCCATGGTGGGTTATTTCCTGGCGGTCAACCCCGCCTACCTGATGACCATGTGGAACGATGGCACCGGCCGCATGCTGTTATTCGTGGCCCTGGGCATGCAGGTGCTCGGCTGTTTCACCTTGTGGCGCATGTTGCGGAGTGTATGAGATGGCTATTTCGCTACTGATCAGCGCCGTGTTGTTTCTGACCGCCCTGGCGTTGGTACTGGCCAATCTGATCAAGCACCGGCGTGGTCAGCGCCTGGTTGCCCAACGCCTGCAGGGCCAGATGGGCCGCGAACACCGCCTCGGAGCAATGATGCGCCAGCTCGGCAACAGCCCGCTGGCGCAACGCTCGGTCAGCCTGGACAACGAAACCCAGACGCTGCTCAATCGCGTCGGTTGGCGCAAGGCCAGCCAGCGCTCGATGTTCGCCGCCTTCCAGATCGGCACGCCGGTGCTGCTGTCGATCATTGCCGTGATCGCTCAGCAGGTGCTGTTTCCCAAGAGCGACTCGCCATGGCTGGTGCCGCTGATCGCGCTGGGCGTCGGTTATCTGTTGCCCAAGCGCATCCTGGCCAGCGTGGCCAAGGCGCGTCAGCAGCGTATCGCCCAAGAGGTCTCGACCTTCATTCCGCTGCTGCGGATCCTGTTCGAATCGGGCATGGCGGTCGAACAGGCGTTGCGCGTGTTGAGCATCGAAGCGCAACGCCTGCTGCCGGCCCTCACCCATGAACTGCGGCTGATTCTGAGCCGAGTCGATTCCGGGCTGGAACTCAGCGAGGAACTGGGCACCACCGCCAGGCTGCTGGCCGTGGATGAGTTCACCGACACCTGCATCATTCTTCAGCAACTGGTGCATCAAGGCGGCGGCGCGATGAAGTCGTTGCTGGCGCTCAAGCAATTGCTCGATGACCGACGCCTCACGCGCATCCAGGAATTCGTGTCGAAGATGTCGGCGAAGATGTCAGTGGTGATGATGGTGTTTTTGTTTCCCGCTTTGCTGATCGTGCTCGGGGGGCCGGCGTTCATCGGTATCACCCGGGCGTTGAGTAATTTATAAGGAGCGTCCCGATGAAAGCCTTGATCGCCGGTTTGAGCCTGTTGCTGCTGGGGGGGTGCGCCACCAATGGCCAAACCCCATGGAGCGCCCTGACGGCCCCCGGCAGCTGCCCCAAGCCCAGCTCGGATCAGGAGCTGTCGTTGAACCTGGCCGATGAAATGGCCAACGACGGCAAGCTGCACGCCAGCCTGGCCAACCTGCAGGGCTTGCCGGCCGGTTTGCCCCAGGTCCGACTGCGCCAGGCCAAGGCTTATCGTTTGCTCGGGCGCAACGAGGCAGAGCCCCTTTACCGCAGCCTGCTCGGCACCTGCATGGCCGCCGAAGGCGAGCACGGCCTGGGGCAGCTGGCGTCGGCCAAAGGCGACAACGGCCAGGCCATGGCCCACTTGCAGCGCGCGGCGCGGCTGGCGCCCACCGACGAGAAAATCCGCAATGACCTGGGCGTGGTGTACCTCAATCAACTGCGCCTGGAAGACGCGCGCTTTGAATTCATGACCGCCATGGAACTCAAGCAGAACGACCCATTGGCAGCGATCAACCTGGTGACACTGCTGATCTATCAAGACAACTGGAAACAGGCCGCCCAAGTGGTCAGCCAGATGGGCCTGAGCCCCGAACACGTCACCGAAGCCCAGGCCCGCGCCGAAAAACTCAAGGCTTCACGCGCCCCAGCCGCCAAGGCCATGGACCAGATCGCCACGGTCGTTGACGCCAACAGCACCCCGAGGAACTGATGATGAAACTGCCCTGTCTCGCAAGCCTGGCCGTGCTCGCGCTCCCCTTGAGCGTCATGGCCATCGAGCCTGGCCCCTCTTCCCCACAGCAGGCCGCCACGGAGAACTGGCTGACCTTGCAGATCAGTGGCAGGGCCGCGTCAACCACGCCACAGGCAGCGTCCGCCACCGAACGCGACGTGGCCGCCCAACGCTGGGTGGAGAGCTTCAAGCATGAGATCCCGGAATTTTTCGAGCAGAAAGTCGGTGGGAAAACCGAGGGCGGCAACTGAGCAAGCAAAAATGTAGGAGCGAGCTTGCTCGCGAAAAACTCACAGGCGCCGCGTTCATTCAGCAAGCACGCGCTAACGTCGACGTTTTTCGCGAGCAAGCTCGCTCCTACATCATTACCCCGTCGCCTCTCAGTGGGCCGTCACCCGCTGGCGCATCGCCGAGTTGTTCGGCGACAACGCCAGGGCCAGCTGCGTGCGGTTATGCATATGGGTCAGCCGCAACACTTGCGAAACATACAGTTTGACGGTGTTCTCGGTGATGCCCAGCTCGCAGGCAATCTGATAGTTGGTCTGCCCCTTCCCAACCAGCCTGGCCACATCCAGCTGGCGCGGTGACAGCTGGTTGAAGATCGCCGGAATTTCCACCGACCCGGCTTCTTCCGTCGAGGCCTCGTCACCCTCCGGACTGCGGCGCACTTTATCGAGGTCCTGGTACAGGTCGTTGATCGATTCGGAAAGAAATTGCAGCTTCTGGTTCAGGTTTCCCAGTTGCAGCTCTTTCTTGCGCTCCTGCAACGCCGCCTCCTGACGCTGCAAGCCTTCTAGCAACTCCTCAAGGTTGATCGGCTTCTGGTAGTAGTCCGCGATACCGGCGCGCAGGGCCTTGATCACGTCCTGCTTGTCGGCGCGCCCGGTCAGCATGATCGCCTCGAATACCCGCTGCCTACCGGCAACCTTTTGCAGGGCCTGGACCAGCTCGATGCCGTCCATGCCCGGCATATGCAGGTCACACAGCACCAGCCCGATCTCGGTATCTTCGCTGAAACGCTTCAAGGCTTGCTGGCTGGACTCACACGGGACACAACGGAACCCGCTGCTTTCAAGAAATTCACACAGCTCTTCCACGATCAGCGGCTGATCATCGACCACGAGCACTTTTACTGCAGAGATAAGCTTGTTCACGCGCTACTCCATGCCTGGCAAGCCAAAAGATTGACCCATCCTTAACCGCGAATATTCCTACACAACGCTTCATTAAACGTAGACGTACTTTCCGACTATGTACATAGCGTTAATCCCCTGTGACGTTTAATGGATCCAAAACCAGACCAGCGTGAATCCCGCCAGTAAGAAGGGCGCGAACGGCAGCTTTTTTGACGGTCCAGGCAGCAGGTGCCCGAGGCACGCAATAAGCCTTTGACTCATAAGCGGCCAGAGCTTTGGCGCCAGCAACAGCCAGAGCACATTCGCCACCGCAGCGCCGATAAACGACCACAACAGATAGTCGGCATCCGACACCAATGCCAAGGCCGCGAGCAACTTTACGTCCCCGGCGCCAAGGCGGCCCAAGGCGTAGCCCGGCAAGGTCAACAGCAGCGCCAGGATAAACGCCCACAGGCCCTGACCGATGGAGGCCCCGAGCCAGGTGCTGCCGGTGCAGAACAGGTAAACCCCCGCCAACACCGCAACCCCCAGCGTCAGGCGATTGGCGAGCAATCGCTGCCGCGTATCCTGCACCGCACATATGCCCAGCCACAACAGCACCACCGCACCCTGGATCACGTAAAAAACATCCCTTTTCGCCGAATGATTCTATGCTGATATCAAGTAGTAGCCGTCAGGGTAGACGCGGTGATGAAAACTAGCCTCCCCAACCAGCAAAAAGGCACCGCCGCGATTGAGTTCGTGGCCGTGTTCGTGATGTTCTTCGCCGTGTTCTACGGCATGGTCAGCTATAGCCTGCCACTGCTGTTACTGCAGTCGTTCAACCAGGCCACCGCCGAAGCCGTGCGCCTGAGCGTGGGGCTCGACCCGGCGATGCAGGATTACGGCACTGCGGTGCAAACCACCGCCAAAAGCGCGATCACCAATCGCCTGCGGTGGATCCCTAACGCGTATAAATTCGATGCTGCGACCCAGGTCAACACCAGTTTCGTTAATGGCCTGCTGTCGGTGCAGATCAACTATCCCTCAGCCAACCTGCAGGCGGTGATGCCCTTTATTGTGCTGCCCGGCATTGGCAGCGTGCCGCAGTTGCCAGTGACCCTGCAGGCCCAGTCGAGCCTGCAGTTTTGACCTCCGGGGACAAACTGTTCGGGCGCTTGCTCGGCCGTGGCGGCGCGCTGGCCATCGCGCCCGCTGCGCCGCCTTCGGCCGGTTTGCAGGTGCACTTGGATGCACACGGTCAGGTGCTCGATATCAGCGGCACACTGCGCTCACAACTGGCGCCCCATGCCGAGGCGTTGCCGCTGCAAGCCTTGCTGTGGCCCCACAGCGCCCTGATGATCGAGGGCGTTCCCGCCGACTGGCAGCGCCATAGCCTTGACCTGGATTTCCAGGGCATCGGCGGGCAAGTCCTGCACACCCGTGGCACCCTTGAGCCCTGCGAGCAGGGGTGGCGGCTGCAGGCGGTAGACATCGGCGATTTGCTTGACGGTCGGCAACTGGCCGAACAGCGCGAACAGAATCAGCAGTTGGCCAGCCAGGTCAGCGAGCAACTGCGCGTGTGCAGCCTCAGCCGACTGCCCGAGGTGTTCAACGAACAGCTGTGCAGCGTGGCGCAGCGCTGGAAAATCCCCTGTATCGCCCTGGCGCTGCTCGATCAGGAGGATCAGGGCTGGGTGGTCTACAGCCAATACGCCCAGCATGACGCGCCCTTGTTCTGGCACCCCGGCCAGCGGCTCGGCACCTGCCTGGACAGCCTCAACGGCACCACGCCATTGAGCCTGCAAGCGCCGTACGGTCGCGGTGAACACCCGCGCTTGCACAGTGTGTTCGGCAATGCCGATGGTTTCCTGGTGCCCTACCGAGATGGTCAGGGCGTCGCCGCGTGGCTGCTGTGCGGGGCCTACAGCGGCCACCCCGACACCCGCGAGCGTGACTGGCTGAACCTCGCCGCCGCCCTCGCCGCCCCGCTGCTCAGTCGCCTGCGCGAACACCGCCATCACTTGCAGCTGGAACGCCAGGAAGCCCTGCAGGGCTTGCTCGGCACCGGCTGGTGGGAGTTGCTGCCCGACAGCGGCGAGATCCAGCTCGCGCCGCAATTGATGCGCAACCTGGACCCCGAAGAAGGTCCGACCCGGCAAGCCCTGGACTCCTGGCTGAACCTCATCCACCCCGCTGATCGCCAGGAATTGCACAGCCGCCTGCGCGACCTGCAAGCCCTCGGCAAACCCTTGCTGACCAGCGTGCGCCTCAACCGTGGCGACAGCGACCAGCCGCCCACCTGGTACCGCGTGCAGGGCCAGGTGCTGGGCGCGGGTGAGCAGCGCCGCTGGATCGGCTTCATGCTCGATATCAGCGATATCAAGAACCAGCAACTGCAAGCCGACGCCGCCCGCGCCCGGCTGGACAACCTGATCGCCAGCTCACCGGCGGTGATCTACGTGCAGCGCTACGTCAACGGCGCCCTGCAACCGGTGTTTTTCAGCGACAGCCTGCTGCCGCTGCTGGGCCGCACGCTTGCCGAATGCAACCACGACAGCCTGGTGCAATGGGTCCACCCGCACGACCGTGACCTGTACTTCCAGCGCACGCGCCAGCTGTTGCGCGAAGGCAGCGTGCGCAGCCGCTATCGGGTGCAGGATAAACAGGGCGATTACCACTGGCTGCTCGACGAGGCCAAGCTGCTGCGCGACGACCTCGGCCTGCCGGTGGAGGCGGTCGGGCTGTGGCTGGACGTCACCGACGCCACGCTGGCCGCGCAGCAGGTCAAGGACAGCGAGGAGCGCTACCGCATTCTCGTGGAAGACTCGCCGGCGATGATCTGCCGCTACCGCCCGGACCTGACCCTGACCTTCGGCAACACGCCCCTGGCCAATTACCTGGAGTGCCTGCCCGGCCAATTGCCCGGACTGAACCTGGGCCACTGGCTGTCGGCCGAGCAACGCGCAGCCTTTGTGCTGCGCATCGAGCAACTGACGCCCGAGTTTCCCGTGAGCACGGCGGAAATCAGCCTGCAACTGCCCGGACGCGAGCATGCCTGGTGGGTGTGGTCAGACCGTGGCGTGTTCGATGAACGCGGCAATCTGCTCGAAGTGCAGGCCGTGGGCCGCGACAACACCGAAGTGCGCCGCTCCCAGCAACAGCTGACACAAAGCGCGAAAATGGCCACCCTCGGCGAAATGGCCACTGGTCTCGCCCATGAGATCAACCAGCCGCTGAACGTGATGCGCATGGCCATCGTCAACGTACTCAAGCGCCTGGGCAATGGCGACGCGCAAATCGACTACCTGACGGAGAAACTCCAGCGCATCGACGCCCAGGTACAACGCGCCGCGCGGGTGGTGGACCATATGCGCGTCTTCGGCCGCCGCTCGGAAGTCGAGCAGCAGCCCTTCGACCCGGCGCAGGCGGTGGAAGGCACCTTGTCACTGCTCAGCGAAGGCCTGCGCGGCAAGGGCGTGGAGGTCAAACTGACCCAGGCGGATATTCCCGTGCAGGTCACAGGCTACGCCGACCAGTTGGAGCAAGTGCTGATCAACCTGATGGTCAACGCCCGCGATGCGCTGTTGAGCCTGAAGGAACGGCACCCAGACCTGCGTCCGTGGATTGCCGTGCATACCGAACACGACAGCCGTCACGTACGCATCTGGGTCGAAGACAACGGCGGCGGGATTGACCCGCGCCTGCTGGAACGCGTCTTCGAGCCGTTCTTCACCACCAAGCCGATTGGCGTGGGCACCGGGCTGGGCCTGTCGGTGAGCTACGGCATCGTCGAGAACATGGGCGGCCGCCTCAGCGTCAACAACGGTGAGCATGGCGCGCGGTTTTGCGTGGAACTGCCCAGGGCTACCGAGGTTTAAATCACCAGATAGGCCTCGCCGCTCTGGCCGCAGCTCAGGTTGGCGCCCACCGTCACGTTTGCCAGGCTGATGCCGAGGCTGTTCAGCAGGTTGTTGAGGATTGGGTTGAGCAATGGGCTCAGGGCGTTATTCAACACGGGCGTTATCAGGGCGCTGACGCCGCTGAGCAACGACACCGTGTTGCCGACCAGGCTGCCCAATGGGTTGTTGCCCACCGGTTGATAGGCGCTAATGCCGACGCCATTGAGCGCAGCAGAAAGGCCACTCACCAGATCAGTAGCCGGCACGGCCGCCTGATAACTGGGCGCAAGCCCCACATTAGGCGGAGTGGCGAAGGGCGTGGAGCTGGAAAACACCAGGTTCTGCTCACTGTTGCTTCCTGCGATCGTGCTTTGCACGTTGATCGCTATACCGCCGCCGGCAAACGCCACACGAGTATCGCAACTGCCGACACCGAGGATCTTATGGCAGGTCTTGACGCCGATATCCACCAGCGGCAGGGGTGCCACGCTCATTGGCTGAGTGGAGGAAAACGCGTTGCTGATGTTGCCGACATTCAGCGACGCGATGGAGCTGATGGTATGAGCAGTCAGGCTCTTGGTGCCCGCGCTGCCTGTCGGGCAGGTGTAGCCAGTGACATAAGTGCTGGCGCCGCCGGCATCCAGCACGATCTTGAGCGGCACATTACCCGGCAGCGCAATGATGTCCAGTTGTTGGCAACCGGCGCCCAGCAGGCAAAAAGCCGAGTTGATCGTAGTGACCAGGTTCAAGCTCAGCAGGCCGTTGAGCACCGGCGTCAGCGGCCCCACCAAGTCGTTAACCGCAGTGGTCAAGCCGGACACACTGCTCAGCACCGGCAAACTCAGCGTTACCTGAGTGCGCAATTGCGCGGTACGCACATAGATTTTATTCGGGCCCAACGGGTTCGCTGCCGCGAGCATCGGATTGCCAATCGCGGACAGCTGCGGCGGCTCGATCACTTTGATCTGGGTGGTGATATTGGCCAGCCCTAACACGCTGATGGGCAAGGTCGCCGCCGCCGCGCTCTGGCTGCCGGATAGCAGCACCACGCCTTGAATCAATTGGAAGACTTGCAGGTTGGCATTCAGCGCAGCGGCGGTGGTGCCGGTCTGCACCTGCAGGATTTTGCCGAGGGTCAGCGGCACCGGGCTGGTCGCCCCTGCTTTGATAGTGCCCAGCGCGGTCACCGCATCGACCGTCAGCGGGTTGCTGCCCAGCACGGTAATCGCCGCTTGCAGCAGTTGCGAGGCGGTCGCCGTGGTGTTGAGCAACTGGGTGTAATCACCCGCGGTCACGTGCAGGTCCAGGGCCAGTTGGTCGAGGTAGCTGAGCAGGTTGATGTTGCTGTTGAGCAAGCCATTCCAGCCGAGCACCGACACATTCACCGCGCCGCCGAGCAGCCCGCTGAACACCGCGTTCAGCATGCCGGCACTGGCGCTATCGACGCTGACCAGGGTGCTCTTGATACTCAACTGAGCCATCGGCGGCGTAGGTTTGGCCGCCACTGCCTTGGCGGTCAAAAGGGTATTGAGACTGATCGGGTTACCGGACACCAGTGACCAGACGCCACCGGCGACGCTGGTGGTGACGGTTTTGCCGACCACCACCTCGATCGCCGATGACACGGCGGGGTTGGCCGTGAACAGGCGCTGGCCGGACGCACCGGTGGTGACGGCACCGCAACGGGTGGCCAGGGTGTTGCCGCTGCCCACGACAAACTGGTTACGTGCCACGCTTTGCGCCGCAAACGCCGCCGCGCTCAAGCCGGCTGCACAGCTACCGCCACGGCTGACCGCTTCCAGCGCCGCCGTGTCCGCCACCCCTTGCAGCCTGCGCTTTTCCAGGTAAAGCCGACCGCTGTCTACCGCCAGCAAGGTGAACGCCAATACCAGCGCCAACACACTGGCCGCCATCAAGCCGACGGCGCCGCGCTGCTTGCCATGAAGTCGGGGAGACATCGAGCACTCCTGTGCCGGCGAGTTGCCGAGCGCTTACTCTCCTGAGGGTATCGATGAGTGTAGACGCGCTGCCTGCGCAGCGCTTTTACAGAGCACGATCAGTGCGGCGGGTAGTTCGAGAGGATTTTGCTAACAGTGCTACGAATGGCGTTGCTGCGGTCCTGCGGGTTCGGCGAGCTGGCCATGATCTGCTCGTCGCTGCCGCGCCACACCAGCTTGCCGTCCTTGCCGTCGAGCAGGTCGATCTGGAGGGTCGCCACCTTGTAGGTGATGTTGCGCGTTTCGTTGTACATCGGCGCGCCCCAATAGCCATTCCACGGCCCGCCCCAGGCGCCGCCGTAGTTGGTGGTGACTTGCTGCTGGCGGTCTTCGACGATCAGGTAGGCCTGCACGTTCAGGTCGGCACGGGTGCCGGGCTCTGCGGGGCGCAGGCCGCGCTGGTCAAGCTGCTCGCCCACGGCCTGGCGGATACGTTGCTCGGTGAGGTCGCTCTTGATGCGCGGGTCATCCGGGCGGTATTGCAGCGCCGGGTCTTTCCAGGCCCAGTGACGGTAGGCGCCAAAGTCGCGGCTGGCGTCGAAGTCATGGTTGACCTGGTTGCTCTGGCAACCGCCCAGCAGCAGGACAAATGCAAGCGTAGCGATACGACGAAACATGGTGGCTCTCCAACGATCGATCCGGGCTTTAGATGAGAATAGCTGTTAACGCGCAGGATACGCCGCCATTGCCTTCTGCACCGCCTGGCGCAATGCATCCGCCCGTTCACTCAGGCTGCCCTGGCTGCCCGTTTCCGCGCTGGCGCTCCACACCGGCTGGCCGGTACGGGCGTCGAACAGATTGACCCGCACCACCACTACCTGCACTTCGTAGGTACGCACCACCGGCACCGAGTTGTACATGCCGTAGCCATTGCCATAGCGGTTGTAGCCGCCATAACCGTAGCCATAGTCGTCCTGCACTTGCCGCAAACGCTTCTCCAGACGCACATCGGCGCTGACCAGCAGGTCGGGCGCGCGATTGTCATGCAGCGGCCGCAGACCGCGCTGGTCCAGTGCACCGCTGACCGCTTCGGCCACCTGGGCCGAGTCCGCCCAGGCGGTGCCGGCCGGCAGTTGGCCGTTGCGCCACGCCCAGTTGCGATAGGCGCCGTAGTCGCGCACCGGCGCCGGGTACGCACTGGCATCAAAGGTGCTCGCCGCCTGGGCCGGGGCCGGCGGCATCGGCGCCGAAGCAGCCACATAAGGGTTGGGGCTGGAACAGGCCCCCAGCCCGAGAGACAACAGGATCAAACAGAGACGACGCATTTCGACCTCCGCAGGCTGGGCCGCTTAAACCGGACGGCATATCCAGTGCAAATAACGCCCAAGTCCGGCAAAGCTTGGGTGACGACGGTGAGCGAGCTCCATCTCCAGCAAATCCTGCAGGTCGGCGCGCGCCTGGAATTCCACCGGCATATAGTCGTGGAACACGCGCACGCCGCTTTGGCTTTCGACCTGCCAGAGCCCGTCGAGTTGCGCCGCCAGTTCGCGAGGGTCCAGCGGCTGTTGCGGCGTGAGGCTCTGCTTTTCGCCGGCCATGTCGTTCTTGCGCATCTTGCGAAAGTGGCCCTTGAGCAGGTTGCGGTAGATCAGCGCATCGCGGTTGTAGAACGCCAGGGACAACCAGCCGCCGGGCCGCGTCAACTGGTGCAGCACCGGCAGGATCGCATGGGGTTCGGCCAGCCATTCCAGCACGGCATGGCACAGCACCAGGTCGTAGGGTTCGGTGAGCTGGCCGAGCAGGTCTTGCCAGGGCGCATGGATGAACGTGGCGCTCTGACCGGCTTCGGCAAAACGCTGGCGTGCGCCTTCGAGCATGGGCTCGGCGGGCTCGGCCAGGGTCACCTGATGGCCACGTTCGGCCAGCCACAACGACATATGCCCCAACCCCGCGCCGATATCCAGCACGCGCAGCGGGCGGTCGGGCAAGGCTTCGGTAAGGTCGGCCTGCAACACGGCCAGGCGAATCGCGCCCTTGGCGCCGCCATAGATCTTTTCGGCGAAACGCGTGGCCAACTGGTCGAAATGCCGGTCACTCATGGGCAAACCGCCGTTCGCTGTCGGCCAGTTTGGCGCGCACGACTTCGTTCATGTCCAGGCCCAGCTCGCTGCACAGCAACAGCAGGTACAGCACGATATCGCCGACTTCCTGGCCGGCGTGCGCCAGCTTATCGGCGGGCAATTGGCGTGACTGGTCTTCGGTCAGCCATTGGAAGATCTCCACCAGCTCGGCCATTTCCACACTGGCGGCCATGGCCAGGTTTTTCGGGCTGTGGAACGGCTTCCAGTCGTTGGTATCGCGGATGCGGTGCAGGCGTTCGGTGAGGTGTTCGAGGTTCATTGGGGGCTCCTGAATGGGTATAGCTTCAGGGGGATGGGGATTGAAGGCAAGTGAATAGCGGTGGGGGTCTTGAGGACGCCATCGGGGTGTAGAACCGTAGACATCGTTTACATCTGAAACCGGGGACATCGTTTACACATTTGAGGCCTGGACGCGGGTCATACCTCGCCCAAGCCTCCCCAGGGGATAATCACACAGGTACAAATCCCAAACATCATCTTCAACTTCTTTGAGTCCTATCCTTTCCCCAGATAGTGCCTCGCTGACAAATAACAACTTGCCGTTCCATTTGATCGATCCGTCCTGTCTGACGCTGCGAACCCTCATTTCTGCGGGATACTCCACATCGGGCAAACAACCTGGGTAAAGTCGGGTAGACGGCACATATAGGTCTCCCGGACGTTTCATGCCGAGGGCTTCATGAGGGCGTACGTAATTGAACTCATGCCTGAAATGCTCCAGCAAAAGCTGCTGCTCGACTAAGTTTTTCCCTATGGGCAGCTCAAGTTTCAAACTACGGTGCATTCGCTCATGGCGACCATTCTGGGCGGGTCTTCCTGGCATGGTGCGCTCCGGATAGATGCCCAGACGAATCCACCAAACTGCCAATGTGGACATTCTTGCCAGACCCGGAGAGGCGAACGGAACCCCGTTGTCCGAACGGATAACTTCCGGCATGCCGTACTCCTGAAAAAGCCTTTCAAATGCTTGTTTTACTGGCTGGGTCTTGATCTGGGGATGGGCCCTGCACGCCAGAATCATCCGGGACGCGTGGTCTGTAACGGTCAAAGGGAAGCACATCTGCGCGTCAAGCATCTTGAATTGCCCTTTGTAATCAGCGCACCAAGTCTTGTTAGGTTCGTTGGCCTCTCGCATTTCTGCCTGGGAAATACTGTGCCGGCGCTTGAAACGTCGTTTGTTGACGAGCCCAAGTCGATCAAGCCACTGGCCCGCTGTACTTGGAGAAGGCCAGGCGACGGAAGGATCTTCAAGCCGTAATAGTTCGAGAAGCTTCTTAGGCCCCCATTTATCGTGGGCCTCCTTCATCGCCACCACACGAGCCAAAATCTCGTCGTCGGTTTTATTTGGGCTGTTGTGAGGTCGTCGGGACAGCTCGGATAAGGACTTTAAATCACCGTTGTGCCGGGCAATCCATTTGTCGACCGTAGGCCGACTAACGTCAAAGCGACGTGCCAACTGGCTTTTGGTGTAGTTGCCGGAAAGCCAGTCGGCGACCAGTCTGATTCGTTGATTCATCGGAGACTCTTGGTTCCAGGGCATGATCAGTTACCTCCTGATCATGCGTATTAACCTGTAAACCATGTCCCCGGTTAGAAATGTAAACGATGTCCCCGGTTTGTACCGGGGCAAGCCCCCTCCCACATTTGATTTGTGAACACAATCCACTGTGGGAGGGGGCTTGCCCCCGATAAGGCCCTAATCGACAACACTGAACTCAAGCCTGGCCGTCTGCCCCGCCTCATCCAGCACACTCAGTTGATAGCGCCCCAATCGCTCGAAACTGGCGTTGATGAAATCCTGATTGGCACTGTCCCCCAGCGGCGCCCCATTGAGAAACCACCAGCGCCGCCCGCTGCCGCCCAGGGCGGAAATTTTCAAACGCAGGGCTTGTTGGCTGGCGGCGGGCAAGCGCAGTTGGTCGCCCTCACGCACGCCAACGATGGACAGCGGCGATGACGCGGCCAGTGCCGGCGGCGGGCACTGCGGGTCGGCTGCCGGAATGCGCGCTTCACGGCGCTCCACCCTGGGCAGCCACGGCTCCAGCGGCGCCGGCCACAGCGCAATATTTTTCGGTTCGGCGCCAGGGCAATGGGCATCGACCCGCAACCCCTTGGCGTTGATCCAGATACTTTCCATCAACCCCACGCTCAGCGGTTGATCCAACGCCTGCAAGGTCGGCGGCGTGGTGTTGTCCAGGGTCCAGGCAAAGCGCTGGCGACGACAGTTGGGATCGCTGCGGCTCATCGGCTGGCCCAGCGGCCAACAGATCGCCGCCACGCCCACGTTGGCCGGCACCGGCTTGACCGCTGCGCTGATGCCGCGCTGGCTGTCGCGGTTGGTCAGCACGTCATGCACCTGCAACATCAATGGCGCCGCCGACGCCAGGCCGAACTGCCCTGGCACCGGCGTGCCGTCCGGTCGGCCGATCCACACACCGATCAGATAGCGAGGGCCCACGCCAATCGCCCAGGCATCGCGAAAGCCATAGCTGGTGCCGGTCTTCCAGGCCAGCGTCGGACGTTGCACCAGTTCGGCCCGCGGGTCCCGGTCGGGGCGCGCCTGGCCGCTGAGGATACGCCGCACGATCCAGGCCGCCCCCGGCGACAGTAACGGCCGCTCCCTCAGCGCGTCATCCGGCTGCAAACGCAGAGTGGCGCTCTTGCCCTCGCGGGCGAACGCACTGTAGCCGCTCACCAGATCTTCCAGGCGGCTGCCCGCACCGCCCAGGATCAACGCCAGGTTCGGTTCGGCCAGCGCCGGCAACGCCAGCGGCATGCCGCCGATGCGCATCTGCGCGGCAAAGCGTTTCGGCCCGTAGGCTTCCAGCAATTGCACCGCCGGCAGGTTCAGCGAGCTGGAGAGTGCCGTGCTCGCCGGCACCGCGCCGGTAAAACCCATGGAAAAATTGCCCGGCCGGTAATCGCCATAGCGTCGCGGCACGTCCTGCAGCAGGGATTCTGAATGAATCAGGCCATCGTCCAGGGCCATGCCATACAGGAAGGGTTTCAAGGTGGACCCGGGCGAGCGCAGCGCGCTGATCATGTCCACATGCCCGTAACGCTTGGCATCGTTGATATCGACCGAGCCGAGGTAGGCGCGCACGGCCATGGTCTCTTCCTCGACCACCAGGATGGCGGCGGAAGTGTGCTCGGGCAAACGCGCGCGCCAACCCAGCAGCAGGTCTTCCAGACGGCGCTGCAACGTGGCATCCACCGTGGTGCGGATCAGCGGCGGGCTGTCTGGGCGGTTCAAGCGGCGCGCCAGCAACGGTGCCAGGCTCGGTTCCAGGCGCGGTGCCAGCAGCAGCGGTTCTTCCAGCGCCTCATCCACCGCCGCCTGCGGCCAGACCTGGAACTCGGCGAGGCGGCGCAGCACTTTGTCCCGGGCCTGCTGGGCGCGCTGCGGGTGACGATCCGGGCGCAAGCGGCTCGGCGCCTGGGGCAATACCGCGAGCAGGGCCGCTTCAGCGTGGGTCAATTGAGCCGGGGGTTTGCCCAGGTACGCCCAACTGGCTGCCGCCACGCCCTGCAATGTGCCGCCGAACGGCGCGCGGTTCAGGTACAGGTTGAGAATCTGCTCCTTGGACAGGTGCCACTCCAACTGCGCGGTACGCCACAACTGACGCAACTTGCCGAGGAAGGTACGCGAATGCGGATCGAGCAAGCGCGCCACTTGCATCGACAAGGTACTGCCGCCCGACACCACCCGTGCACCGGTCAGGTTCTGCCACGTCGCCCGCGCCAGGGCCAGCGGGTTGACGCCGGGGTGGCGGTAGAACCAGCGGTCCTCGTAGGTCAGCAGCGCGTCCAGGTAATACGGTGATACTTCGCTGGTTTGCACCGGGTAGCGCCATACGCCGTTGGCATCGGCAAAGCGCCATAACGGCGTGCCGTCCTCGGCTAACACCACCCGGGCCAGGTCGTCCTGGGGCAACGGCAAGGGCCAGATGCGGTCGGCCAGCCATAGCAGGGCAATGACCAACAGCAGGCTCAGCAGTGTCGAGCGGGCAACAAAACGCAAATTCAACCGGGCAAACCTCTATGCTTGTAGGGAACTCGCCTGTCGCAACAACGACCAAAGGCACAGTTACGCCCACCTTCTTATCAGGACACGCACATGCAGGTAGAAAGCTTTTTCGAGTGGCTGGGCCAGGCGCTCGGCTCCGTCATCCGCTTTATCGTCGACGGTCTGAGCGGCTTGTTCGGAGCCCTGACCCACGCCGGCGGCAACTTTATCGATGGCTTGTCGCGCACCCTGGGCATGGACACCTCGATCATCAGCATCATCACCCTGATCGTCGGGCTGATGCTGCTGTATTCGGCCGTGCGTGCGTTCATGCGGGCGTCGATCATCATGGGAATTATCTGGTTGCTCCTGGGATTGTGGCTGCTCAGTTGGGTTGTGCACTAGGCCCAAGAATGTCCCCAACCCCATGTGAGAGGGGGCTTGCTCCCGATAGCAGTGTGTCAGTCAATGCATCCGGCAACTGACCCACCGCCATCGGGGGCAAGCCCCCTCCCACATTGGTTTTTCAGCGGCCCTTGATCACCATGTCCGCCGGGGTTTCGCCCACCGCCTGCCAGTTCGGCCGGTACATCGACTCCACCTGCGGCGGCGGCACACGGTAGGTGCCCGGCGTTACAGCCCGCGCCAGATACAGCAAGTGCGTGGTGCCGCCGTAGCCTTCCAGGTTCATCGCCGCCACGTAGCGGTCATCACGAAACTCCTGATGCTTGAGCGAGGCATTCTGCATCGACTCGCGCCATTCCTTCACCTGGCTGCTGGCGTTCTCCAGACTGGCCGCGCTTTGCGCCAGGTTCTGGTTTTCCAGTTCCAGGCCGGCGGGCAGCAGGTCGACCACCAGGGCGTCCGGCACCCGTTGCTTGGCGCTGACCGCCAGGTGCACCAACACCAGGTCGCCGCTGTTGAGGCTGTGCAGATTCAACGGCTGGCCGTTCATGCCCAGGTACTCGCGACGGATGCTCAGGTTCTCGCCGCCCGCTGCCGGTGGCATCTGCGGGTAACCGGAGATGGTCAGTTGCTGGTACACAGGGGTGTCACCCTGGTTGCTCAGGCTCAAGTCGCTGGACAGCAGCTTGCCGTCCAGTTGCAGGGTAGATTGCTGGTTGTTCAGCTCGTGCACCCCGCCACTGCCGGTCAGCGACACCTGCCAGCTCGCCTCCGGCCGGGCAAGCCCAAGCCGACCGGCGAGGAACAGCGAATTACGCTCCTGGGTCGACAGGTACGGGCTGGCCGCCAACTGGTCCGCCAACGTGAACAAGCGCTCCTCGCGCTTACCCTTGGCCAGGTCGTTTTCTTCCAGCAGGGCCAGGATCATCGCCTGGTCGCGCAACGGGCTGCCGTAGTCGGCCAACCACTCCTTGGCGCTGCGCTGCGCCGCCAGGCCTGCAAGCAATGCCTGGTCCGCCCGCGGTTGGTCACCCATCTTCTGCAGGGCGATGGCCAGTTGCACCAACGGCAAGCCGGACCGCGCATCGCTGCGACGCTCGAAGATACTGCGCAAGGCCCCCAACGGCGCCTGCTGGCTGCGCGCCAGGACCATGCCGGCGTAGGCCTGCACGGCAAAGCGGGTGTGCTCGGCGTTGTCGCTGTAATCGACTTCGATCAGGTTGCGCTCCTGCACATAGCGCAGCAGGCGTTCACTGGCTTTCTTCAGTGCCTCGGCCGGTACGGCAAAGCCCTGGTCGCGGGCGCGCAGCAGGAAGTCAGTGACATAGGCGGTCAGCCAGTATTCTTCCTCGCCATCCGCGCCCCACAAACCGAAACTGCCGTTGTAGCGCTGCATGCCCAGCAGGCGTTCGATACCCAGCTCGATCTTGCGTTTACGCTCGGCATCTGGCTCGCCCTTGATGCTCAGGCGTTTAAGCAACGCGTCATCGGCATACAACGAGGGGTAAAGCCCGCTGGTGGTTTGCTCCAGGCAGCCATAGGGATAAGCCTTGAGCGCACTGATTTGCGCACCGAGGTTCAACGGTGGCCGGCTGGACAGGCTCAGCAACGCCTCGCGCCCTGAGCTGTCGAACTGATCCAGCGTGCCCGCAGGCAAGCTCCACGGCTGATCCTTGAGCACGGCGCGGTAGTGCTTGAGCAGCGCCGGGTACGCAGGGCGCACGCCCAGGGTCCATTCACGGCTGAACGGCGGCAGGTTTTCACCGGGCAGGTCCAGGCCGTTGACGGTCACCCTGACTTTGCCCTGCCCCAGGCCGCCCCAGGCTTTGACCGGGATGCGCAAGGTGGTGCGCTGGCCCTGTTTCAGTTCTACGGTCTGCGCGCCATTGGCGGCCAGTTCCAGTTGCCCTTCGGCAGCCAGTTGTACGTCGAGTTTCTGCGCCTTGCCCGACAAGTTGGACAGGTCCAGCGCGAGGGTGGTTTGGTCCCCCCCGGCCAGGAAGCGCGGCGCCGACAGCTCGGCAATCAGCGGTGCGGCGATGACCGTCTTGGCTTCGGCCATGCCATAGCGATCATCGCTCCAGGCCTGGGCCATCAGGCGCAGTTCACCGTTGAAGTCCGGAATATTGACGCTGACTTCGCCCTCGCCCTTTTCGTTGAGGGTCACCGGTGCGCTTTGCAGGGCGACGATGGTCACGCTGGTGTCCGGGCGCTTGCCGCCCTTGGCCAGCGCCGCATCGCCACCGAACGCCAGGCTGGCCAGACGGCCTTGCCCGGCTTCGATCAACTGGCCGTAGATGTCGAACTGGTCGACGCCATAGCCCTTGCGGCCGAACAGGCTGGAGTACGGGTCCGGCGTCGGGTATTCGGTGATATTGAGAATCCCCACGTCGACCGCAGCCACCAGCACATGCACTTGCTTGGGCACACTGCCGTCGGCATTTTTCGCCGCGATTTTCACCGTGAGCGGCTGTTTGGGGCGCATTTTTTCCGGCGCGGTCAGCGTGACGCCAAGCTTGCGCTGGGTCCGATCCAACGGCAGGTGCAGCAAGCCCACCGCACGTTTGGGAGTGATATTGGCTTTGCGCTCGCCGGGACGGATCACCAGCGCGCTCACGTACAGGTCATGCCGCGACCATTTCGGGTCGAGCTTCACCGCGAAGCGCTTGCCTTCGGCCGGCACGTCGATTTCCTGCCACCACAGCGGCCCCTCGGCGGACTCCACCAGCAGGTAGCCCTTACCGGCAGCCGGCGGTGTGACGGTGACGTTGGCGGTGTCGCCATCGCCATAGGCGGGTTTGTCCAGCGCCAGCTTGACCTGGTCGGGGCGCACGGCGCCGCCTTCGGTGTTGTCCTGGGCCTGGTAGCCGGCCCAGAAGCGCAGGCTGCTGATCAGGCCGGTTTGCGGGTCTTCGACCTCGACGCGGTAAGGGCCCCACTCCACCTGGAAGCTGACCTTGGCGGTGTCGCCGGCCTTGATGTTCAGGGTCTGTTCGTCGAGGTTGAGGAATTTCTCGTTGTAGTGATAGCTCCAGCCGTCACTGTCGGAGTAGTTCCAGTAGTAGTCACGGCGCTCGCGCACCAGGCGCACCTTGAGGTTTTGCGCGGCGAGTTTCTGCCCGTCCTGGTTGGCGACCAGCACTTCGAATTCCGCCGGGCCGTCGCCGTTGGTTTCAGTGCCGTCGAACAGTCCGCGCAGGCCTGGCAATTGCTCGGCCGGCCAGATCGGCTGCACCAGGCGCCGGGTGATCGGCCGCCCGCCCGACTCTTGCAGGCTGGCCTGCACGATCAGTTGCAGCGGCGAGCGGGCCTCGGCCCACTTGCTTTCCAGGGTCAGTTCTTCCTGGCCCTTGGCGTCGAGCGTGCTTTCGTCCAGTTCGAAATCCTGGCTCAGCTCTTCTTCGGTAACCGAGCCAAATTGGTAGCCCGGCAGGGCCTTGACCGCCTCGCGCAGCGGGCGCACATAGACCTGCCCGCTGACCCGATTGCCGGAGGCCGGCGCGCCGTACAGATAGCGGCCGTTGACCTGGATCACCGGATTGTCCGCCGGGCTCAGCGCGGTATCGCTGCCCTTGAGTTCCAGCGCCAGGCGCTCCGGCAGGAAGTCTTCGACGAGAAACTCATACAGCTGCGGCTTGCCGTCGCCCAGGTCGAATACCAGCTGCCAACGCCCGGTCGGTGCTTCGCCGGCCAGTTGCAGTGAATATTGATAGAGGCCGGAAGCGTCGGCGTCCCACACGAATTTGCGGCTGACCTGTTCATCGGGGCGGCGCACTTCGACGCTCACCGGTTGCGGCTTGACGGTGTTGCCGTCCTTGTCGCGCAACAGGGCGTTGAGCAGAACGGTTTCACCGGGGCGATACAAGTCGCGCGGGCCGAACACAAAGAACTGCAGCGGGTGGGACGGCTGGCCACCAATGTCGAACTCGGCCAGGTCCAGCGCGGCGCTGTCCAGACGCAACAGGCTGGTCTGCTCACCTTGTTTGGCCAGCAGCACTTGGGCTTTTTTCGGCAACGGCAACTCGGCGTGGCCACCGTCTTCGGTCTTGCCCTGACCGAGCACGCGGCCTTCGGCATCGAGAATTTCCAGCTCGACGCCATTCAACGCCTTGCCGCCTTCCAGCGCCTGGGTAAACACATCCAGGCGATTGGCGTAGCGGTGCACCGACAGGCCGATGTCACTCAAGGTGAACAAGGTGGCCGGTTGCGAGTAGTTGTAGGTACCCGAGGCACGCATCACCGCCAGGTACACACCGGGCTGCTGCAACTGCTTGAGGCCGGCGATCGGCAGCAACAGGGTTTCGCGGGTATTGCGCGCCGGGTTCAAGTCAAAGCGCCCGCCGTAGACCAGGTCGGCCATCGGCAGCAACTCGCGGGACTCGTAACTTTGCAGGCTGGTGTTGCGCCCCCATTGCGCCAGGAACGACGGCAGGGACTCGGCCTTGATACGGAAGAATTCGACGTCGATCTTGTCGACGTTCAGCGCGATCACCGGCAAGCCTTCGGCCAGGCGCGTGGGCAGCAACGTGCCGCGGCTGGCGAAGCCGACGGTGGCTTGCAGGTCACGGGTTTCCAGGCGGGCGATGTACTCGGCGGGCAGCAGGGCGTTATTCACCGCCTTGACGCCAGGGTCCACCGTGAGCACCAGCTTGCGCTGTGGCTCCAGGTGACGCAGACGCAATTCCATCAGGTTGTCCGAAAGCTCCCAGGCGCCATCGACCTTGCCCGACTTGCTGTCCACCAGATGGACCTTGTCGGCGAACTTCTGATCGGGATCCAGAGGAATGGAAAAACTCACCGACAAGGTGCTGGCCCCGTCCAACTGCACCTCGGACACGTCCACCACGCTCAACTCGCGCCCGGCGTAACGCTGCTTCAACGCCGCCACATCCACCGCCGCCTTGGCCGGCTTGGGTGCCACGCTCGCCGCCGGAGCGGAGGGTGCGGACGGTTTATCGGAAGAATCGCAGGCGCTCAGCAGGGCCAGCGCGCAGGCCAGGAACAATCCTTTGTTAAGCATGGGGCACTCGTCGTCAGAGGAAACCGGGGGTGAACTATATATCAGCGCAAGCCAAGCCGCTGTGGCGGCGATCACATTGACCGACAGAGGGTGAGCGGGCCTGAATCCAAGCCCCGATGCCACAGCCACCGGAGATCAAAATGTGGGAGGGGGCTTGCCCCCGATAGCAGTCTTCCAGTCAATGCATCCAGCAACTGACCCACCGCCATCGGGGGCAAGCCCCCTCCCACATTGGATCTGCGGCGCGGTGGGTGGCCGGTTACAATGCGCCACCCTCGAAGGAGCCCGCATGCCCACCTTACTCACCGACTGGCGCCACCGCCCCACCCATCGTCGCGTCTGGGCCCTGGCCGCGCCGATGATCTTGTCGAATATCTCCGTGCCGCTGGTAGCCCTGGTCGACAGCATGGTCATCGGCCACCTGCCCCACGCCCACCAACTGGGCGCCGTGGCCGTCGGCGCCAGCCTGTATACGTTCCTCGCCTGGGCCATGGGCTTTCTGCGCATGGGCTCCACCGGTTTTGCCGCCCAGGCCGCCGGGCGCAATGACGGCGCGGCCTTGCGCCAGATCCTGCTGCAGGGCCTGCTGCTGGCGCTGGGGCTGGCGATGCTGCTGGGTACCGTGGGTATTCCGCTCAGCCATCTGGCGCTGGCGTGGATGCAGCCTTCCGCCGAACTGAACCAACTGACCCGTGAATTCTTCCATACACGCCTGTTCGGCCTGCCTGCCGCACTTGCCAGTTATGCGCTGGTCGGGTGGTTTCTCGGGACCCAGAACGCCCGCGCGCCGCTGGCGATCCTGCTGACCACCAACCTGGTCAACATCGCGCTGAACCTGTGGTTCGTGCTCGGCCTGGACTGGGGCGTGGTCGGTTCGGCCCGAGCCTCGGTGATTGCCGAGTGGACCGGCGCCCTGCTCGGCCTGGCCCTCACGCAAAAAGCCCTGCGCGCCTACCCTGGGCATATCGCCTGGGCGGCGCTGAAGATGTGGCAAAGCTGGCGCCCGCTGTTGGCGGTGAACCGCGACATCTTTATTCGCAGCCTGGCACTGCAGTCGGTGTTTTTGATGATCACCGTGCAAGGTGCGCGGCTGGGGGATGCGACCGTGGCTGCCAATGCGCTGCTGCTCAACGGCCTGCTGCTGACCGCCCACGCGCTGGACGGCCTGGCCCATGCAGTCGAAGCCCTGTGCGGCCACGCCATCGGCGCGCGCGATCGCCAGGCGTTAAGACGCTCGTTAGTGGTTGCCTGTGGCTGGTCACTGATCGCAAGCGTTGGTTTCGCGTTGCTGTTCACCTTCGCCGGCCATTTGTTCATCGCGATGCAAACCGATATCCCGAGCGTGCGCGAAACCGCCGACCGCTACCTGCCCTACCTTGCGGTATTGCCGTTGATTGCGGTGTGGAGTTATTTGCTCGATGGGCTGTTTATCGGCGCAACGCGGGCGCGGGAGATGCGCAACGGGATGTTGCTGACGGTGCTGTTGGTACTGCCGGTGGCGTGGGCGCTGCAGGGGTTGGGCAACCACGGGTTGTGGATCACCTTCCTGTTGTTCATGGCAGTGCGCAGCCTGACGCTGTGGGCGATTGCCTGGCGCTTGAATCGGCAAGGGCTGTGGCTGGGCGGTAGCTGAAGAAACCCGATCCAAATGTGGGAGGGGGCTTGCCCCCGATAGCGGTATATCAGCAACAAATCTGTTGCCTGACACTCTGCTATCGGGGGCAAGCCCCCTCCCACATTTTTTAGAGCTGTATCAGTTGCTATTACGAGGACAGGTACGAAGAACGGGTCAGGCCCAGACGCAAGGCGTCGAGGAACTGGGTACGCTCGGACGCCGAGATCTTCGCGCTGGCGCACTTGTCGCGGTAGTGCGTCATCAACTCCTCCGGCGACAAGTGCACATAGCGCAGCATGTCTTCGATGGTGTCGTGGGTCTCGATACCGGCGCTGTACACTGAACCGTCTTCACGCTGGTAGATGTTCACCGAGTCGGTGTCACCGAACAGGTTGTGCATGTCACCGAGGATTTCCTGGTAAGCACCGACCAGGAAAATACCCAGCAGGTAGTCTTCACCCTCGTTCAAGCCATGTACCGGCAGGCTGGTCTCGATGCTCTGCTCGTCGACGTACTGCTTGATCTTGCCGTCGGAGTCGCAAGTCAGGTCTTGCAGCACGGCGCGGCGCAGCGGCTCTTCGTCGAGGCGATGCAGCGGCAGGATCGGCAGGACCTGGCCGATGGCCCAGGTATCCGGCAGGCTCTGGAACACCGAGAAGTTGCAGATGTACTTGTCGGCCAGCTTGTCGTTGAGTTCGTCCAGCACCTGGCGGTGCGAGCGCTGGCGGGCTTTCAACGAGTTGTGCAGGCGACGGCACACGGCGAAGTAGCACTGCTCGGCCAGGGCTTTCTCGGCCAGGGTCAGTTTGCCATCGGCGTACTGGGTGGCCACGTCGCTCATGTAGTGAGTGGCGCGCCAGTAGGTTTCGGTGACCATCTCGATATCGGTCGGGCCGAGCAGGTCCACCAGCCATTGCACGGTTTCCGGCAGGCTTTCCTTGTTTTCGATGGTCGGGATTTCGTCGTTGTGTTTCTCGACGTCGGTCACCTGCACCACCAGCATGGCGTGGTGGGCGGTCAGCGAGCGGCCGCTTTCGGAGAAGATGTGCGGGTGTGGCAGGCTCTGCGCGTCGCAGAATTCCTTGAGCATGCCCACCACCACGCCAGCGTAGTCGTCCATGTCGTAGTTGATCGAGCTGGCGTTACGCGAGTGGGTACCGTCGTAGTCCACGCCCAGGCCGCCGCCCACGTCGATGTGGTCCACCGGCAGGCCGAGGTTGCGCAGCTCGCCGTAGTAACGAATGGCTTCCTTGAACCCGTGCTGGTAGTCGGCCAGGTTGGCGATCTGCGAGCCCATGTGGAAGTGCAGCAGGCGGATGCCCTGGTCCAGGCCGGCCGCGCGGAAACGCTCGACCACCGACAACAGCTGCGCCGCCGACAACCCGAACTTGGACTTCTCACCGCCGGTGTCCGCCCATTTGCTCGAAGCCAGCGACGACAAGCGCACACGCAAGCCCACCTGCGGCTTGACCTTGAGGCTGGCGGCTTCTTCGATCACCAGCCCCACTTCGGATTCTTTCTCGATCACGATAAACACGTTGTGGCCGAGCTTCTGGCCCATCAGCGCCAGGCGGATGAACTCACGGTCCTTGTAACCGTTGCAGACGATGGTGCCGCCTTTTGGCGCCAGGGCCAGCACAGCCAGCAGCTCGGGCTTGGAGCCGGCTTCCAGGCCGATGGAGACGTTCTGGGTAGCAATGATGTTTTCGATCACCGCTTCCTGCTGGTTCACCTTGATCGGGTACAGCGCGGTGTACTTGCTCTGGTATTCCAGGCGTTCGATGTTCGAATCGAAAGCGCCGGTCAGCTGGCGTACACGGTCTTGCAGGATATCGGGGAAGCGCACCAGCAAGGGCAACGACAGGCCGCTTTTGCGCAGCTCGTCAACTTGCTCGTACAGGTCGACGGGCGTGCTGTTCGGACCGTTCGGACGGACTTCTACGCGACCGGCTTCATTGATCGCGAAATAACCGGCCCCCCAATGGCGAATCCCGTAAACACTGCGGCTGTCCGCAACTGTCCATTGGCTGCCATCGTCTTTGCGTGTGCGTCGTACGGACATCGAAGTCCCCTATATATGAAGGCGAAGGCGCCACCTCAAGCGGAGGCTGGCGCAGTCTAAAGAATGAAAATGACGATTTGCCTGTAAGGGAGGTAGACCTCGCCAGCAGGACAGAGTTTAGACACAGGTTGGGAAGAGGCTTTCAGCCGCCGGACTTCTTGGCCTTGTAACCGAGCTTGATCAGCTCGGCCAACAGCAGTTCGACATGCTCGCCCTGGATCTCGATGACCCCGTCTTTCAACGCGCCACCGGTGCCGCAACGCTTTTTCAGCGTGGTGGCAAGCTCCTTGAGCGCATCTTCGGCCAGCGGCACGCCGGTGATGGTGGTCACCGTCTTGCCGCCACGGCCTTTGCTCTCGCGGCGCACGCGGGCAATGCCGTCGCCTTCGGGGATCAGGGTCTGTTTGCAGGTGCACGCGTCCACGGGCTGACGACAGTCCGGGCAGTGTCGACCTGCGTCGGTGGAAAATACCAGGCCACCAAGGGCGGCGAAGGATGCGGCTTTTTTGGCCACCGGCAATCCTCTTGGGAGGATGAAGACAGATCGGCGCCGCACAGGGCGGTGACCGACCGCGAAGCCCCACTCAGGCAGGGGCAGCGCTACCGAACCGCTCATGTGGTTCGGGTGAAAAGGCGCGCAGTGTAACGGCAAAAAGCGCCGTTGCTAAGAGCCAAATGGCGTCAATTTATGCAACTTTAACGACGCGAGGCGAGATAGCGCCGCAAGCCTTCCTGGGCGTCCGGGCAATAGGGCTTTTGCCCAGCCTGCGCGAGAATCGCTTCGATGGGCATGAAGCGCGCTTCCATCACCTCTTCAGGCTGCAGACACAGGGGTCCATCCCACACCGCCGAGTAGGATTTGCACCAGAGTCGGCTGTCCCCGTCTTCGAAGTAAAAGTGGTCGTGCTCGGTCAGTTCCACCCCGCTCACCCCCAGCTCTTCTTCCAGTTCGCGGGCCGCCGAAACCGCATAACTCTCGCCCGCCGCCACCATGCCGCCGGCCGCCGTGTCCCAGAACCCCGGGTACAGGGCTTTGCTCAGGGTGCGCCGATGCACGCACAACTCACCCTTGGTGTTGAACAGGAATATGAAGGTGCAGCGGCCGATCAGGCCGCGCTGGCGAAGGTCGGACCTGATCAGGTGGCCGAGCAGGTTGTCCTGCTCGTCGACCCAGCAGATCAGTTCAGCATCGGAGGCCGCGCGGTGAGCGGCCTCCCGTTGAGTAGCGTCCATCATCAACCCTGGTTGAGGAGCTGACGCAAGTCGATCACTGCAGCGTTGGCCCGGGAAATGTAGTTGGCCATCACCAGCGAATGGTTCGCCAGTACACCGAAGCCACTGCCATTGAGAATCATAGGACTCCAAACCGGTTCCTGCGAGGCCTCCAGCTCACGAATGATCTGGCGCACGCTGACGGTGGCGTTCTTCTTGGCCAGCACGTCGGCGAAATCGACCTCGATGGCGCGCAGCAGATGGGACAAGGCCCAGGCCTGGCCGCGGGCTTCGTAGAACACGTTGTCGATCTGCATCCACGGGGTTTCCACCACTTCTTCATCGACCTGCGGCACTTCACCCGGCGCCAGCGCTTCGGTTTTCAACGCGGTGTTCAGCTTGACCCGGCCCACGCTGGCCGACAGGCGTTGCGACAGCGAACCCAGACGGGTGGCGACGTCGCCCAGCCAGTTGTTCAGGTTGTCGGCGCGGGCATAAAACAGCGCTCCCTTCTGGTTAGGGTCGGACAGGCGTGCTTCGTAGCGGCTCAGGGAATTGATGCCTTCCTGATACTCCGACTCACTGGACGGCAGCACCCAGCTCCGGTTGTCGAAGTTGAAACGCGGCTCGGCCTTGGCCAGGTCAGCGTCTTCAGCCGACTGCGACTGGGAGCGGGCGAAGTCTTTACGCAGGGCGCGGGTCAGGTCACGCACCTGCACCAGCACGCCGTACTCCCAGCTCGGCATGTTGTCCATCCACAGGCCTGGCGGGAAACAGTCGTTGGAAATGTAGCCACCGGGCTTGTTCAGCAAGGTGCCAACCACGGTCTTGACGGTTTCGACGGTGGTGTAGCCGATCACCATTTGCTTGCCTTCCTTCTCGGCGGCAAGCTGGGCGTTTTGCTGGACCGGGAACAGCGCCGGCTCCTGGCTCCAGTACCAACCCAGGCCACCGGTGACCAGCAGGTACAAGCAGATCACGCTGAGCAAGGCTCGGCTCATCAGCAGGTTGCGCAGGTAGCTGCGGTTGGCCGACTTAGGCTCAGGGGCGGGGCCTTTGGCACTGCCTTCGCGGTTTTTCCAGTCCAGCATGGCGATATCCTTTCAATCACTTGAGTTCATGCACATCAATTGTCCGGGTGCGGTCAAACACTCCGACCACAACCCTACCCCATCGTGCCCGTCGCTGCGGGCTTTTAAACCAAATTGGCGCATACCAAAGGTTGGACTATAAAGGATGCACGCGTTTTACACAGCGCGACCATGAGGTCAGAAAATGAATGACACAGACACGTACTTAATTGACGTATGACACTCATGCAACAGAAAAAGAGGTGCTAGCATAAGGCCACCAGCCAACCTCAGCACGCACCCCTCACAGTAGTCAAGATATGACCGAGCCAGAAGACCCCAGCCGCGAGCGTCTCAAGCAGCACTTTGCCCAGCGGGTAATTCATCAGGCACGTCAAATTCTTGAGATCTGGCAGCGCCTGCAGCGTAGCGAATGGTCGAACGCCGACTTCTCCGAACTCAGTGAAGCCAATCTGCGCCTGCTGCGCTTTGCCGAGCGTTTTGAACAGCCCGAACACAGCCAACTGGCCCGGCACATTGGCGACTCCCTCAAGGCAGTGGACGAAAACCGTGGCCGCCTGAGCAGTCAACTGATCAGCGAGCTCAACCGCTTGATGCAGCGCCTGTCGCGCACGGGGCTGCGCCAGGGCGACCAGCTTGAGCAAACCCTGCTGCCGCCAATGCGCAAGCCGATCTACGTGATGTTGGCCGACCACGACCGCGCCGAGCGCCTGGCCAAGCAGTTGGAGTTCTTTGGCCTGAGCGCCCAGTCCCTGGACAGCGTGGCGGCCTTTCGCGCCTCCATGGCCGAACGCCTGCCGTCGGCCATCGTGATGGACGTGGATTTCTGCGGCACCGGGCAGGGGTTGAAACTCGCCGCCGAAGCCCAGCAGGGCCTGGAGCAAAAGCTGCCGCTGCTGTTTTTCAGCCTGCATGAAACCGACACCCCGACCCGCCTGGCCGCCGTGCGCGCTGGCGGCGAAGAATTCCTGACCGGCACGCTGGAAGCCTCAAGCCTCTTGGAAAAGATCGAAGTGCTGACCTGCGTCGCTCAATATGAGCCGTATAAAGTACTGATCATTGACGATTCCCGTGCCCAGGCGTTGCACACCGAGCGCCTGCTCAACAGCGCAGGCATTGTCACCCGCACGTTGATCGAGCCGATCCAGGCCATGGCCGAGCTGGCGGACTTCCAGCCCGACCTGATCATCCTCGACATGTACATGCCCGCCTGTACCGGAACCGAGCTGGCCAAGGTGATCCGCCACAATGATCGCTATGTCAGCGTGCCGATCATCTACCTGTCGGCCGAAGACGACCTGGACAAACAGCTGGATGCGATGAGCGAAGGCGGTGACGACTTCCTGACCAAGCCGATCAAGCCGCGCCATCTGATCACCACCGTGCGCAACCGCGCCGCGCGTGCGCGCAACTTGAAGGCGCGCATGGTGCGCGACAGCCTGACCGGGCTGTACAACCACACGCACATTTTGCAATTGCTCGAAGACTGCAGCTTCCGCGCCCGTCGCGAAAACAAGCCGCTGAGCTTTGCCATGCTCGATATCGACCACTTCAAGCGGGTCAATGACAGCCACGGGCATCCCATGGGCGACCGCGTGATCAAAAGCCTGGCGTTGTTTCTCAAGCAGCGCTTGCGCAAGACCGACTACATCGGCCGCTATGGCGGCGAAGAGTTCGCCATCGTGATGCCCGACACCGACCTCGAATCGGCCTGCAAAGTACTGGACGACATTCGTGGGCGCTTTGCGGAAATTCACTACCCGGCTCAGCCGCAGGATTTATGGTGCACCTTCAGCGCCGGGCTGGTGGAGCTGTGCGACGGCTCCGACAGCCTGATGATGGCCGCCCAGGCCGACGAGGCGCTGTACCGTGCCAAGGATGCCGGACGTAACCGCGTGCAAGCCGCGCGCACATCAAAGCAAAGTGCCATCTTTTCACCAGAATCCACTGAATCGGTCATAACTTTGTAACGCAAGCGCAATAAATTCAGGCACTTATCTCTTGCTGTCGGTTGAACCCACGCATGCGCCTGAAGCTGCTGACCAATTTCAATACCCTTCTACTGGTGGCCGTGTGCCTGGCCCTCGGGGCGACGCTGTGGTGGTCGCAACGGGCGCTGGAGCGCCCGTACCTGTTGATGGAACGCTATCTGGGGCTGTCCCAGGCCTTCGAAAACCAGGCTGCACGCAATATCGACGACTACCTGGCCAGCGGCGATGCCCTGCGCTTGAGCAGCGCCGGCCAGAGCCTGGAAAGCCTGTTGCAGCAGCTCGACGCCTTGCCACCCGAGCTGGCGCAGAACCTGCGCCCCAGCCTTGCGGACCTGGATGCCTTCAGCAAAACCGAGCTGCTCGCCGCCGGCAAACTGGCCGGCGACCCGCAAGCCCTGTTACTGCAAGCCGAACGCGAACTGGGGGCGAACCTGGAGCAACTGAGCCAGTACGCCGGCGCCGTCGATTCGGCGGACGCGGCGCGCTATCTGCCGCCACTGCTGGCCGCCGCGCAACACCTGGGCAAGCTGTCCCTGGCCCGGGACAAACTGGTCAGCAGCGGACGCGCCGAGCTGGCCGATGAGGTCGAACGTGAAATCGCCAGCATCCGTAGCCAGGCCGACCGGTTGGCGCAGCTGCCTTTGTTGGGGGTCAAAGCCAGCGCCGAATCCAGCACCGACGATTTTTCCGCCTTGATGGGCCTGGAAAACGGTGAAAAAACCGAAGCCCAGGACACCGGCGTCGACCTCAAGCGTGAACTCAACAGCCTGCTGACCCGCTACCCCGCTGAGCTCAAGCGCACCCGCGAACAGATCCAGCAACGCGCCGACCTTGCCGCCGCCACCCACATCAAGATCGCCCAGGTGAGGCAAGCCATCGCCGGCCTGGAGCCGGTGGTGCGCGCGCAACACGCCAGGATCCAGGGCGAAGTGCGCCTGATGCAAGGGCTGATGATTGGCCTGATCCTGCTGATTGCCCTATTGATCGATACCCTGCAGCGCCGCCTGGCGCGGGTGCTGACCAACCTCGCGCCGGCGCTGTCCACCTGGGCAGAAGGCAACTTCAGCCAGCCAATCACCTTGGGCAAGACCAACCGCGAACTGCACGATATCGAAGCCTCGCTCAACCGCCTGCGCGCCTACCTGGTGGACCTTGTCGGCACGATCCGCGGCAATGCCGAAGCCGTCGCTGGCAGCAGCCGCGCCCTCGCCGAACTGAGCAGCGGCTTGCACGACGGCGCCGAACGTCAGGCCGGGGACACCGCGCAGATCCGTGATTCCCTGGGCGAACTGGAGGCGACCATTCAGCAAGTGGCGGGCGATGCCAGCCAGGCCGCAGGCGCCAGTCGCAGCGCGGGCGTAGCCGTAGAACAAGGCCAGCGCGTCATTGGCCTGAGCTTGACCGGCCTGCATGCCCTGGTAGGTGAAGTGCAGCAAAATGCGCAGATGATCGAGAAACTTGCCGAAGAGTCCGCCACCATCGGCGGCGTACTCACGGTGATCCGCTCGATCGCCGACCAGACCAACCTACTGGCGCTCAACGCTGCCATCGAGGCGGCCCGCGCCGGTGAAGCCGGACGCGGTTTTGCCGTGGTCGCCGACGAAGTGCGCTCCCTGGCCCAACGCACCGCGGGCGCCACCGCCGAAATCCAGGGCCTGATCGCCGGCCTGCAAACCGCCGCCCACCAATCGGTGCACGGCATGCGCGCACAGGTCGAACACGCCGAAGCCACCGCCGCACAAGCGCAAGCTGCCGATGGCGCGCTGGATGAAATCGTCGGGGCGATCCAGACCATCTCCGAAACCGCCGTACGCATCGCGGATGTGACTGCCCAGCAAAGCGGGGCGGTGAGCGAGATCCGCGACAACAGCGAGCGGATTCACCAGTTGGGCGAGGACAACCTGCTGCGTATCGGCCAAGGCCGCCGCCAGGGCGAACACCTGCTGGTGCTGGGCGGGCAGCTCGATACGGCGGTGCAGGCCTTCCGCGTCTGATCTTCCATCCAGTGAAGATCAAAATGTGGGAGGGGGCTTGCCCCCGATTGCAGTGTGTCAGTCCCAGCATTTGTAACTGATGCACCGCTATCGGGGGCAAGCCCCCTCCCACACTTGATCTCCATGACCAGATCCAAGGCCACAGTCACAAATTTTTCGCTATCCTCGTTAATCGTGTTGGCTACTGCATAGAACTGGACAGTCACAAAGGCTTTGCGGCATAGTCGCCGGGTTCTGGCGTACCCCACCCAATAACAAGGAACAGCCGATGGCGACCTTACTGGTTCTTCACGGACCCAACCTGAACCTGCTCGGCACCCGTGAACCGGGCGTCTACGGGGCAGTGACCCTGGACCAGATCAACCTCGATCTGGAACAGCGGGCCCGTGTTGCCGGCCACCATTTGCTCTACCTGCAAAGCAATGCCGAGTATGAGTTGATTGATCGCATCCATGCCGCGCGTGGCGAAGGTGTGGACTTTATTCTGATCAATCCCGCCGCTTTCACGCACACAAGCGTTGCATTACGTGACGCGCTGCTGGCGGTGAGCATCCCATTCATCGAAGTGCATTTATCGAACGTGCACAAACGCGAAGCTTTCCGCCATCACTCTTACTTCTCCGACGTAGCGGTAGGAGTGATCTGCGGCCTTGGCGCCAGCGGTTACCGACTGGCCCTGGAGGCCGCCCTGGAACACGTTGAAGAACAGGCTAAACGCCCCTGACCGACCCTTGGGAGTTGATGATTCATGGATATCCGTAAAGTTAAGAAACTGATCGAACTGCTGGAAGAATCCGGTATCGACGAGCTGGAAATCAAGGAAGGCGAAGAGTCCGTACGGATCAGCCGCCACAGCAAGACCCCGGCTCAACAGTTCTATGCGCCACAGATGCAAGCACCGGCTCCAGCCGCTGCTGCCCCTGCCGCCGCTCCAGCGGCCGCGCCTGCCGCACCGGCAGCCCCTGCGCTGAACGGTTTCGTGGTCAAGTCGCCAATGGTGGGTACTTTCTACCGCACCCCGGCACCGACCTCGCCAGCCTTCGTTGAAGTGGGCAAGACCGTGAAAGTGGGCGACACCATCTGCATCGTTGAGGCGATGAAGATGATGAACCACATCACCGCTGAAAAAGCCGGCGTCATCGAATCCATCCTGGTAGAAAACGGTCAGCCGGTTGAGTACGACCAGCCGCTGTTCACCATCGTTTGAACCGCGGAGCGCCTTCGATGTTGAAACCTGCGAAGAAACTGCAAAAAGTCCTGATCGCCAACCGCGGCGAGATCGCGCTGCGTATCCTGCGCGCCTGTAAGGAAGAGGGCATCAAGACCGTCGCTGTTTACTCGACGGCCGATACCGAATTGATGCACGTGAAACTGGCGGACGAAAGCATCTGCATCGGCCCGCCACTGGCCACGAACTCGTACCTGAAAGTCTCGAACATCATCGCTGCGGCCGAAGTGACCGGCGCTGATGGCATTCACCCAGGCTACGGCTTCCTTGCGGAAAACGCCGATTTCGCCGAACAGGTGGAAAAATCCGGGTTTGCCTTCATCGGCCCGAAAGCCGAAACCATTCGCCTGATGGGCGACAAGGTATCGGCCAAGGACGCCATGATCGCGGCCGGCGTGCCAACCGTTCCTGGCTCCGACGGCCCGTTGCCTGAAGACGAGGAAACCGCTCTGCGCATTGGTCGCGAAGTCGGCTACCCGGTGATCATCAAGGCCGCCGGTGGTGGTGGTGGTCGCGGCATGCGCGTGGTGCACAAGGAAGAAGACCTGATCGAAGCCGCCAAGCAGACCCGCTCCGAAGCGGGCGCCTGGTTCGGCAACCCGATGGTCTACCTGGAAAAGTACCTGACCAACCCACGTCACGTGGAAGTGCAGGTACTGTCCGACGGCCAGGGCCACGCCATCCATCTGGGCGACCGCGATTGCTCCCTGCAGCGTCGTCATCAGAAGGTGTTGGAAGAAGCACCGGCACCCGGCCTGGACGAAAAAGCGCGCCAGGAAGTCCTGGCACGCTGCGTCAAGGCGTGCATCGACATCAACTACCGTGGCGCCGGTACCTTTGAGTTCCTCTACGAGAACGGCCGTTTCTACTTCATCGAGATGAACACTCGCGTGCAGGTAGAACACCCGGTTTCGGAGATGGTCACCGGTATCGATATCGTTAAGGAGATGCTCAGCATCGCCGCTGGCAACGTGCTGTCCTTCACCCAGGACGACGTGAAGATGCACGGCCACTCCCTGGAGTGCCGGATCAACGCCGAAGACCCGAAAACCTTTATCCCAAGCCCTGGCCTGGTCAAGCATTTCCACGCGCCCGGCGGCAACGGCGTACGTGTGGATTCGCACCTGTACAGCGGCTACAAGGTTCCGTCCAACTACGACTCGCTGATCGGCAAGCTGATCACCTGGGGCGCGACCCGCGACGAGGCCATGGCCCGTATGCGCAACGCCCTGGACGAAATCGTGGTCGACGGCATCAAGACCAACATCCCGCTGCACCGGGACCTGGTTCGTGATGAAGGCTTCTGCGAGGGTGGTGTGAACATTCACTACCTGGAACACAAGCTGGCCAACCAGTAAGTGCTCCACCCAACAAGGCCGCCTTCGGGCGGCTTTGTTGTTTCTGGAACCGCGATGTCCAAGATGTACACCGTTCAAATGTAGGAGGGGGCTTGCCCCCGATGGCGGTGGATCAGTTACAGATACTGAGACTGACGCACTGCAATCGGGGGCAAGCCCCCTCCCACATTTGGTCCGCATTCATTCAGTAATGTCGTCTTCTGCTGTTCGCTCGCGTAAACTTGCGCGCTTTCGCAGCCCCACCCCGGCTGCACACTCATTTTTTCAAAGGTGCCCGCCATGCCTTGGCTGCAAGTCCGTCTCGCCATCAGCCCAGAACAAGCCGAAACCTACGAAGACGCGTTCCTCGAAGTCGGCGCCGTGTCGGTGACCTTCATGGACGCCGAAGACCAGCCGATCTTCGAACCCGAACTCAACACCACCCCGCTGTGGTCCCACACCCATCTGCTGGCCCTGTTCGAAGACGGCACCGATGCCGCCAGCGTACTGGCCCATATGGAACTGCTCACCGGCGGCCCACTGCCGGAGCATCACAGCGAAGTGATCGAAGACCAGGATTGGGAACGCAGCTGGATGGATAACTTCCAGCCCATGCGGTTCGGTCAGCGCCTGTGGATCGTCCCGAGCTGGCACGCCGCCCCGGAGCCGGATGCGGTCAACCTGCTGCTGGACCCGGGCCTGGCGTTCGGCACCGGCACTCACCCCACCACCGCGCTGTGCCTGGAATGGCTGGACGGCCAGGACCTGACCGACAGCAACGTGCTCGACTTCGGCTGCGGCTCGGGGATCCTGGCCATCGCCGCTCTGCTGCTGGGCGCCAAGGAGGCCGTGGGCACCGATATCGACGTGCAAGCGTTGGAAGCCTCCCGCGATAACGCCGGGCGCAACCACATCCCTGAAGCCAAATTCCCACTTTATCTGCCTGAAGACCTGCCCCAGGTACAGGCCGATGTGCTGGTCGCCAACATTCTCGCCGGGCCGCTGGTGTCGCTGGCGCCGCAACTGTCGAGCCTGGTCAAGCCTGGCGGGCGCCTGGCGCTGTCGGGCATTCTCGCCGAGCAGGGTGAAGACGTCGCTGCGGCCTACGCCAAGGATTTCGAGCTGGACCCTATCGCCAACCGTGACGGCTGGGTACGCATCAGCGGTCGTCGGCGCTAGAATGAGCGCTTGTCTGAATCGGATGGCCGCATGACCGACAGTTTCGTCACCCAGTGCCCGCACTGCCAAGCACGCTTTCGCGTCAACCACGCTCAGTTGAGCGTGGCCCGTGGCGTGGTGCGCTGCGGCTCGTGCCTGCAGGTGTTCAATGCCGCTCGCCAGTTGCTGGAGCAACGGGCTCAGGCGTCGACGACGGAACCTGAGCAGCCCACCACGATTGAGCCAACGCCTGCGCCGCCGCGTGCAATAAGCCAGAAACAGTGGACCGCCGAAGAGCTGGATCTGGACAACCTGGACTTGGACGAGGAACTGGCCAAGCTCGAGCGCCGCGAGATTCAGCACACCCAGCCCGTCGGCGCAGAACGCCGCCAGCCCGGGGCCGACCGTCGGCACAAGGAAGAAACGCTCAGCGCCAGCCGCAACACGATCAAAGCCGAGGAAGAAAAGTGGGCCGCCAGCCTGTTCAGCGAGCCGCCGCAAGAGCGCGTGCAGCCTGATGAAGCCGAGCCGGAGCCAAGCGAGCGCACCGAACCGTCGTTGTCGTTTCACAGCGACGGCATCGACGACGAACCGCCACTGCGCTCGACCCCGCACGACGACGAGCCAGACCCACCGTTCACGCCCCTGACGCCATCGGCGGACGCACTCGATGACCGCCCGCCATCACGGCGCAAGCGACCCCGCGCCGAGTCCGGTGCCCATGACGACGTGTTCCAGGACCTGGAGGACGACCCGCTGCACCTGTATACGCAGAAACGCCCGTCCGGCTGGGGTCGGCGCCTGACCTGGATCATCCTCGTATTGCTCGCCGCCGCCGGCCTGGCGGGCCAGTACATCGCCTATCAATTCGACGAGCTGGCCCGGCAGGACGCCTACCGCCCATGGTTCCAGCAACTGTGCCCGAAACTGGGCTGCAGCGTGCCATCACGGGTCGATATCGCCCATATCAAGAGCAGCAACCTGGTGGTGCGCAGCCACCCGGAATTCGCCGGCGCGCTGGTGGTGGACGCGATCATCTACAACCGCGCCACCTTCTCCCAGCCCTTCCCGCTGCTGGAACTGCGCTTTGCCGACCTCAACGGCGGCCTGATCGCCAGTCGGCGCTTCAAGCCCGCCGAGTACCTCAGCGGCGAGCTGGCCGGGGTCAGCGAGATGCCTTCGCAGACACCGATCCACATTTCCCTGGACATCCTCGACCCAGGCAACAAAGCCGTGAATTACAGCCTGAGCTTCCATTCGCCCGAGTGAGGCCACGCCGCAACCAAGGTTTGACGGCAGATTATTGACTGCGCCGGCACCAACCAAACCGATGGCGATAAAAAAATAACTGTTCAGATTTTATCCAATTCAGCCTTTAACCCGTCATCGAGAGCGGGTATCATGCCAACCCTTTTTCGAACTCTAATGATCCGGCCCCACAACAGGGAAGTCCTATGTCGGCGGTACGCATCGGTCCATATACATTGCACAACGGCTTGATCCTCGCCCCGATGGCGGGTGTCACCGACCAGCCCTTTCGTCAGCTCTGCAAACGTTTGGGCGCGGGTCTAGTAGTCTCTGAAATGGTCACCAGCGACATGAGTTTGTGGAACACCCGCAAATCGCGGATGCGCATGATCCACGAAGGTGATCCCGAGCCGCGCTCGGTGCAGATCGCCGGCGGTGATGCGCAAATGCTGGCGGACGCAGCCCGGGCCAACGTGGAGCTGGGCGCGCAGATCATCGACATCAACATGGGCTGCCCGGCCAAGAAGGTTTGCAACAAGGCCGCAGGTTCCGCCTTGTTGAAAGATGAGCAGTTGGTTACCGAGATCCTGCAGGCCGTTGTCGCCGCAGTCGATGTGCCGGTAACCCTGAAGATTCGTACCGGTTGGGACCGGGACAACAAGAATGGCCTGACGGTGGCGAAGATCGCCGAACAGGCAGGGATTGCAGCGCTGGCGGTGCATGGCCGCACCCGCGCCGACCTTTATACCGGTGAAGCCGAGTACGACACGATTGCCGCGATCAAGCAGGCCGTGTCGATGCCGGTGTTTGCCAATGGCGATATCGACTCTGCCGAAAAGGCCCGGCGCGTGCTGTATGCAACCGGTGCCGACGGTTTGTTGATCGGCCGGGCCGCCCAGGGGCGGCCATGGATTTTCCGTGAGATCGAACATTTTCTGCGTACCGGCGACGTGTTGCCGGCACCGGAGTTGTCCGAGGTGGAACGTATTCTGCTAGAGCATCTGACCGCCCTGCACACCTTCTATGGGGATGTGATGGGCGTACGCATTGCTCGCAAGCATGTCGGCTGGTACCTCGCCACCTTGCCGGGCGCCAAGGAATTTCGCGCTCAGTTCAATCGTTTGGATGAAACGCAGGCACAGGTCGCCACCGTTCGTGAGTTCTTCGCCGAACGTGACAAGAGCCTGGGAACAGGGGATGGAGAAGGGGTGGCCGCATGACGATGATGACCGAGACTTTAGTGAGTGGAACAACACCCGTGAGCGACAACGTCAATTTGAAACAGCACCTCAACACGCCGAGCGAAGAAGGCCAGACCCTTCGCGGCAGTGTCGAAAAGGCGCTGCACAATTATTTCGCCCACCTTGAGGGTGCTTCCGTCACGGACGTGTACAACCTGGTGCTCTCCGAAGTCGAGGCGCCCTTGCTCGAAAGCGTGATGAACTACGTCAAGGGCAACCAGACCAAAGCCAGTGAGCTGCTGGGCCTCAACCGTGGCACCTTGCGCAAAAAGCTCAAGCAATACGATTTGCTGTAAGCATTCAATCAAACCAGAAAGGCGCCCGCGTAAAAACGGTCGCCTTTTTTGCTGACTCCTTTGCTTTTGATGGAAATTGAGATGACCGACCAGACTACCCGCCTGCCGATCCGCCGCGCCTTGATCAGTGTTTCCGACAAGACCGGGATCCTCGAATTTGCCCGGGAGCTGGAAGCCCTGGGCGTGGAAATCCTCTCCACGGGCGGGACCTTCAAACTGCTGCAGGACAACGGCGTGGCCGCAGTAGAAGTCGCGGACTACACCGGTTTCGCGGAAATGATGGACGGTCGGGTCAAGACCCTGCACCCGAAAATCCACGGCGGCATCCTCGGCCGTCGCGGTATCGACGACGCCATCATGAACGAGCACGGCATCAAGCCGATCGACCTGGTGGCCGTTAACCTTTACCCGTTCGAAGCCACCATCAACAAGCCAGGCTGCGACCTGCCGACCGCCATCGAAAACATCGACATCGGCGGCCCGACCATGGTTCGCTCGGCGGCCAAGAACCACAAAGACGTGGCCATCGTGGTTAACGCCAGCGACTACGCCCAGGTGCTCGAAAGCCTCAAGGCCGGCGGCCTGACCTACGCCCAGCGTTTCGACCTGATGCTCAAGGCGTTCGAACACACCGCGGCCTATGACGGCATGATCGCCAACTACATGGGCACCGTGAACCAGGCCGCTGAAACCCTGAGCACAGAAGGCCGCAGCCAGTTCCCGCGCACCTTCAACAGCCAGTTCATCAAGGCCCAGGAAATGCGCTACGGCGAGAACCCGCACCAGAGCGCGGCGTTCTACGTTGAGGCCAAGCCAGCCGAAGTGGGTATCGCCACCGCGACCCAGCTGCAAGGCAAGGAGTTGTCCTACAACAACGTGGCCGACACCGACGCCGCGCTGGAATGCGTGAAGAGCTTCGTCAAGCCGGCCTGCGTGATCGTCAAGCACGCCAACCCGTGCGGCGTAGCCGTGAGCCCGGACGCTGAAGGCGGGATCCGCCAGGCCTACGAACTGGCCTACGCCACCGACACCGAGTCGGCATTCGGCGGCATCATCGCCTTCAACCGTGAACTGGATGCCGAGACGGCCAAGGCCATCGTCGAGCGTCAGTTCGTTGAAGTGATCATCGCGCCAAGCGTCAGTGAAGAGGCCCGCGCCATCGTCGCGGCCAAAGCCAACGTGCGCCTGCTGGCCTGCGGCGAATGGTCGGCTGAGCGCGCCGCTGCCTGGGACTACAAGCGCGTCAATGGCGGCCTGCTGGTCCAGAGCCGCGACATCGGCATGATCGGCAGCGACGACTTGAAAGTGGTGACCAAGCGCGCCCCGACCGAGCAAGAGATCAATGACCTGATTTTCGCCTGGAAAGTGGCCAAGTACGTTAAATCCAACGCCATCGTCTACGCCAAGAACCGCCAGACCATCGGCGTCGGCGCTGGCCAGATGAGCCGTGTGAACTCGGCCCGTATCGCCGCGATCAAGGCTGAACACGCCGGCTTGCAAGTGGTGGGTTCGGTCATGGCTTCCGATGCGTTCTTCCCGTTCCGTGACGGTTTGGATAACGCCGCGAAAGCCGGCGTGACCGCCGTGATCCAACCGGGTGGTTCGATGCGTGACGCTGAAGTCATCGCCGCGGCCGACGAAGCGGGTATCGCCATGGTCTTCACTGGCATGCGCCACTTCCGCCACTAAACAGCACCGCTTCTCTACTGTAGGAGCGAGCTTGCTCGCGAAAAACTCAAAAACGCCACGGGGTGTCAGGTTCCCCTCGTCATCGTTCACGACCTTCGCGAGCAAGCTCGCTCCTACAAAGAAGCACAGCGTTTCTCAGAGGTTTTTGAAATGAATGTTTTGATCATTGGCAGCGGTGGCCGTGAACACGCCCTGGCCTGGAAAGTAGCCCAGGACCCACGCGTCCAGAAAGTCTTCGTTGCCCCCGGCAACGCCGGTACCGCCATTGAAACCAAGTGCGAAAACGTCGCGATCGACGTGCTGGCGCTGGAGCAGTTGGCAGACTTCGCAGAAAAAAACGTCTCGCTGACCATCGTCGGCCCGGAAGTGCCGCTGGTTGCGGGCGTCGTGGACCTGTTCCGCAGCCGTGGCCTGGATTGCTTCGGCCCGACCGCAGGCGCCGCTCAGCTGGAAGGTTCGAAAGCCTTCACCAAGGATTTCCTGGCGCGCCACAAGATCCCGACCGCCGACTACCAGAACTTCACCGAGATCGAGCCGGCCCTGGCTTACCTGCGTGAAAAAGGCGCGCCGATCGTGATCAAGGCCGATGGCCTGGCCGCCGGTAAAGGCGTGATCGTCGCCATGACCCTGCAGGAAGCCGAGGATGCCGTGCGCGATATGCTCGCCGGCAATGCCTTTGGTGATGCGGGTTCTCGTGTGGTGATCGAGGAGTTCCTCGACGGCGAAGAAGCCAGCTTCATCGTGATGGTCGACGGCAAGAACGTCCTGCCAATGGCCACCAGCCAGGACCACAAGCGTGTCGGCAACGGCGACAGCGGCCCGAACACCGGCGGCATGGGCGCTTACTCCCCGGCTCCGGTGGTCACCGCCGACGTGCATCAGCGCGTCATGGACCTGGTGATCTGGCCGACCGTGCGCGGCATGGCCGACGAAGGCAACGTCTACACCGGTTTCCTCTACGCCGGCCTGATGATCGACAAAGCCGGCAACCCGAAAGTCATCGAGTTCAACTGCCGCTTCGGTGACCCGGAAACCCAACCCGTCATGCTGCGCCTGCAGTCGAGCCTGGTGCTGCTGGTGGAAGCCGCGCTGGCCCAGGCCCTGGACAAGGTCGAAGCCCAGTGGGACCCACGCCCGAGCGTCGGTATCGTGCTGGCGGCCGGCGGTTACCCTGCCGATTACGCCAAGGGCGATGTGATCGAAGGCCTGGACGCCGCAGCGGCGCTGGAAGGCAAGGTGTTTCATGCGGGCACTGCGCTGAAGGACGGCAAGGTCGTCACCGCCGGTGGCCGCGTGCTGTGCGCCACCGCGATGGGCGCCAGTGTCGACGCCGCGCAGCAACAGGCATACAAGCTGGCCGCGAAAATCGACTGGAAAGGCTGCTTCTATCGCACCGACATCGGCTACCGCGCCATTGCCCGTGAGCGTGGCGAGAGCAACTGAGTAGCTATCCGTTCGGGTAGGCAAGGGCCTCTGGCCCTTGCCGTACTCATGCCGCCCCGCGCATAGTTAACCCGTGCATTCACCTACGAAGGGACTTCGCCGTGCGCTGGCTCAGGATCGCCATAGCTTTTACCGTCAGTCTACTGACCCTGCTCTGCCTGGCCCCGGCTCAAGCCGCTGCGCAAGGCAGTGGTTGGGCAGTATTGCTCGATGAACAGGCCGACCTGCAGCTGAGCGATATCCGTTCCTCGCGCTACACCAATCAATTCAGCCCCATCGAACTGGACCGCATTACCGCCGCGCAGCCGGACGGTGCGTTGTGGGTACGCTTCAAGCTGCAACCCGGCAAGCATGAACAAGTGCTGCGGGTGTTTGCGCCAGACCTCGCACACTTGAGCCTTTATGTGCTGGACGGCGACACCCTGGTGGAACAGCAAACCACCGGTACGCGCCAGCCCCAGGCCAACCGCCCGCTGCCAAGCAGTGACTTCATGCTGCCGATGCCGCAGAGCCAGCGCCCGCTGGAGGTTTACCTGCGCCTGGTGTCGGAGCACGAACTGCGCCCCTACATCACCCTTGAACCGGCTGTACTGGCCGCCGCCAACCAGAACCAGACGCTGGTCTACGGCCTGCTGTTCGGCGTGCTGTTGATGCTGATCCTGCATAATCTCACGCGCTTCGCCTACCACCGCTCGCGCAGCAGCCTGTGGCTGGCCGCCTGCGAATGCCTGTTGCTGCTCAGCCTGGCATTGCTGCTCAACGTGGTGGGGCCGTGGCTGCCGAACTGGCACGCGATCCAAACCCCCGGCGCCTATCTCGCCCTGCTGCTGACCGCTCCGTGCGGGCTGATGTTTGCCTATCGCTTCTTCATGCCCCTGGGCCCGCACCCACTGAACAAGCTGTTGATGGCCGACATCCTGTTGATCGTGCTGTGCGGCCTGTTGCTGTTGTTCGTCAACACCCTGCCGCTGAACATCATCACCTATGCCCTGGTGGCGCTGGCCGGCCTGAGCATGCTGTTTGTCTCGGCCTATCACTGGCAGAAAGGCTATCGCCCGGCGCGCCTGTTCGTGGCAGGGATGGTGGTGTTCAACATCGGCACGTTGATCATTCTTCCCGCCCTGCTCGGCCTTACGCTGGTGGCGCCGCAAGGCCTGATCGTGACCCTGCTCAGCTTCATCTGCCTCAGCGGCCTGCTGATGAGCCTGGCCCTGGGCGAGCGCCAGCGCGCCATTGTCGAAACCCGCTTCAGCCTCAGCCGCGACCTGGCCGCCAGCAACGCCGAAATCGCCGCCAAGGCCGAATTCCTGGCGAAGATCAGCCACGAAATCCGCACCCCCATGAACGGCGTGCTGGGCATGACCGAGTTGCTGCTGGGCACGCCGTTGTCGGTGAAACAGCGCGACTACGTGCAGACCATCCACAGCGCCGGTAACGAGTTGCTCACGCTGATCAACGAAATCCTCGACATCTCCAAGCTCGAGTCGGGGCAGATCGAACTCGACGATGTGCAGTTCGACCTCAACGCGCTGATCGACGACTGCCTGAGCATCTTCCGCGCCAAGGCCGAGCAGCAGAATGTCGAGCTGATCAGCTTCATCCAGCCCCAGGTGCCACGCGTGATCAGCGGCGATCCGACACGCCTGCGCCAGGCGTTGTTGAGCCTGCTGGAAAACGCCCTGCAGAAGACCGACGAAGGCGAAGTGCTGATCGTCGTGGCCCTCGACGAACGCAGCACCAAGCCGCGCCTGCGCATTGCCGTGCAAGACAGCGGCGTACCGATGGAGGCCGCCGAACGCGACGCTCTGCTGCACAGCGAACTGCACAGCAAGAATTTCCTCTCGGCGACACGCTTGAGCGGCCACCTGGGCCTGGTGATCGCGCGCCAGTTGATCTTGCTGATGAATGGCGAATTCGGTATCAAGAGCGGCAGCCATCAAGGCAGCACCCTGTGGCTGACCCTGCCATTGGACCCGGAGCGCCTCGAGCATCCGACCTCCGACCTCGACGGCCCGCTCAAGGACGCCCGCGTGCTGGTGGTGGACGACAACGACACCTGCCGCAAGGTGCTGTTGCAGCAATGCTCGGCCTGGGGCCTGAACGTCAGCGCCGTGGCGTCGGGCAAAGAGGCCCTGGCCCTGCTGCGCACCAAGGCGCACTTGCGCGATTACTTCGACGTGGTGCTGCTGGACCAGAACATGCCCGGCATGACCGGCATGCAACTGGCGGCGAAGATCAAGGAAGACCCGAGCCTGAACCACGATATCCTGCTGATCATGCTCACCGGCATCAGCAACGCGCCGAGCAAGATCATCGCGCGCAACTGCGGGATCAAGCGCATCCTCGCCAAACCGGTGGCCGGCTACACCCTCAAGACCACCCTGGCCGACGAACTGACCCAACGCAGCAAAGGCGCGGCTCACCCTCGCCCCACTCCTGCCACGCCCGCAGCCATTACGGTGCCCAGCGACTTCCGCATCCTCGTGGCCGAAGACAACAGCATCTCCACCAAAGTGATACGCGGCATGCTTGGCAAGCTCAACCTCAACCCGGACACCGCCAGCAACGGCGAAGAAGCGTTGGAGGCGATGAAAGCCCAGCGCTATGACCTGGTGTTGATGGACTGCGAAATGCCGGTCCTCGACGGTTTCTCCGCTACCCAGCAGTTGCGCGCGTGGGAAGTCAGCCATCAACGTGTGCGCACGCCGGTGGTAGCGCTGACCGCGCACATCCTCTCGGAACACAAGGAGCGCGCGCGCCAGGCCGGGATGGACGGACACATGGCCAAGCCGGTGGAGCTGTCGCAGTTGCGTGAATTGGTGGAGTTCTGGGTGGCGCAGCGCCAACAGCGGCCCGAACACGCCCCCTCCTGACTTGGAATGCGATCAAATGTGGGAGGGGGCTTGCCCCCGATTGCAGTGTGTCAGGCTCAGTATCTGTCACTGACAAACCGCTATCGGGGGCAAGCCCCCTCCCACATTTGTGTCATGTCGCCTGTTAGACTCTCGACACTTCTTCTACTGCCGCGAGCCGCGCTCATGCTCCACGTGTTATTCAGCGTTTACCTGAAGATGCTGGTGCTCTATAGCCCGTTCTTCGTGCTGTCCTGCTTTATCAGCCTGACGCGTGGCTATTCCAGCAAGGAGCGGCGGCGCCTGGCCTGGAAAGTCGCGCTGGCGACCCTGGTGTCGAGCGTGCTGTTGTACCTGTTCGGCCGGGTGATTTTCAGTGTGTTCGGCATTACCGTGGACGCGTTCCGCATCGGTGCCGGCAGTGTGCTGTTTATTTCCGCGCTGGGCATGGCCCAGGGCAAGTCGGCGGTGCAGACCGATAACGTGCAGCAGGACGTGACCATCGTGCCGCTGACCATCCCGCTGACGGTCGGCCCCGGTACCATCGGTGCGCTGCTGGTGATGGGGGTGAGCCAGCCCCATTGGGACGACAAGCTCACGGCCATCCTCAGCATCGCCCTGGCCAGCCTCACCGTGGGCGTGGTGCTGTACCTGTCCAATCGGATCGAGCGGATTCTCGGCGACCAGGGCTTGCAGATTGTCAGCCGGTTGATGGGGTTGTTCGTGTGTGCCCTGGCCGCGCAAATCATCTTTACCGGCGTGCGCGGTTACCTGGTGCCTTAGATCCGGTATTGGGCAATCGCCTGCTGCACCTTATCGCCCGCGCTCTCGCGCATCAGCTGGATAGTTTTCTCGTTGACCATCGAGGTATTCAGCACCAGGCAGGTTTGCCCGCTGAAAGCTTCGAACGAGGAACTGTCCCACTCCAGCAAGGGCAGCCCCACCTGCTTGTCCACACCGTGGGTGCTGTAGGTCACCAGCACCATCATCAATTCGCCGTCCTTCTCGGCGCAGGAAGCCAGGCCAAAATCGCCGCCCTCGTGCACCGTGCTGTTGCGTTTGAACAATTCGAAAGATGCCGGCTGTTGCTTCAAGGCCTCCAGCGCATCCGCCGCCAGTTTCGGCAGCATGCTCAGCAGCGGCCCCGAAACAGACATCGAGGCAAGCATCGCGCCGATGATATTGAGCGCCGCCAGTTGCACCGTCAGGCCCTTGCCCGAACGTGAGACCCGCTCGAAGCGGCTACGTATCGGCAACCAGCCCAAGCTGGTCATCACTTTAATGAATTCGTCGTACCAGGCCTCGCTGCCCCGGTTGATTTTCAATACATCGCTGACATAGCTGCTGGCCAACAGGTAGCTTTTGCGGATGTATTCGCGGTTGAGCCCGGAAAGCCCCTCGGCAAATGAAATCACGCCGTTGTTGACCACCGCCGCATTGCAGTCATCGTCGGTGTCCCGCGGTAGCGCTGCGGGACTTCCTGGCGCACCCGGCAATTTGTAGGCGGCGATCAGCTTGCGCCTCTTTTTAGTGTTGATCCTTCTGTGATGTCGCTCCATTTTCAACTCTCCACATACGCCCCGACTCGGGGCTTGTAACCACACTAGTCCACCCACCTCCAGGCTTTCCAGGCGACAAACATCCCTTGTCGCGGCGCGCCGGAACGTGACGCCCAGTAACAGCGCGGCATCAAGCAAGGGCTTCATTGTTTCTGCGTGAGAAAAAGAAAAAGCTCCGAACAACCGCAGGAAAATCCTTGAGTCATTCGGAGCTTTCCGGCCATCGCCTCGGCGTTTTCAGGAGGCGGGTTTATCACCGTACCAGCGCGGTGTGTACACCCACTCCCCGCCGCCGGCACGCGCAAACGTGCAGGTGGTGGACGAGCCGACCAGCACCATGGTGCGCATGTCCACCTGGCCCGGGGTGAGCTGCCCCAGCGTGGTGACGCGCAGTGTCTGGCCGGGACGACCGATATCGCGGCCCAGCACCACCGGCGTTTCAGGCGTGCGGTGCTGCGCGACGATCTCCAGCGCACGCCCCAGTTGCCACGGCCGCGCTCGGGAAATCGGATTGTAGAACGCCAACGCCAGGTCGGCCTGGGACGCGAGGTCCAGGCGCTTTTCGATGATCGACCACGGCTTGAGGTTGTCCGACAGCGACATCACACAAAAATCATGCCCCAGCGGCGCGCCGGCCTGGGCAGCGGTGGCCAGCGACGCCGAGACGCCAGGCAGGATCTGCAGGTCGACCTGGTGCCAGGCGGGGTCGCTGGACTCATGCAACGCCTCGATCACCGCAGCCGCCATGGCGAACACACCCGGGTCGCCGGACGACACCACCACCACCGAGCGCCCTTGGGCGGCCAGTTCGAAGGCGTGGCGGGCGCGCTGCATTTCTTCGCGGTTGTCGGTGCAGTGCTGCACCTGGTCATCACGGAACGGCCCGGCCATGCGCACGTAGGTTTCATAGCCCAGCACATCGGTGCAACGTACCAACTCGGCCTTGACGGCCGGCACCATCAAGTCGGCGGCGCCAGGGCCGAGGCCGATCACGGCGAGGCGCCCGCGTGGGCGGCCTATCTGTGGCAAATCCAAGGGCTGTTCAGCCACGCTGATGCTGATGTCTGCGTGCGGCGCAAGCGGGGCAAACCGCAGCGGCACGCCCAGCGCCAGCGCGGCCTCATGCAATGACGCTTCGGCCATCTGCAGGTCGCTCGCCAGCAGGCACGCCAGCGATTGCACGGCAATGCCCGCTTCGTTCAAGGCCGTGCGTACACGGGCCGCCAGGTGCTCACCCGGCTTGCAGGTGACGCACACCGTCTTCGGGTAAATCAGCAATTCGTTGGCGGCGGGCGCACGCTCGGCACTGCCGACATGAATCGCCAGGCGGGCGTGCGGGTCCTGCGGCAGGTTGGCCTGGTCCAGCCAGGGCGCCGCGCCTTCGATGCGCACGCTTTCACCGGCCAGCAGGTCCGAAACAAAGCGCTTGCCCAGTTCCAGGTCCGCCAATGCATATCCCTTGGGCGGGTTGAGCAGGCAGGTGCCGAAGCGCAACTCGCCGCTGGTGGTGATCGCTGCCGCCACGCCCAGCGCAGCGGCAATGTCCCGCGCCATCACGTTCACGCCGCCCAGGCCACCCAGCAGTGGCACCACGGCGCTGCCGTCTTCGGCGACGGCCAGCACTGCCGGCTCCTCACCTTTTTCGAGCAACAGCGGCGCAAGGGTACGGATGACAATGCCGGCGGCGCACAGCGCAATCAGCGGCGTGCCCTGCTGGTAGAGCTGGCGCAGCGTGGCGCCGAATTCGCTGTAGTTCTGGTCTGCACCTTCAACCCGACCGTCCAGGCCGTGGATCAGCGCAGCCGGGTAAAGCTGCTGGATCCGGCGCGCGGTTGCCAGGCTGCCCTGGCCCAGGATGACAATCGCCGGGCTCATCAACCTTGCCACCGTTCACCGGGCACGATGATCAACGAGAAATACGGCGACGACATCGGCTCCACCTGGTCCAGCGGCACGATCTTCTGGTTGGCCATGGTGGCGCGCTCCACGTACAGCGCACGCCCGGCCAGGCCGAGTTCTTCCAACACCTGGCGCACCTTGGGGAAGTTGCGCCCCAGCTTCATGATCACCGCCGCATCCGCGTCGGCCAGCCGGCGCTTGAGGTCATCGTGAGGCAACACGCCCGACAGCACCGACAGGCTCTGATTGCGATACACCAGCGGCGCGCCCAATACCGAAGCGCCGCCCAGCATCGAACACACGCCTGGAATCACTTGCGCTTCATAGCGCTCGGCGAGGCGGTCGTGCAGGTACATGTAGGAGCCGTAGAAGAACGGATCGCCTTCGCAGATCACCGCCACGTCGCGGCCCGCATCCAAATGCGCGGCCACGTCGACGCTGGCCGTGTCGTAGAAGTCGCTAATCACCTGTTCATAGGACAGCGGTGCCGGCAGCGCCTCGGTGGTCACCGGATACACCAGCGGCATCAGGGTTTGCTGGGGCACCAGATGGTCTTCGATGATGCCGAAGGCGTTACCCTTCTTGCCCTTGGCCACGAAGTACGCCACCACCGGCGACTCGCGCAGCAGGCGCAGCGCCTTGAGGGTGATCAGTTCCGGGTCACCGGGGCCCACGCCCAGGCCGATCAGACGTCCGCGTGCGTGCATTATTCAACCTCCGTGGCGAGCGCATTGACGGCGGCGGCGGCCATGGCGCTGCCACCCAGGCGGCCCTGCATGATCACGAACGGCACGCCGCGACTGTCAGCGGCGAGCATTGCCTTGGATTCGGCGGCACCAACAAAACCCACCGGAAAGCCCAGGATCAGCGCCGGTTTCGGCGCGCCGGCATCAAGCATCTCCAACAGGTAGAACAAGGCGGTCGGCGCGTTGCCGATCACCACCACGCTACCGGCCAGGTGCGGGCGCCATAGTTCCAGGGCTGCTGCGGAACGTGTATTGCCCAGCTCCCGCGCCAGCTCCGGCACGCTGTCGTCGCGCAAGGTGCAGATCACCGGGTTGTTGGCCGGCAGGCGCGCACGGGTCACGCCTTCGGAGACCATCCGCGCATCGCACAGAATTGGCGCGCCCGCCGCCAGCGCTTCGCGCCCGGCCTTGCCTGCGCCCTCGGAAAACTGCAGGCCGTCGATGGCCTCGACCATGCCGCAGGCATGAATCACCCGCACCGCGAGTTTTTCCAGATCGGCCGGGATACGCTCCAACTTGGCTTCCGCGCGAATAATGGCGAAGGAGTTGCGGTAGATCTCCTGACCGTCGCGGATGTAATCAATCATCGGTGTTGCTCCGTGGGCGAGCGCGCAGCAAGGCGCCCGTCGCTTCAATAGAAAGGGTGCGCGCGTGCAGCCGGCCAAAACCTGGATGGGCTGCGTCGCGAAAATAGAGGTCGTAGTGGCCGGGGCTCACCGCCAGCAAGGTCACCGGTGCGGTGTGCGCGGCGGCGCAGGAGCGCGGGCAACCGGACAGGTGAACGGCGTGACCAGGTTGCAGGGCGGCCAATTGCAGGGCGTCGGTCTTGGTATCCGCCAGGCCTTTGCCGCAGCCGCTGGAACCGGTGCAAGCGATCATGTGCGCCAGGGGTTGGTCGGCGGCGCAGAGAAAGCCCAATTGAGTTAATTGCTCGATCACCACATCGGGCTGGGTGAGGTTGGGCAGCAACAGGCCTTGCCAGGGAGTGAAACGCAAGGTGGCGTCGCCATGCTCGCTGGCAAGTTGCGCGGCGCCCTTGAGCATCGCCGGGTTCAGGCGGCCCAGGGGGGCGACGGCGGCGACATAGAACAGGTCTTGCTGGTGCTGTGGATAACTGCCCAGGTGGCCCGGCGCACTGCTGGCCGGGCGTTTGAACCCGTCCGCCGGCAGTAGCGGCACGTTCAGGCGGCTCAGTAACTTATCCACAGCCAGGTGGCGCATGCGCGTTTGTTCCGGCGTGGCCAGGTCGAGAAAGGCTTCCAGCACCGCCACCACCAGTGCATGGCCCTGGTCCAATCGCACCGCGGCCAACGGCGCATCCTGCCCAGGGCAACCGGCCAGGCCGAACGCCAGCAGGGTTTCACCGGCTTGCTCGAAGGCCGACAGCCACAGGTCGTGATGATGCTCCAGCATCGCCAAGGCCTCGAAGCCATCCAGTTGCACGGCGAATTTTGCCGACAGCTCATGAAAGCGCGGATGGTTTTCCAGGATGGCGAGGATCTGCCCGGCCAGCGGGCGGGTGTCGAACAGCATCTGTGGGTCGATGCCGGCGCTGGGGCTGAGCATCAGGTTGCGCACATCATCGCCGGCCGCGTGGCTCGGGCCGAGGCCTACCGCCAGCAGCATCGCGATGAGGGCGTCCTGCTCGGCGCCGATCCCGCGAATCTGCAGGTTGGCGCGGTTGGTCGCCTCGATCACCCCGCCCGCGTAAGCCTGGGCAGCGTCCGCCACGGCGTTGGCCTGGGCTGCACTGATGGCGCCACCGGCCAGTTTGACCCGGCAGATGCCGCCGTCCAGCGCCTGGACGATACGCAACAACCCCGGACAAGCCGAGGGGCGCAAGGTATTCAGAGCGGGCGTTGGGTTCACGGGGCTACCGGTTGACGGGTAAAGGCGCGGTATTATGCCTGCTTTGTCCGGCGGCATGAAAAGCCTGCCCGTCGGATGTCGTTCAAGGAATTGATATGTCGCCCTGGCTGACGGTAGTAGGCATCGGTGAAGACGGCTTCAAGGGCCTGGGCAGAAACGCCCGGCATGCCCTGCTGCGCGCCACGCGGATTATAGGGGCTCAGCGCCAGTTGGACCTTTTACCACTGTGTATCAGTGGTGAGCGCCAGTTATGGCCAAGCCCGTTTTCCCTGGCGCCGGTGCTGGCGCGGCGCGGTGAGCCGGTGTGCGTACTGGCCAGCGGTGATCCGATGTTCTACGGCGTGGGCGCCAGCCTGGCGCGGCAGGTGGCGACTGAAGAACTGTTGATCTTGCCGGCGCCCTCCTCCGTATCCCTGGCGGCGGCGCGGCTGGGCTGGCCGTTGCAGGAGGTGGTGAGCGTGTCTGTGGTGGCCCGGCCGTTGGCGGCGATCCATGCGCACCTGGCCAGTGGCGTGCGCTTGCTGGTGTTGAGCAATGACGGCAGCAGCCCGGCGTTGATTGCCGCATTATTGGCCGAGCGCGGCTATGGCCCCAGCCGGTTGAGCGTGTTTGAACACCTGGGCGGCGCGCAGGAGCGACGTATCGACGGCATCGCGCAGTCGTGGGGTGAGCCAGCGGTGGCCGACCTTAACCTGCTCGCCATCGACTGCCTGGCCGATCCCGACGCACCGCGCCTGTCGCGCCTCGCCGGCCTGCCGGATGCGGCCTTCAAACACGACGGCCAACTGACCAAACGCGATGTGCGCGCCATCACCCTAGCCCGCCTCGCCCCGATGCCCGGCGAGCTGCTCTGGGACGTGGGCGCGGGCAGCGGCTCCATCGGCATCGAATGGATGCGCGCACATTCAAGCTGCCGGGCACTGGCGATCGAAGCCGACGAAGGCCGCCAAGCCTTGATCGAATATAACCGTGACGCGCTCGGCGTACCCGGCCTGCAACTGGTTCGCGGCACCGCGCCGCAGGCATTGGACGGCCTGGAAGCCCCGGACGCGATCTTTATCGGTGGCGGCGTCACCCGTGATGGCGTACTCGATACCTGCTGGCAACGGCTGCGTCCGGGGGGGCGCTTGGTTGCCAATGCCGTCACCCTGCAGAGCGAAATGACCCTGATGAACTGGCGCGCGGAGCACGGCGGTGAACTGACGCGCGTTCATGTGGCCCAGGCGCAGCCGTTGGGCGAGTTCGATACGTGGCGCCAGGCATTGCCGATTACCTTGCTGGAAGTGGTCAAGCCGCTATGAACAAGATTCTGCTGCTGGGTGGCGTGACGGAAGCGCTGGCCATCGCGCGAACCTTGGGGCCTGGGCATATCTACAGCCTGGCCGGGGTTGGGCGGGTGCCTACCGATCTCACCTGCCAAGTGCGGGTCGGTGGTTACGGTGGCGCCGCAGGCTTGGCGCAATTCGTTCGCGATGAACAGATCAGCCTGATCCTCGACGCGACCCACCCGTATGCAGCGCAAATCAGCCGCAATGCAGCCGAGGCAGCGAAGCTGTGCAGCGTGCCATGTTGGGCATTGCGCCGACCCGCGTGGCAGCCGCAGGCCGGTGATGATTGGCGTGAGGTGAGTGACTGGGCCGAGCTGATCGAAGCGCTTGAGCCTTTCAAGCGGCCACTGTTTACCCTGGGACGCGAACCGTTACAGCACCTCGAGGAAATCCCTGAGGGGCAATTCTGGACATTGCGCGCACTGGATGTGTATCCGGGCAATGGGCGTTGTGAAGTGATCGGCGCCCGCGGGCCGTTTTTGATCGACGAAGAACGTGCGCTGTTTGAGCGCCGCCAGATCGACGTGCTGATCAGCAAGAACAGCGGCAGCACGGCTACCGAACCGAAGCTCGAAGTGGCGCGGGAACAGGGGCTACCGGTGTTGGTGTTGAAGCGACCGGTGTTGGCGGCGGTGGATCGAGAATTCACCAACGTGGCTGAGGTGCTGCTGGCAATCCGTTCTCGCTGAACAACAGCGATCCAATGTGGGAGGGGCGGTGCGACGGTTCGACTTGCTCCCGATTGCGGCGTGTCATTCACTGAATTGTTGGCTGATCCACCGCTATCGGGAGCAAGCCCCCTCCCACATTTGGACTGGGTTATCAGCTGCCTGCCGCTGTAGCCTGCCCGACACCATCATGAGCCCGTTCGGCTAACAACTGGGCAAGCTCAATCAACTGCGCGACGCCCAGCAACTCCTCTCTTTTCGATCCTTCCAGGTCAAAGGCCAGGTCGCAACTCAGCGCATTGGCCGAGGCGAGTGTTTCGCTGAGATTGACCAGCAGGTCTTCGGTGCTGATGCCGTCGGCCACGGTGAACAGCCGGACGGGGGGATTGGGGGTGAGTTTGATCATGGTGGAGCTCCTTAATCTAAGTGGAGCTGCCAACTAATCGCCGCGATGCGATGGGGGTGGCAGCTGTGCGCAGGTTCGCGGACCGGAGATTAAGGAAGCCGGCATACCCGAAGGTATCCCGCGCACAGCCACCATATCGCCGCACAGTAGACGATAAAAAAGCGTCAACTGAAAGGAGGCAATGCTTAATCAATCCGAGCCGCGACGCCCGTCCGCTGAGTTTGCAGCGGTGTACGGAGCCTAGTGATTGAGTTTCCTACCGGCAACCTCAAAGAGTTGTCGGAGATTTCTGTGCACGAATTCATATTCGGACTGCGTAACGGATCAAGGAGACTTTACCTACATGCGCAACGGAACTCGCTGACTACCTAGAACTGCATACCCTTGGCGATGATCCTCAACACTTCGTCCACCGGCGTAACATGAGGTTCACATGACTAACAAACCCCGTACGCAGAACCCGACTCGGCCTGCTGAAAGTACGATTATCGAACACATAATCGCGAATCCCGAGTTCGCACACGCGCTAAGCCTTGAGGCCGACGAACTAAAACGGGATGAACCCAAAGTCGCAGCCCGATTGACCCAATGGCTGAAAAAAGCCCAATACCTGCCTGATAGACAGGCAAAATTCACAAATTTCGACACTGCGGACCATCTTCAAACACAAGAAGATATGGATGCTTTCCTCGAAGCCTGCATCGAAGAAGACCCGGGCGATGGTTCATTGATCAAAATGGCGCAAGCCGATATTGCCCGCGCAACTCGCAGGCTCAACGCCACTTCATAGCCAAACACAATCCAAATGTGGGAGGGGGCTTGCCCCCGATGGGTACGTGTCAGCCATACATGGGCTGACTGGCACTCAGCTATCGGGGGCAAGCCACCCTCCCACATCGGACTGTGTTGCCTTGTTGATCGGCATCCCCTCGATTCCCCGTCTATCCTCACACCCGGCACTGCGACACCAAACCACACCGCCGCTTTTTACTTATCCCCCTCGATCAGGCTAAATACCCGTCTGATCGATTAACCCCACGGATTATCCGCCATGGCCCGTCAACGCTTTGCAATTGCCTGGATCGCCTGCCTTGCAGTGCTGTTCAATGCGTTTGCCATGCCGTTGGCCAGTGCGATGCAGCAGACGGATGACCCGGTCAAGCGGCTGATGTGGGGCAGTTTTTGTTCTTCCAACGGCGCCAGCCTGAAGACGATCGCCCTGGGTAAGCTGGAAGTTCCGGCGCCGCAGGATGATCATTCCGCCATGCAGCATTGCTGGTGTTGCTCGGGCTCCGCGCAGTTGCTGGCGTTGCCGGGGCATGTGCCGCAGTTGTATGTCACGCGGTTCGAAGCACTGCGCAGCCTGCCCGCGCCTGCCTTGCAGAACCCCACGCCACGCCAGCAATGGCCGAGCCTCAATCCCCGCGCCTCTCCAACGGTCTGATCCTCTTCGCAAGTGAACTGCGTTTTAGAACCGTTCTGGAGAACTGCCATGCTTAAATCTTCCCTGCTTCTGGCGGCGTTGCTGCTGCCGGTGTTCAGTGCCGCCAATGCCGATGACTACAAGGCCGGCGACCTGCTGGTCAGCGATCCCTGGTCCCAGGAGTTGCCGCCGAATGCGCCCACCGTTGCGGCGTATTTCGTGATTCATAACACCGGTGCTGCCCCCGATCGCCTGCTCGGCGTTGAAACCAGCGTCGCCGAAAAAGCCGAGCTGCACGAGCATGTAATGCAAGGCGACTTGATGAAGATGCAACAAGTGCCCAGCGTCGCCGTGCCGGCCAAGGGCGAGCTGACCTTCGCGCCGATGGCTTACCACGTGATGCTGCTGGGCCTCAAGGACCGCAGCCTGCTGGCCGACGGCAAGCAATTCCCGCTGACCCTGATCTTTGAAAAGGCTGGCAAGGTTCAAGTGAACGTGTCGGTCCAGAAGACGCCGCCGATGGCCGCCCACGAGCATCAGCACGCCCAGTAGGCCTACCTCGATGGGCGCCCCTCGCGCCAGGTTGTCTCAACGCCCGCGCCTGATGCGCGGCAGTTGGATCAGCCTGTTCGCCATGTTGATGATCTTTATCGGTCCGCTGATTTCCCAAGCGATGCCGATGGACCATCACGCCGGTATGTCGATGGACATGCCCAGCTGCCATGGCGAGCCCACACCCACCAAAGCCCCCGACGAGCACCACGTCCTCTGGGAAAAGTGCGGCTATTGCAGCCTGCTCTTCAGTTGCCCGGCCCTGCCCGGCGGCGTGTCTTTCATCAGCCTCGACACCCCGCCGCCCGCCAACGCCCTGCCCTGCGCGCCGCGCCTGGGCCATGCCCGGCAAAACATCTTCCCCGGCGCCCGCAGCCGCGCGCCGCCCATCGCCTCGTAAGCACTTCATCGCGTTACTTCACTCCGGCCGACTTTAGACAGACAGCCGCAGGCTGCTGGCCGTGTTGTTTACGATTGATTGATGGAATTTTTCATGTCCAGGTTTCCTGCCGACACCCGTTTGGGCGCTGCCCCGGTTTTCGCCGCACTGTGCGGCGCACTGCTTGCCCCCTGCGCTCACGCGGACGAACACGCGTTGAGCCCCACGGTGATCACGGCGATTGCCCCCAGCTCGCCCCTCACCGTTGTCACCCACCCGAAAGACCCACGCCAACCGGTGCCCGCCAGCGATGGTGGCGACTACCTCAAGACCATCCCCGGCTTCGCCCTGGTACGCAACGGCGGTACCAATGGCGACCCGGTGCTGCGCGGCATGTTCGGCTCGCGCCTGAATATCCTCACCAACGGCGGCATGATGCTCGGCGCCTGCCCCGGCCGGATGGATGCGCCCACCTCGTACATCTCGCCGGAGACCTACGACAAGCTCACCGTGATCAAGGGCCCGCAAACCGTGCTGTGGGGCCCCGGTGCCTCAGCCGGCACCATCTTGTTCGAGCGTGAGCCGGAGCAGTTCGGCGAGCTGGGTACGCGGGTCAACGCCAGTGTGCTGGCCGGCTCCAACGGCCGTTTCGACAAGGTCATCGACGCCGCTGCCGGCGGGCCATTGGGCTACGTGCGGGTGATCGGTAACCAGGCCCATGCCGACGATTACAGAGACGGCAACCACGACACCGTCGCTTCGCGCTACGACAAATGGAATGGCGACGTTGCCCTAGGCTTCACCCCCGACGCGGATACGCTGCTGGAACTCACCGCCGGCCGTGGCGATGGCGAGGCGCGTTATGCCGGGCGCGGCATGGACGGTTCGCAGTTCCTGCGCGAGAGCCTGGGGTTGCGCTTCGAGAAGTCCAACCTCGGCGAGGTGCTGGACAAGGTCGAGGCTCAGGTCTACTACAACTACGCCGACCACGTGATGGACAACTACAGCCTGCGCGTACCGTCCGGCACCGGGATGATGGCCGGGCCGATGGCTTCCAACGTCGACCGCCGCACCCTGGGTGCCAGGATCAAGGCGACCTGGCGCTGGGCCGATGTGCAACTGATCGGCGGCCTCGATGGGCAGACCAACGAACACCGCGCGCGCAGCAGCATGGGCGTCGACACGTACAAGGACCTGCCGCGCGACAAGGACGCCAACTTCCATAACTACGGCGTGTTCGGCGAGTTGACCTGGTACGCCGCCGACCGCGACCGCCTGATCAGCGGTGCGCGCCTGGACCGTGCTTCGGCCAAGGACTTCCGGCAACGCACCGGGTCGGCAATGATGTCGCGCCCCAACCCCACCGCCGGTGACACCCGCGCCGATACCCTGCCCTCCGGCTTTGTACGCTACGAGCACGATCTGGCGGACACCCCCACCACGCTGTATGCGGGCCTGGGCCACGCCGAGCGCTTCCCGGATTACTGGGAGTTGTTTTCCCCCAACACCGGCGCGGTCGGGTCGGTGAATGCCTTTGACGGCGTAAAGCCCGAGAAGACCACCCAGCTGGACGTCGGTGCACAATACAAAAGCGCCGACCTGGAAGCCTGGGTCTCGGGTTACGTCGGCCAGGTGCGTGACTTCATCCTGTTCGACTACCGGCCGGGCATGATGGGCACCACCTCCCAGGCGCGCAACGTCGACGCCCGCATCATGGGCGGCGAACTGGGCGCAGCCTACCAGCTGACCACTCACTGGAAAGCCGACGCCAGCCTCGCCTACGCCTGGGGCAAGAACAGCAGCGACGGCAAGGCCCTGCCGCAGATGCCGCCGCTGGACGCGCGGCTCGGCCTGACCTACAGCGAAGATGACTGGAGCGCCGGCGCGTTATGGCGCGTGGTCGCGGCGCAGAACCGCATCGACCCGAACAAAGGCAACGTGGTGGGCAAGGATTACGACACCAGCAGTGGCTTTGGCGTGTTCTCGCTGAACGCCGCGTACCGAATCAATAAAAACTTCAAGGTCAGTACCGGTGTCGACAATTTGTTCGGCAAGGCTTACGCCGAGCATTTGAACCTGGCCGGCAACGCCGGGTTCGGCTACCCGGCGAACGACCCGCAGGCCATCAAGGAGCCGGGGCGCACCCTGTGGACCAAGGTGGACATGAGCTTCTAAGAGCATCGGGGGCAAGCCCCCTCCCACATTGGACTGGGTTCACAGATTGAGCATTGTGAACACAGTCAAGTGTGGGAGGGGGCTTGCCCCCGATAGCGGTGTAACTGACACAAAAAAATCAAAAGCCTTGCGGAGCACCCAATGAGCACTCAAACCGTTTCCTTCTACAACCTGGCCTGGCGCTGGCACTTCTACGCCGGGCTCTTCGTCGCCCCCTTCATGGTGCTGCTGGCCCTGACCGGCATCATCTACCTGTTCAAACCCCAGCTCGACCCGCTGATGTACGGCGAGCTGCTCAACGTACCCGTGGCCGAGCACGCACTGAGCGCCGACGAGCAGCTGCAACGGGCCAAGGCCGCTTACCCCCAGGCTGCAATCAGCAAATACCTGCCACCCGCCGACGCCACCAGCAGCGCGCAGTTCGTGATGCAGCACCAGGGCCGCGAAATCAGCGTATTCGTCGACCCGTACCGCGGCACCGTGCTCGGTGAACAGGACGCCAAGAACAATCTGCAAGCCATCGCCCGCGCCCTGCATGGCGAGTTGATGATCGGCACCACCGGTGATCGTCTGATTGAACTCGCCGCCGGTTGGGGCGTGATGCTGGTGGTGTCCGGCCTGTACCTGTGGTGGCCGCGCGGGCGGTCCCCGGCGGGGGTGTTATGGCCACGTTTGAACAGCCGAGGCCGTTTGTTCTGGCGCGACCTGCATGCCGTCGCCGGTTTCTGGGGCGCGGCGTTCCTGCTGGTGATGCTGCTCAGCGGCATGACCTGGACGGGTTTCTGGGGCAAGCAATACGCCGACTTGTGGAACACCTTCCCGGCTGCCATGTGGAACAACGTGCCGCAATCCGACCAACAGGCGCGCACCCTCAATACCGCCAGCCAGCAAACGGTGCCCTGGGCCATGGAAAACACGCCGATGCCGATGTCGGGTGACCATGCCGAACACATGAACCACGGCGCCCTGCACGCAGGCCCCCCCGCACCCGGCATCCGCCTGCAACAGGTGGTCGACCTGGCCACCGCGCGCCAGGTCGAACCCGGCTACAGCATCACCTTCCCCACCACCGCCACCGGCGTGTTCACCATCGCCGTATTCGCCAACGACCCTCGCAACGACGCCACGCTGCATGTGGACCAGTACACCGGCAAGGTCCTGGCCGACGTGCGTTGGGAGCATTACAACGGCGTCGCACGTGCCACCGAAACCGGGGTGATGCTGCACGAGGGCAAGATGTTCGGCTGGGTCAACCAACTGATCGTGCTGGTGATCTGCCTGATGATTCTGCTCAGCGCGGTGAGCGGCGTGGTGATCTGGTGGAGGCGTCGACCACAGGGCGGGCTGGGTGTGCCGCCGTTGCGCCATGACCTGCCCAGGTGGAAGACCGCGATGGCGATCATGCTCGGGCTGGCGATCATCTTCCCGCTGGTGGGCGCCTCGCTGGTCGTGGTGTGGGTGCTGGACCGCGTACTGCTGTCACGGGTCGGCGTCACCGCCTAATACCGGGTTGCGCACCGCCGACACGGCCTGGTGCGCAACGCCCTGTTTTGAAGCTTGCCGTGCACTCGGCAACGGAACGTGGCGCCATCCTGGTGCGCCACGGTGCCGACTCGCCTCGCTAAACCGCCCGTAATCCCGCGCCTCGCGTAGCAGGCACAGCCTTTGCAAAGTCGTGTGTATCTGCCCAACAAAAACTATCGGTTTTACGGAGATCGCACCATGAAGCGTCGCAGCTTGATCAAGGCTTTCACTTTGTCGGCATCCATTGCCGCCATGGGCTTGACCTGGACCGTCCAGGCCGCCGAGACCATCAAGGTCGGCATCCTGCACTCGTTGTCCGGGACCATGGCCATCTCCGAAACCTCGCTCAAAGACATGGCGCTGATGACCATCGACGAGATCAACGCCAAGGGCGGTGTGAACGGCAAGATGCTCGAGCCGGTGGTGGTGGACCCCGCATCCAACTGGCCGCTGTTCGCCGAGAAAGGCCGCCAGCTGCTGACCCAGGACAAGGTCGCCGTGGTGTTCGGCTGCTGGACCTCGGTGTCGCGCAAATCGGTATTGCCGGTGTTCGAGGAACTCAACGGCCTGCTGTTCTACCCGGTGCAATACGAAGGCGAAGAGATGTCGCCCAACGTGTTCTACACCGGCGCGGCGCCCAACCAGCAAGCGATCCCGGCGGTGGAATACCTGATGAGCGAAGAAGGCGGCGGCGCCAAGCGCTTCTTCCTGCTCGGCACCGACTATGTGTACCCGCGCACCACCAACAAGATCCTGCGTTCGTTCCTGCACTCCAAAGGCGTGGCGGACAAGGACATCGAAGAGGTCTACACCCCGTTCGGCCACAGCGATTACCAGACCATCGTCGCCAACATCAAGAAGTTCTCCGCCGGCGGCAAGACGGCGGTGGTGTCCACCGTGAATGGCGACTCCAACGTGCCGTTCTACAAGGAGCTGGCCAACCAGGGCCTGAAGGCGACCGATGTACCGGTGGTGGCCTTCTCGGTGGGTGAAGAAGAATTGCGCGGCATCGACACCAAGCCGCTGGTGGGCAACCTCGCGGCGTGGAACTACTTCCAGTCGGTGGAGAACCCGGTGAACCAGAAGTTTGTGGCCGACTGGAAAGCCTACGCCAAGAAACACAACCTGCCGGGCGCAGACAAGGCTGTGACCAACGACCCGATGGAAGCCACCTACGTGGGCATCCACATGTGGGCGCAGGCGGCAGAGAAGGCCAAGTCCACCGACGTCGACAAAGTGCGTGAAGCGCTGGCCGGCCAGACCTTCGCCGCGCCGTCCGGTTTCACCCTGACCATGGACAAGACCAACCACCACCTGCACAAGCCGGTGATGATCGGCGAGATCCAGGCCGACGGGCAGTTCTCCGTCGTGTGGCAAACCAACGAGCCGATCCGCGCACAGCCGTGGAGCCCGTACATCCCTGGCAATGACAAAAAGCCGGACTACGCCGTGAAGAGCAACTAAGCCCCACCACAGGCCAAATGTGGGAGGGGGCTTGCCCCATAGCTGAGTATCAGGCACTGCCATGCTGACTGATACACCGCAATCGGGGGCAAGCCCCCTCCCACAATTGACCGCGTACGATCAGGACAATTTGTATGCCCACTGCCCTGCACCGTTTCATCCTTACAGCCCTGCTATTGCTGCCCTTGGGCGCACACGCCAGCGATGCCGAAGACTTCATCAACGCCAACCCGGCGCAGCAAGCCAAGCTCCTCCAGGACTGGGCCGCCCGGCCAGATCCTGCGCGTATCGAACTGGTGGACGCGCTGCAACAAGGCCAGCTCACGCTCAACGGGGAAACCAAGACCCTGCGCCTGAACAACCGCCTGCGTGGCCTGATCGACAATGTGCAGGCCAGCCAGCAATTGCTCGCGGCTGACCCCAAGGTGCGCCTTGATGCCGCGCGCACCCTGCAAAAAACGGCAGTGCCAGCCCAGCTGAAATTCCTCGACCAGCAGGTCGCCGCCGAGACCGATGAGGATGTGCACAGCGCCCTCAGCCTGGCCCTGGCCAACCTGCAACTGGTGGATACCGACCCGGTGGTGCGCCTCGCCGCCGTGCGCCTGCTTGGCAACACCGGTGACCCGCTGGCCCGCACGCGCCTGGAAACCTTGCTCGCGCCCGGCGTCGAAACCGATACCACCGTGCACACCGCCGCCGAGACCAGCCTGGCCCAGGTCAAACGTAAATTGATGGTCGGTGAGATCCTCGGCCAGGCCTTCAGCGGCATGTCGCTGGGTTCGATCCTGTTGCTCGCGGCGTTGGGCCTGGCGATCACCTTCGGCCTGCTGGGCGTGATCAATATGGCCCACGGCGAGATGCTGATGCTCGGCGCTTATTCCACCTATGTGGTGCAAATGCTGATGCAGCGCTACGTACCTCAAGCGATTGAATTCTATCCATTGATCGCGCTGCCGGTGGCGTTCTTTGTGACGGCTGCCATCGGCATGGCGCTGGAGCGTACGGTGATTCGTCACCTGTATGGCCGCCCGCTGGAAACCCTGCTCGCCACTTGGGGCATCAGCCTGATGCTGATCCAACTGGTGCGGTTGGTGTTTGGTGCACAGAACGTCGAAGTGTCCAACCCTGCCTGGCTCTCGGGGGGCATTCAGGTATTGCCTAACCTGGTGCTGCCGTACAACCGCATCGTGATCATCGCCTTTGCGCTGTTCGTGGTGGTGCTGACCTGGCTGCTGCTGAACAAGACGCGCCTGGGCCTGAACGTGCGCGCCGTCACCCAGAACCGCAACATGGCCGCCTGCTGCGGTGTGCCCACCGGGCGAGTGGACATGCTCGCCTTTGGCCTGGGCTCCGGCATCGCGGGGCTGGGCGGCGTCGCCCTGAGCCAGATCGGCAATGTCGGCCCGGACCTGGGCCAGAGCTACATCATCGACTCGTTCCTGGTGGTGGTGCTGGGCGGTGTAGGCCAGCTTGCCGGCAGCGTCACAGCGGCCTTCGGCCTGGGCATCGCCAACAAGATTCTCGAACCGCAGATCGGCGCCGTGCTCGGCAAGATCCTGATCCTCGCGCTGATCATTCTGTTTATCCAGAAACGCCCGCAGGGACTCTTCGCACTGAAAGGACGGGTGATCGACTGATGAACCAGCCACTGATGCTTACGGCCACGCAGAAAGCCGGCCCCAAGGTGACGATTGCCATCGGCGCGCTCCTGCTCGCGGTGCTGCTGGCGCTGCCGTTGCTGTCGCTGTTGCCGGCGGAAAATGTGTTTCACATCTCGGCCTATACCTTGACGCTGGTCGGCAAGATCCTCTGCTACGCCATCGTCGCCCTGGCGCTCGACCTGGTGTGGGGCTACGCCGGGATGCTGTCCCTGGGCCATGGGCTGTTCTTTGCCCTGGGCGGTTATGCGATGGGCATGTACCTGATGCGCCAGGCCTCCGGCGATGCGTTGCCGGCGTTCATGACGTTCTTGTCGTGGACCGAATTGCCCTGGTACTGGGCGGGCACCCAACACTTCTGGTGGGCGCTGTGCCTGGTGGTGCTGGCGCCGGGGCTACTGGCCCTGGTGTTCGGTTTCTTCGCCTTCCGCTCGCGGATCAAGGGCGTGTATTTCTCGATCATGACCCAGGCCCTGACCTTCGCCGGCATGCTGCTGTTCTTTCGCAACGAGACCGGGTTTGGCGGCAACAACGGCTTTACCAACTTTCGCAGCATCCTGGGCTTTGGCATCACCGAACCAGGCACCCGGGCGGTGCTGTTCGTGGCCACGGTGCTGCTGCTGGTGGCGAGCCTGTACATCGGCTGGCGCCTGGCCCGCAGCAAATTCGGGCGGGTGCTCACCGCCCTGCGGGACGCGGAAAACCGCCTGATGTTCTGCGGCTACGACCCGCGTGGCTTCAAGCTGTTCGTGTGGGTATTGAGCGCGGTGCTGTGCGGCTTGGCGGGGGCGTTGTATGTGCCGCAGGTGGGCATCATCAACCCCAGTGAAATGTCCCCGACCAACTCCATCGAAGCCGCCGTCTGGGTGGCCCTGGGCGGGCGTGGCAGCTTGATCGGCCCGTTGCTCGGCGCCGGCGTGGTCAATGGGATGAAGAGCTGGTTCACCGTGGCTTTCCCGGAATACTGGCTGTTCTTCCTCGGGGCGTTGTTCATCATCGTCACCCTGTACCTGCCCAAGGGCGTTATCGGCCTGCTGAAGAAATGAGGAACGTCATGCTTGAACCTATTTTCGACGCGGGCAGCGGCCGCGAGGCCATCGGTATCGGCCAGGCCGCGGGCAAAGGCCTGAACACCCGCCACGGCACCCTCCTGACCCTGGAAGACATCAGCGTCAGCTTCGATGGTTTCAAGGCGCTGAACGACCTCAACCTCTACATCGGCGTCGGCGAACTGCGCTGCATCATCGGCCCCAATGGCGCGGGCAAGACCACCTTGATGGACGTGATCACCGGCAAGACCCGGCCCAGCCATGGCAAGGCCTGGTTCGGCGAGACGCTGGACTTGACCGGCATGAGCGAAGTGCAGATCGCCCAGGCCGGCATTGGCCGCAAGTTCCAGAAACCCACGGTGTTCGAAGCCCTCAGCGTGTTCGAAAACCTTGAGCTGGCGCAGAACACCGACAAGTCCGTATGGGCCAGCCTGCGTGCGCGCTTGAGCGGTGAGCAGAAAGACCGCATCGACGAGGTGCTCGACACCATCCGCCTCACCGCCTCGGTACAGCGCCCGGCCGGGTTACTGTCCCACGGCCAGAAGCAGTTTCTGGAGATCGGCATGCTGTTGATGCAAGACCCACAACTGTTGCTGCTGGACGAACCGGTGGCCGGCATGACTGACGCCGAAACCGAATTCACCGCCGAACTGTTCAAGGGCCTGGCGGGCAAGCATTCGCTGATGGTGGTGGAGCATGACATGGGCTTTGTCGGCTCGATTGCCGACCATGTCACCGTGTTGCATCAGGGCAGCGTGCTGGCCGAGGGGTCGCTGGAACAGGTGCAGGAAAATGAGCGAGTGATCGAGGTGTACCTCGGTCGCTAAGGTGGTTTTCCTGTAGGAGCGAGCTTGCTCGCGAAGATCGTCAACGATAACGCGGGCATTCTGAATGCACGCGGCGCCCTCAGGTTTTTCGCGAGCAAGCTCGCTCCTACAGGGGATTGAGGAGGTTTTGAGAATGCTGCAAGTCGACAAGCTGCACCAATATTACGGCGGTAGCCACATCCTGCGCGGGCTGTCGTTTGACGTGAAGATCGGCGAAGTCACCTGCCTGCTCGGGCGTAACGGCGTGGGCAAGACCACCCTGCTCAAGTGCCTGATGGGCCTGCTGCCGGCCAAGGAAGGCGCGGTGAATTGGGAGGGCAAGCCGATCACCGGCTTCAAGCCGCACCAGCGCGTGCATGCAGGCATTGCCTACGTGCCCCAGGGCCGGGAAATTTTCGCGCGGCTGACGGTGGAAGAAAACCTGCTGATGGGCCTTTCGCGCTTCCCAGGCTCGCAAGCCAAGGAAGTGCCCGCCTTTATCTACGAACTGTTCCCGGTGTTGCTGCAGATGAAACACCGGCGCGGCGGCGATTTGTCCGGCGGCCAGCAGCAACAGCTGGCCATCGGCCGCGCCCTGGCCAGCCGCCCGCGACTGTTGATTCTCGATGAGCCCACCGAAGGCATCCAGCCGTCGGTGATCAAGGAGATCGGCGCGGTGATCAAGAAACTTGCGGCACGCGGCGATATGGCAATCCTGCTGGTGGAGCAGTTCTACGACTTCGCCGCTGAATTGGCCGACCAGTACCTGGTGATGTCCCGGGGCGAAATCGTGCAGCAGGGCCGTGGTGAAAATATGGAAAGCGAGGGTGTGCGCGGCCTGGTAACCATCTAATCTGTAGCGTCCTAACGATAAGCAAACACCATGAACCTGCCCGTTACCCCTGCCCTGTTCACCCCCAGCTGGCACGCCGCGCTGGAACTCGGCTACGCGCGTTTCGGCGACACCACACGCCCGGTACTGCGCCGCCACCTGGGCCCGCTGCGGGTGCAAAAACACCTGTACGCCGAAGGCCCCGAGGTGTGCCAGCACATCATCGTGCACCCGCCCGGCGGCATTGCCGGCGGCGATCGCCTCGATATCAGCGCGCACCTGGCCGAAGGCGCCTGGGCCCAATTGACCAGCCCCGGCGCGGCCAAGTGGTACCGCGCCAGCGGCCCTGCCTTCCAGCAGCTTGAGCTGACCGTGCAAGCCGGTGCGACGCTGGAATGGCTGCCCCAGGAAACCATTGTGTTCAGCGCCGCCCAGGCCGAACTGACCACCCGCATCGAACTGCACGGCGACGCGCGGTTGTTCTACTGGGACGTGGTCGCCCTCGGGCGTCCGGCCAGTGGCGAACGCTTCAACCTCGGCCACTTTCAATCACAGCTGGATATCCGTCGCGACGGCCAGTTGCTCTGGCACGAGCGCCAGCGCATTGTGGGCGACGATGGGCTGCTGGATTCGCCTATCGGGCTGGATGGGCAGCCGGTGTTTGCCACCTTGCTGGTGACCGGAGAAATCGACGCTCAACTGCTGGAACGCTGTCGCTCACTGCCCCACGCGGTGCGCGGTGACCTGACCCAACTGCCCGGTTTGCTGGTTGCACGCTGCCTGGCCAGTGAAGCGCTGCAGGCGCGGGGTTGGTTGATTGATTTATGGCGGCTGTTACGCCCGGCGCTGCTTGGCCGCGAAGCAGTCGCACCACGAATCTGGAGCACATGAAGATCAATGTGGGAGGGGGCTTGCCCCCGATGGCTGAGTGTCAGGCAATGCACCTGCTACTGACCCCCCGCTATCGGGGGCAAGCCCCCTCCCACATTTGATCTTCATTGTATTTATGAATGTATTTCACGACGGACTGAACCATGGACCTGACCCCACGGGAAAAAGACAAACTGCTGATCTTCACCGCAGGCCTGGTGGCTGAACGCCGCCTGGCGCGGGGTGTGAAGCTCAACTACCCGGAAACCATCGCCTATATTTCCGCCGCACTGATGGAAGGCGCCCGCGATGGCCGCACCGTGGCTGACCTGATGCACTACGGCACCACCCTGCTCAACCGTGAACAAGTAATGGAAGGCATCCCGGAAATGATCCCGGATATCCAGGTGGAAGCCACCTTCCCGGACGGCACCAAGCTGGTCACCGTCCACCAACCCATCGCTTGAGGCACGGCCATGATTCGTGATGCAACCGAACACGACCTGCCGGCGATCCGCGACATCTACAACGATGCCGTGCTGAACACTACCGCGATCTGGAACGAACAACCGGTGGACCTGGCGAACCGCCAGGCCTGGTTCAGTGCACGCCAGGCCCAGGGCTATCCAATCCTGGTGGCCGTGGAAAACGCTGAGGTCACCGGCTACGCCTCATTCGGCGACTGGCGGCCCTTCGAAGGTTTCCGCTACAGCGTCGAACACTCGGTGTACGTGCGCAACGACCAACGCGGCAAGGGCCTCGGCCCGCGCTTGATGGCGGCCCTGATCGAACGCGCGCGCGGCTGCGACAAGCATGTGATGGTCGCGGCCATCGAAAGCGGCAATCTGGCCTCGATCCGCCTGCACGAACGCCTGGGGTTCATCACCACCGGGCAGATGCCGCAAGTGGGTATCAAGTTCGGCCGCTGGCTCGACCTGACCTTTATGCAACTGGCCTTGAATCCGGGCGCCGAACCGCCCAAGGAGTGAGATCGATGAGCGCTGCGCAACTGCGTCGAGTCAACGCTGAAAGCTTTGCCCACTACCGCCTCGGCTTGATCGAGCTGTTGCTGGACGCGGTCCGGCATGGCGCCTCGGTGGGCTTCATGGCCGACTTCGATGAAGCCCAGGCACGCGAGTACCTGACCGGCGTGCAAGCCGGCATCGAAGAGGCCAGCCTGCTGCTGTGGGTGGTGGTGCGCGATGAGCAAGTGATCGCCAGCGTGCAGTTGGCGCTGTGCCAGAAAGCCAATGGGTTGAACCGCGCCGAGGTGCAAAAACTGCTGGTGCACAGCAGTGCGCGGCGCCACGGCCTGGGCCAGCAATTGATGAATGCCCTGGAGCTCGCCGCCCGCCAGCATAAGCGCGGCTTGCTGTACCTGGACACCGAAGCCGGCTCCGGCGCCGAGGCCTTCTACCAGTCGCTGCGCTACACCAAGGTCGGCGAATTGCCCGACTACTGCCAAAGCCCGGACGGGCGCTACAGCCCGACCGCTATCTACTTCAAGACCCTGGGGCAACCTGCATGATTCCTGGCGAATATCAGATCCAGCCTGGCGAGATCGAACTGAATGTGGGCCGGCGCACCCTCAGCCTGAGCGTGGCCAACAGCGGCGACCGGCCGATCCAGGTGGGCTCGCACTATCACTTTTTCGAGACCAACGATGCACTGGAGTTCGATCGTGCGGCCAGCCGTGGCATGCGCCTGAATATTCCGGCGGGGACGGCGGTGCGGTTTGAGCCGGGGCAGAGTCGGCAGGTGGAATTGGTGGATCTTGGCGGTGGAAGGCGGGTGTTCGGGTTTGCCGGGCGGGTCATGGGCGACCTTTAGGGCCTCATCGGGGGCAAGCCCCCTCCCACATTTAAAGGTGGGAGGGGCTTGCCCCCGATCGCGATCTCACATTCAACACATTTCTATCAGGGCAACCACACATGAAAATCACCCGCCAAGCCTACGCCGACATGTACGGCCCCACCGTTGGCGACAAGGTGCGCCTGGCTGACACCGAGCTGTTCGTCGAAGTGGAGCAGGACTTCACCGTCTATGGCGAAGAAGTCAAATTCGGTGGCGGCAAGGTGATCCGTGACGGCCAGGGCCAGAGCCAGTTGCTCGCCGATGAAGTGGTCGACACCCTGATCACCAACGCGCTGATCATCGACCACTGGGGCATCGTCAAGGCCGATGTGGGCTTGAAGAACGGCCGCATCCACGCCATCGGCAAAGCCGGCAACCCCGACATCCAGCCCGGCGTGACCATGGCCATCGGCGCCAGCACCGAAGTGATCGCCGGTGAAGGCATGATCCTCACCGCCGGCGGCATCGACTCCCATGTGCATTTCATCTGCCCGCAGCAGATCGAAGAGGCACTGACCAGCGGCGTCACCACCATGATCGGCGGCGGCACCGGTCCGGCCACTGGCACCAACGCCACCACCTGCACCTCGGGGCCCTGGCACCTGGCGCGCATGCTGCAGGCCAGCGATTCGTTCCCGATGAACATTGGCTTTACCGGCAAGGGCAACGCCAGCTTGCCGCAGCCGCTGGTGGAGCAGGTCAAGGCCGGCGCCATTGGCCTGAAGCTGCACGAAGACTGGGGCACCACGCCCGCCAGCATCGATAACTGCCTGAGCGTCGCCGACGAATACGACGTGCAGGTGGCGATCCACAGCGACACCCTCAACGAATCCGGCTTCGTCGAAACCACCCTCGCCGCGCTCAAGGGGCGCACCATTCACACCTACCACACCGAAGGCGCCGGTGGCGGCCACGCACCGGACATCATCAAGGCTTGCGGTTTCGCTAACGTGCTGCCCAGCTCCACCAACCCGACACGGCCGTTCACCCGCAACACCATCGACGAACACCTGGACATGCTGATGGTCTGCCATCACCTGGACCCGAGCATTGCCGAAGACGTGGCCTTCGCCGAAAGCCGCATCCGCCGCGAAACCATCGCCGCCGAAGACATCCTCCACGACCTCGGCGCGTTCTCGATGATCAGCTCCGACAGCCAGGCCATGGGCCGCGTCGGCGAAGTGATCACGCGCACCTGGCAGACCGCCGACAAGATGAAAAAGCAGCGCGGCCCGCTGCCGGGTGATGGCGTGGGCAACGATAACTTCCGCGCCAAGCGCTACATCGCCAAGTACACCATCAACCCGGCGATCACCCATGGCATCAGCCATATCGTCGGCTCCATCGAAGTCGGCAAATGGGCAGACCTGGTGCTGTGGCGCCCGGCGTTCTTCGGGATCAAGCCGACGCTGATCCTCAAGGGCGGCGCGATCGCTTCCAGCCTGATGGGGGACGCCAACGCCTCGATCCCGACACCGCAGCCGGTGCACTACCGACCGATGTTCGCCAGCTTCGGCAGCTCGCTGCATGCCACCAGCCTGACCTTTATCAGCCAGGCGGCACAGGACGCCGGCCTGCCTGAAGCGCTGGGTTTGAAAAAGCAGATTGCGGTGGTCAAGGGCTGCCGTGAAGTGCAGAAAACCGATCTGATCCACAACGACTACCTGCCCGATATCGAGGTGGATCCGCAGACGTATCAGGTCAAGGCTGACGGCGTGTTGCTATGGTGCGAGCCGGCCGACGTGCTGCCGATGGCACAGCGATACTTCCTGTTCTGACACCCGCCTCACTGTAGGAGCGAGCTTGCTCGCGAAGAACGTCAACGATAACGCGTACAAACTGAATAAACGCGGCGTCCTTGAGTGCTTCGCGAGCAAGCTCGCTCCTACAGTGAGTCAGCTTAGAAGTTCTCGCGCGGATTGAAGTTGGCTTTCTTGGCCAGCTCCTGCCACAACACTTTCACGTCGTCGTTGCCTGCCGGCGGCATCACCGCCTTGAGCTGAACGAACAAGAAGCCCCGCTGACCAGCCTTGTTCAGCAAACCGTGGCCCTTGGCGCGCATGCGCTGGCCGTTCTGGCTGCCGGCCGGTACCTTGAGGTTGATCTTGCCGGTCAACGTAGGCACCGTGACTTCCGCGCCCAGCGCCAATTCCCACGGCGCCAGCGGCAGGTTGATCACCAGGTTTTCGCCATCGACTTCAAATTTCGAGTGCGGCGCAAACTTGATGATCAGGTACAGATCACCATTGGCGCCTCCGCCAATACCTGGCGCGCCCTGGCCCTTGAGGCGGATGCGTTCACCGTCGGCCACACCGGCCGGAATCTTCACGTTCAGGCTCTTGACGGTATTGCTGACATGCCGGCCCGAGGCGTCGTATTGCGGCACTTGGAAGCTGATCTGCTTGGACTCCGTGGACAGCGTCTCCTCAAGGGACACCGACAACTGCATCTCCACATCCTGGCCCTTGCGCCCGGCGGGGCGACGCTGGCCACCGCCAAACCCGTCGCTGCGCGAGCCGAAGATGGAGCTGAAGAAGTCCGAGAAATCCTCAGTGCCCGCACCACCGCCAAAGCCGCCACGGCTCTGCCAGCCAGGTGGCCCCTGGAACGGCTGGCCATGCTGGCCATATTTGCGCAGCTCGTCATACTCGGCGCGCTTGTCGGCGCTCTTGAGCGCTTCATAGGCTTCGGACGCGTCCTTGAACTTGGCTTCGGCGTCCTTTTCCTTGCTCACGTCGGGGTGATATTTGCGCGCGAGCTTGCGATAGGCGGCTTTGATTTCCTTGTCATCGGCGCTCGGCTCGACACCCAGAATCTTGTAGTAATCTTTGAAATCCATCGGCGGTTCACCATCCTTAATCGAGATCGCACAGCCCGGACACAAGGTGCGCTGCTTTGCACGTGTTGAGTCTTGCGCCCTGGGGTGCGTCAAAGTGTTATCGGCACTTGCCGTATGCACCAGATGTGGGGGCAAATCCCACACTTTCAAGCACGATTTAACAGATGGTCGGCCTACGCATCCGGCGTCGACTGGCATACACTGCGCGGCCGTTTTTCGACCGGAACCCGATAGACATGAAAAACTCATCCCCAGCCCGTGCCTGCGGCATCGACTTCGGCACGTCCAACTCCACCGTCGGCTGGATCCGCCCCGGCGAGGAGACGCTTATTGCGCTGGAGGACGACAAGATCACCCTGCCGTCGGTGGTTTTCTTCAACTTCGAGGAGCGCCGCCCGGTGTACGGTCGCCTGGCGCTGCACGAATACCTGGAAAACTACGAAGGCCGCTTGATGCGCTCGCTCAAGAGCCTGCTGGGCTCCAAGCTGATCAAGCACGACACCAGCGTGCTCGGCACCGCAATGCCGTTCACCGACCTGCTGGCGCTGTTTATCGGCCAGCTCAAGAGCCGCGCCGAGGCCACCGCTGGCCGCGAGTTCGAAGAAGTGGTGCTGGGGCGCCCGGTGTTTTTTGTCGATGACGACCCGCTGGCCGACCAGGAAGCGGAAAACACCCTGGTCGACGTGGCCCGCAAGATCGGCTTCAAGGACATCTCGTTCCAGTACGAACCGATTGCCGCCGCGTTCGACTACGAGTCGACCATCGAGAAGGAAGAGCTGGTGCTGATCGTCGACATCGGCGGCGGTACGTCTGACTTTTCTTTGGTACGCCTGTCACCTGACCGTCGTCATAACGACAACCGCCAGAGCGACATCCTCGCCACCGGCGGCGTGCACATCGGCGGTACCGACTTCGACAAACAGCTCAGCCTGCAAGGCATGATGCCGCTGTTCGGCTATGGCAGCCGCATGAAAAGCGGCGCCTACATGCCCACCAGTCACCACATGAACCTGGCCACCTGGCACACCATCAACTCGGTGTACTCGCAAAAATCCCAGCTGGCCCTGGGCAGCATGCGCTATGACATCGAAGACACCGGCGGCATCGACCGCCTGTTCAAGCTGATCGAACAGCGTGCCGGGCACTGGCTGGCGATGGAGGTCGAAGAGACCAAGATCCAGCTGACCCACGAAGACAGCCGCCTGGTGTTGCTGGACCGGGTTGAGTCTGGATTGAGCGTGGAATTGAGCCGCACGCTGTTCGAGTCAGCCATCGACGGGCTGCTGGAACGGGTACGCGGCAGCGTTACCCAGTTGCTCAATGATGCATCGGTGGGCGTGGCCCAGGTGGACACAGTGTTCTTCACCGGCGGCTCCAGCGGCATCCCCGCCCTGCGCCACAGCATCTCGGCGATGCTGCCGAACGCGCGGCATTTGGAAGGCAACATCTTTGGCAGTATTGGCAGCGGGTTGGCGATTGAGGCCAGCAAACGTTACGGTTGCTGAGTTCCAGCTGAAATACCGTGGTGACTTCATCGGGGGCAAGCCCCCTCCCACACTGACCGTGTTTCACAAGTTGATCTGTGTAAACACAGTAAATGTGGGAGGGGCTTGCCCCCGATGGCTTCAGCCCAGGCGACACAGGACCTAAACCATTCCCCCCAGCTTCAACTCACTCTTCAAATACGCATAATAAATCGGCCCCGCCACCACCCCCGGCAAGCCGAACGCGGCTTCGAACACCAGCATCGCCAGCAGTAATTCCCACGACTTGGCACTGATCTGCCCACCCACGATGCGCGCGTTGAGGAAGTACTCGACCTTGTGGATCACGATCAGATACCCCAACGCCGCCACCGCGACCCAGATCGACAGCGACAAGGCGACAATCGTGATCAGGGTGTTGGACATCAAGTTGCCGATCACTGGCAGCAGGCCGAGCAGGAAGGTCAGCACGATCAGGGTTTTGGTCAGCGGCAGGTGAATGCCGCACAACGGCAGCACCACGGCGAGGAACACGGCGGTGAAGGCGGTGTTGAGCGCGGCGATCTTGATCTGGGCGAAGACGATGTTGCGAAACGCCTGGACCAGCAGGTGCAGGCGGTCGAACAACGCGGCGGCCAGGGGCTTGCGCTTGGTCAGGTCGGGCACGCGCTGCAGGGCGATGATCGCGCCGAGCACCATGCCGATCAACAAAGTGACGAACATATGGGCGGCATCTTTGCCCACCAGCTGCAGCTCGCTCAGGTGCTTGCTCAGCCAGTCGCCGATGGCCACGCGAAATTCGGCGGCGCTGGCGGGCAGGTAAGCATCGATGGACGGCGGTAACTGGCCGCGTGCACGGTCGACCACATGCATGAACTTATCCAGCGAGGCGCCGGGATTTTCCGCTTCGTGAAGCAGGAAGCTGATGGCGCCGGCAAAGATCAGCGTGAGTACGCTGACGATCAAGGTGCCGAGCAAGGCCACCGCCAGCCAGCGCGCACGCCGCCCTTCGATCAGCCGTTGCAGTTGGGGCGTGAGCATGTTGACCAGTTCATAGACCAACAGGCCGGCCAGCAGGCTGGGCAGCAGCTTCAGCGGCAGTACCAGCAGCAATCCGCCGAAAATGATGATGTAGCTGGCCAGCAACAACACATGACGCTGAGAAAACGTTGGCATACAGCCTCAAAACGAACGGCGTTAAAGGATATGTAGGAGCGAGCTTGCTCGCGAAGGTCGCCAACGATAACGCGTTTATTCTGAATAAACGCGGGGTAATTGAGTTCTTCGCGAGCAAGCTCGCTCCTACAGTGGGCTGTGTGCGAGTGTCTCAGCCTCTATGGCCTGGGGCCATCAATTCTTCAGGCAAGTGCTCATGAAGGTTTTGCGCGCATCACCGGCCAGCGCCTTGGTTTTCGCCGAGGCATTGCAGTCCTTCATTTTCTGCTGCTGCGGGGTCAGGGTCTTGGCGTCATTGGCCGCTGGGGCCGACAGGCAGGTCTTCATGAAGGCCTTGCGGTCGTCGCCCTTGAGGGTCTTGGTGGAGGCTTCGGCATTGCAGGTGGTCATTTTGTTTTGCTGGGCGGTGGCGGCAAAACCCTGGGAACACAGCAGCAGGCCCATCATCAACAGCGGAATACGCAGCATCTTCATGGAGTTTTCTCCCTGTTACCGCACCGAAGGGCGCGGCCTACAGCGCAGTGTAGTCAAAAGCTGTTACAACTTCACCGGCCACGAATATTCGTCCTGCGGTACTGCTCAGGCGTGCAGCCGGCATGGCGCTGGAACATCGCGATAAAAGCCGAAGCGCTGCTGTAGCCCAGGTCAAACGCCACATGCTGCACGCTGTGCTCGCTGTCGAGGGCTTCGATGGCCGCCAGGTAACGCAGGCGCTGGCGCCACTCACCAAAGCTCATGCCCAGTTCACGCACAAACTGACGCGCCAGGGTGCGCTCGCTCACATGCACCTGCTCGGCCCATTGCGCCAGCGGGCGGTTATCGCCAGGTTCGGCCTGCATGCCTTCCAGCACACCCAGCAGGCCGGCATGACGGGCGTAAGGCAGGAAGCCATCGTGGATCGGCGCCTGCTTGAGCTGGTCCACCAGTACCTGGGCCAGGCGAATATCGGCGTCGGTCTGCGGCTGATTGACATCGCGCAGGGCAAAATCCTTGAGGATGGCCTTGAGGATGTCACTGATCGCCAGGGTGCAAGGCTGCCGGGGCAGTTGCTCGCAAAGCTGCGGCGCCAGGCCCACCGAGTGGTAGACAATTGCCTCGGCGTTGTAGGAGCTGTGCTCGGTATGCGGCGGCACCCATACCGCGTACTGCGGCGGCGACATGAAACGACTGCCGGCCACTTCCATGCGCATCACCCCGCTGGCCGAATAGTCCAGCGAACCCCAGGCGTGCTGGTGCGGGGTGCATTCAGTGTCCGGGGCAAAGTCGGAGTAACGGAAGTACACGGGGCTGGGCAGGCTGGCGAAATCGGGCAGGCGTACGGTGTGTCTGGACATATTGTCTGGATTCAGCGGTGGGTTGTCTGGATCGCAGTATAGGCTTCGATCCAGACAGGGGATAATCCCGCCTCATCAACACACTGGATTGTTTTCGATGCAATACGCGTATCCCCTGCTGGCCATTTTTATCTGGGCAGGCAACACCGTGGTCAACAAGCTGGCGGTGGGTTCGATCTTCCCCGCTGAAATCGGCTTTTACCGCTGGCTGTTCGCGGCGCTGCTGTTTACCCCGTTCATGCTCAAGCCGGTGATCGCCAACTGGCCGCTGATCCGCCCGAACCTGGGCAAGATCTTCATCCTCGGCGTGCTGGGCATGGCCGTGTACCAGAGCCTGGCCTATTACGCGGCCACGCTGACCAGTGCCACCAACATGGGCATCATTCTCTCTCTGATGCCGCTGATGGCGCTGACCGCAGCCATCATCAGCCTGGGCCAGCGCCTGACCTTTGGCGCGCTGACGGGCGCCGTGCTGTCGTTCGCCGGCGTGGTGGTGGTGGTGTCATCCGGCAGCCTGGGCACGTTGCTGCAACATGGGGTCAACCTGGGTGACGGCATGATGTTGGTCGCCACCCTGGCCTACGCGGTCTACAGCACCTTGCTGAAAAAATGGCAGCTGCGCTTGCCGCCGTTGGTGCTGCTGTATTTGCAGGTGCTGGTGGCGGTGGTGGTGCTGTTGCCACTGTTCCTGTTCTCCACCAAGGCGGGCCTCGGCTGGGCGAACATTCCGCTGGTGTTGTATGCGTGTCTGCTGGCTTCGATGCTGGCGCCGCTGGCGTGGATGCATTCGGTGAAAGCCCTGGGCCCAAGCCGTACCACGTTGTTTTTCAACTTGCTGCCGTTGATTACCGCGTTGATTGCGGCGGTGGTGCTCAAGGAGGAGCTGGCGCTGTATCACGTGGTGGGTGGATTGCTGACCCTGGGCGGGGTGATCCTGTCGGAGCGCTGGACGACACCGGTCAGGCACTCTGCTGACACATCCGGTTAAATCCGATAAAACTTTTCGCCCCTGGCGGCACTCACAACCTGGAGCGACCACACCGGCAGAGCGTGGCGCAAAACCGGATTAGCCCCAGGAGATTGAGATGACTGAAGCACACTTGACTGACGTTGCGACCCTGCGCAGCCGCGCCCGCCAGAACGTCGAAAACGGTGCCGTGACCGAAGGCTATGACGCCGACCGCGAAGAAATCATCCGCCTGCTCAACGAAGCGCTGGCCACTGAACTGGTTTGCGTGTTGCGCTACAAGCGTCACTACTTCATGGCCAGCGGCCTGAAAGCCAGCGTCGCCGCCGATGAATTCCTGGAACACGCCACCCAGGAAGCCGAACACGCCGACAAACTTGCCGAGCGCATCGTGCAACTGGGCGGCGAGCCGGAATTCAACCCCGACCTGCTGTCGAAGAATTCCCACGCACAATACGTGGCGGGCAACTCGCTCAAGGAAATGGTCTACGAAGACCTGGTGGCCGAGCGGATTGCGGTGGACAGCTATCGCGAGATCATCCAGTACATCGGCGACAAAGACCCGACGACCCGTCGCATCTTCGAAGACATCCTGGCTCAGGAAGAAGAACACGCCGATGACATGGCGGATATTCTGCAGGACCTGTAACCCGCAACACCGAAAAACCAATGTGGGAGGGGGCCTGCTCCCGATGGCGGAGTGTCAGTCACTGGAGATATGGACTGCACCACCGCTATCGGGGGCAAGCCCCCTCCCACATTTGGTTTTACGTATTGCCAGTTAGCCTTTGACGGTCTTCGGCGCCTTACCTTCTTTCATTTGTTGCAGCAACGGTGCGCACTCATTGGGCTCGCCGCCACTTGGGGCAACCAGTGCGAGCAACCCGGCAGCCGGGCCGGCGATCACACCCAGGGCGACCATGCCCGCCCCGCGTAGCGCCAGGGGGATGGCCTTGACCCCGGCATTGGGTTTGATGAACGGCCCGTTCACATACAACGGCGAGCGCAGGGAGAACAGACGGAAGCCCTTGGACTCCGGCGTAATGGTCAAGTCCAACTGCTCGGTCGCCATATTCGCCGTGCCATCGACGTAGATGATCGCGTTCTCGGTATCGAACACGAACAAGCGTGTAGTCGCCAGGCCGGTCTTGATACCGAAGTTCGCCGCCGCGCAGTTGATCTTCACTTCTTTGTCACCAAACAGACGCCCTACCACGTAGTTGCCCACGTTGAGGCCGGCGATCTCCATCAGGCCACGGCTGATGGCGCCGTCGTTGATCAGCATCTTCAGGTCACCGTTGGAGGTGCCGAGCAGCGCCGCCACGGAGTTGCCGCGCCCGGAGATATCGGCGTCGCCGTTGAGCTCACCAAAGCTGGTTTTCATCGGTTCGAAGGTCGGGAACAACTGTTTGAGCTTGAAGTTGCGCGCCGTGAGTTTCGCCCGGCCTTCCATCGGTGTGGTGCGGCCATTCAAGCGGATCTGCGCGTCGAGCTTGCCGCCGGCCACGCCGAAGCGCAGAGGCTCAAGGCTCAGCTCGCCATCGTTGAGCACCAGGTGCGTATAGAGGTCGGTGAAGGGCAGCTCGGCGCTGTGCACAATGCGTTTGCCGGTGAACTCCACGTCGGCATCCATATCGCGCCAGCGCTCGGTGCGGAACTCCTCAACCGGTAGCACCTTGGTGGCCGGCTGCTTGCTTTCACCGCCGCGGGCTTTCTGCTTGGCGTTGGAGTCGGCGCCGATCAGGGGCGCCAGGTCATCCATCAGCAGCTGGTTGGATACCAGCGCGCCGCTGAGCTTGGGCCGTGGCTGGCTGGCGATGTAGGCCAGGTTGCCGTGGATGTCGCTGTTGCCGATCTTGCCGTTGAAGTTGTCGTAGCGAAAGGACGCGCCGCTGGCTTCATGCAGCTTGGCGATCAAATGGCCGTCGGTTGAATACGCCGGCGAATCCGGCAGCGTGACGCCGGTCAGCGGGTAGAGGTTGCCCAGGCTTGCACCGGCGAGCTTCAGGCGCAGGTCCAGGGCGCCGAGGTTAAGCGGGTCGGTCAGGGTGCCGGCCAGGGCGATGCTGGTGTCGGCGATCTTGACCTGGGCCTGCAGCGGGAACGGCTTGGCTGCGTCCTGCAAGGCGAGCAGGCCGCCGATCTTGCCAGTGCCGGCCAGAGCCTGACCGTGGTACTGGCCTTTGACCTTGAGGCCGAACGCATAGTCTTGCGGCGCCGAGCCTTTTTCCAGGGCCTTTTTCGCATCGGCGTCACCAACGATGTCACCGAAGGGAATCGGCTTGCCCAGCGGGTCGATGATCACATCGAGGCGGGTCTTGAGGGTCTGGTCGTCGAGGGTGACGTGGCCCTTGTCGAAGCCAATGGCGCCGATATCCACCTCCCAGCTGGAGGGCTCGGCGTTGGGGTCCTTGGGGTCGAACGTGAAGGTCCAGTTGGCCCGGCCATCGGCCAGGCGCTGCAGGTCGGCGCTCGGTTCGGTGAGGTCGATACGCGGAATCACGACGCGCTGCGCCAGCAACGCCAAGGGCGAAATACGCAACTCGACTTTCTTCAGCGTGACCATCTGCGGTTGCTTGGACCAGTCGGGGTTACCCAGGCTCAGGTCTTCGGCAATCACATGGGGCCATGGCACCCACGCCCGCCAGCCGCCTTCGTCGGGCTCACGCTGCCACACCACCGCCAGGTTGCCGTTGATGGCGAATGGGCGGTGCAACTCTTCGGAGACCTTGGCATTGAGGGGTGGCTTGATGCGGTTCCAGTCGAAGAACACCAGCACCAGTACCGCGATGGCTATTAACAGAACGAAGCTGGCGCAGCTCCAGGCGACGATTTTGCGAGTGCGCGTCATTGCACAAAACTCCTGAATACGACTGGCTGGTCAACAGCCTTTGACACAGCTTATAGGACTAGGACTGGCAAAGTGCCCGAGCGTTTAACGCAACGGCGGATTTAGCCGAAAAAAGCGATTTTCCTGATCAAGCAGACAAATTTTCTTCTGCACAGCGCACCGTTGTTACCCAGGTTCGTGTCGAAAATACCCACACCGGTGCAAAACCGCGTGCTTGAGAGACGCGTCCTAGAGCCTCCCGAGGGAACAATCAATTCTGTTGATTATTACCATTGTGTTTATGAACTTTTATATCGACTTATCAAGAGTAGCATTAGCCCTGTACCCACTTTATCGCCCTCCCAAGGAGCAACCCTCATGAAACGCCAAGTAATTGCTACCGTGCTGTTATCCATCCTGGCTTCCAGTGCCTTCGCCCTGCCAGCCGCCGAACAGGCCACGCCACAGAACAAGGCCCAAGCCGTCCAGTCCAGCCAGACCCTGGCTCGCAGCGGTTCGCAAGAAGATGAAAACCGTGACTACGCCAAAGGCGCTGTCGCTGAAAACGGTTCGGAACAGGCCAACAAACGAGCCTACACCGAAGGCCTGACCGAAGGTGGCAACGACCGCCTGCAAGAAAAAGGTCTGGTCGAAGGCGGCGCTGAACAAGCCAATGACCGCGCCTACACCCAGGGTATTGCCGAAGGCGGTGCCGACCGTCTGGAAGAACTGCATCAAGCACAGAGCTAAGCCCATGGTGGCCCATAAAAAAGCCCGATCAGTCGATCGGGCTTTCGCTTTTATATAGACCGCGTCACGTCTGCCCCCCGCCAGGTTCGACGCCGGCGAAGCGGTTTTGCTAGAGTGCGTCGCTGTACTTGCCGACAAAGCCCATCCGCTCATGCTGCCCCGTGCCGAACAAAAGCAACAGACTCGCCTCGCCTTGATGGACGCTGCCCGCCATCTGATGGAGTGCGGCCGTGGGTTTGGCAGCCTGAGCCTGCGTGAAGTGGCCAAGACAGCAGGCATCGTGCCCACCGGCTTCTATCGCCATTTCGCCGACATGGACCAGCTCGGGCTGGTATTGGTCAGTGAAGTCGGCCAGACCTTCCGCGCCACGATTCGCCTGGTGCGCCACAACGAATTCGTCATGGGCGGGATCATCGACGCGTCGGTGCGGATCTTTCTCGATGTGGTCTCGGCCAACCGTTCCCAGTTCCTGTTCCTGGCCCGCGAACAATACGGCGGCTGCCTGGCCGTGCGCCAAGCCATCGCAGCCCTGCGCGAAGACATCACCACCGACCTTGCGGCCGACCTCACGCTGATGCCCAAGCTGCAGCACCTGGATGCCGAAGGTTTGCACGTAATGGCCGACCTGATCGTTAAAAGCGTCTTCGCCACCCTGCCGGATATCATCGACCCGCCCGCCCACGCCTTGCCTGCCCACCTCACGCCCCAGGCGAAAATCACTCAGCAGTTGCGCTTCATCTTTATCGGCCTCAAGCATTGGCAAGGGCTGGGCAGCACCGAGTAGCCAGATCAGCCCGCCATGTAGAAGCGCTTGGCGGTGGATGTAGTCTGGAAAAACCTAAAAGTCGCTGCCACGAAAAAGATGAAAGAAGTTTCATGTAACCGCCGACTTCCTTCGGCGTAAACGCCCTCCTTCGGTGCTATAAATTTCAACACGCACCAATTTTAAACATTTTGTAAACGAGCTGACGCCCTATTCGGTGGCAAACCCGCGCCTGCCTACGGGTAATTCCTACATGCGTACGCGGTTGGCAAGGCCCTTGCTCTAGCTCCCTTATCGCTCTTAGCTGGAAACCTTCCGATGCTGGTGATCCACCGCCGAATCGCACCGCAACCCCTCTGGGCCGCCGAACTGCTGCTGAACTTCGAAGCCCGCAGCAAAAGCCGCCTGCGCTGTTTCAGTGCTGACGGAGAAGACGTCGGCCTGTTTTTGGAGCGCGGGCAACCACCGCTGCATGATGGCGAATTCCTACAGGCCGAAGACGGACGTGTCGTACGCGTCTGCGCCCGTCCTGAACACCTGCTGCACGTCACCTGCCGCAACGCCTTTGAACTGACCCGCGCCGCCTATCACCTGGGCAACCGCCATGTAGCCTTGCAGGTCGGCGATGGCTGGCTGCGCCTGCTCGATGACTATGTGCTCAAGGCCATGCTTGAACAGCTGGGCGCCGATGCACAAACCATCGAGGCGCCCTTCCATCCCGAACACGGGGCCTACGGCGGCGGTCATCATCACTCGCGCCATGGCGATGAAGATTTCAACTACGCGCCCAAGCTGCATCAGTTCGGCGTGCGCCCATGAACCCGGCCTGGGCGCTGTTGCGCCTGGCCAGTCCGCAATTGCCAATTGGCGGCTACAGCTATTCCCAGGGCCTGGAAATGGCCGTGGAGAACGGCCGCGTCAACGATGCCGCCAGCGCGCGACGCTGGATCAGCGATCAGTTGCTGCTCAACCTCGCGCGCTTCGAAGCGCCGTTGCTGCTCGCCCACTGCCGCGCCGCCGCTGACCAGGCCTGGCCACGCCTGGCGCAGCTGTGTGAAGAACACCGTGCCAGCCGCGAAACCCGCGAGCTGTATCAGGAGAGCCGGCAGATGGGCTACTCCCTGCAACAACTGCTCGCGGGCTTGCCGGAGCTGGACACCGCCGCCCGCACTTTTCTTGAGCAGCAACCTGAACCCCATCTGGCCCTCGGCTGGGCGCTGGCCGCGCGGGCCTGGGCAATCAGCCCCGACGACGCCCTCGCCGCCTGGCTATGGAGCTGGCTGGAAAATCAATTGGCCGTACTGATGAAGACCTTGCCGCTGGGCCAGCAAGCCGCACAGCGCCTGACCAGCGAGCTGCTGCCGTTGTTGCAGCAGGCCCAGCAGGCGGCCGGCCACATCGAACCCGATCATCTGGGCAGCGCCGCCTTTGGCCTGTCTTTGGCGTGCATGGCCCATGAACGCCAGTACAGCCGCCTGTTCCGTTCCTGAGGCTTTTTTGGAGAACCCGCTATGAACACACAACCCCTGCGCGTCGGCATCGGCGGCCCGGTAGGCTCCGGCAAGACCGCCCTGACCCTGGCCCTGTGCCTGGCGCTGCGCGACCGCTACAACCTGGCGGTGGTCACCAACGACATCTACACCCGCGAAGACGCCGACTTCCTGGTGCGCAACCAGGCCCTGGCGCCGGAGCGCATCATCGGCGTGGAAACCGGCGGCTGCCCGCACACGGCGATCCGCGAAGATGCCTCGATCAACCTGGAGGCCGTGGACCAGCTCAACCGCCGCTTTCCAGGCCTGGACCTGATTCTGGTGGAGTCTGGCGGCGACAACCTGTCCGCCACGTTCAGCCCCGAACTGTCAGACCTGACCATCTACGTCATCGATGTATCCGCTGGTGACAAGCTGCCGCGCAAGGGTGGGCCCGGTATTTGCAAATCCGACCTGCTGGTGATCAACAAGATCGACCTCGCGCCGCTGGTGGGTGCCTCGCTGGAATTGATGAACAGCGACACCCAACGCATGCGCAACGGCAAACCCTTTGTGTTCAGCAACCAGAAAACCGGCGTCGGCCTGGATGACATCGTCGCCTTCATCGAACGTCAAGGCCTGCTGACTGCTGCCTGATTTCCCTACGGAGCCTGTTTATGAACCTCAAGAAACTGTTCGCTGCCGCTGCTTTGCTGCTGGCCCCCGCCCTCGCCTTCGCTCACCCGGGCCACGGCGACAACGGCCTGGTCGCCGGCATCAGCCACCCGCTGGGCGGTCTTGACCACCTGCTGGCCATGGTTGCGGTCGGGCTGTGGGCGGCGCAGCAAAAAGGCAATGCACGTTGGGCGCTGCCTTGCGCGTTTGTCGGCACTATGTTGATCGGCGGCATGTTGGGTTTCGAAGGCCTCCAATTGCCGGCGCTGGAAAGCGGGATTGCCGCCTCGGTGCTGGCCCTGGGCCTGGCGGTGGCACTGGCGGTGCGGCCACCGTTGTTTGTGGCGGTGGGCGCGACGGCACTGTTTGCGCTGTTTCACGGCGTGGCCCATGGCTTGGAGCTGCCGGACATGTCCAGCCCCTGGGCGTATGCGGCCGGGTTTGTCGGCGCGACCGCAGCGCTGCACGCGGCGGGTTATGCCGTGGTGCGCTTGCTGCCAGCGGCGGCCGCGCCGTTGGTGCGAGTGGCGGGGGCTGCTTCCGCAGCGACTGGGGTCTGGTTGCTGGCAGGCTGATCTTCAGCGCTGCTGGGGCCTCATCGGGGGCAAGCCCCCTCCCACACTGTGATGTGTGAATACATTCAAATGTGGGAGGGGGCTTGCCCCCGATAGCGGTGCCACAGACAACACAGTTCCCAAGCCTGATACCATGCGCGCCACACCCCTGCCGTGACGACGCCAGCCGATGCCCCAACCTCTCTTGAATTCCGTGCTCACGCACTTCCACGACCTGATCGTGCCGCTCTGGCAAGGCCCGGGCTGGAATGCCGACCTGGCGTTGCCATACGAAGCTCTGGACGCCGACCACCACCCACTGCCCCCGCAACGCTACCGCGCCATGGCCTGCGCCCGGCAGTTGTACCTGTTCGCCAGCCTGATCGGCGAGCCCGGTGCAGCCTTTGCCGAGGAACGCGCCGCCGCGCTGTTTCGTTCACTGCAGCGGCACTTCCACGACGCCGAGCATGGCGGCTGGTTCTACAGCATCGACCCGGCCGGGCAGCCGCTGGATAAACGCAAAGACCTCTACACCCACGCCTTCATCATCTTCGCCTGCGCCCATTACTGGGCCAAGGTACGCGAACCCTTGGTGGAGTCGGTGCTCAATGCCGCGCTGGCGGTGGTGGCCGAACGCTTTGCCACGGGCGACGGCCTGTACGAGGCGGTGCTGGAGCGCAACTGGTCAAGCCTCGACTCCGGCCCCTTGCAGAACCCGCTGATGCACCTCGCCGAAGGCTTTCTCGCCACGCTGGCAGTGCGTGAAGATGCCATCACGCGCGACGCCCTGCTGGACCTGGCCAGCGCCCTGCAAAAGCGCTTTATCGACCGCCAGCACGGCGTGATGATGGAAAAACCCTTAGGCGCTGTGGATAACTGGTTCGAGCCAGGGCACCAGTTCGAATGGTTCTTTTTGCTCGAATCGTCGGATGTGCTGCGGGGTACGCCGCTGCATGCCTCACTGACGCGAGCGTTCGAATATGCCGAGCAATGCGGTGTGGATAAGAGCGGTGCGGTCAGCGGCATGCTCGCCCTGGACGGCAGCGTGCGCGACGGCACGCAACGTATCTGGGCCCAGGCAGAATACCTGCGGGCCTTGACCTTGCGGCCCGGCAGTGAAGCGGTGTTACAGCGCCAGTTGCTGGCGCTGCAAAGCAACTTCCTGCATGACAAGGGCTGGCACGAATGCCTGGATGCCCAGGGCTTGGTGAGCCGGCGGGACATGCCTTCTACCACGCCTTATCATTTGGCTACTTGCTATCAGGGGCTGATCCGGCATCTGGGCTGAGCTTCAGGGCCTCATCGGGGGCAAGCCCCTCCCACACTTTGATTTGTGAATACATTCAAATGTGGGAGGGGGCTTGCCCCCGATAGCCTCACCTCGGTCTCACGCAATCCACTTGCGATCCCCGGTAAAGCTGATCGTCAGCCAGCGCGCCGCATCCGGCGTGCCGAGCCCTGTGGATATCTCTTCGCGCAGCCGGTCCAGGGTGGCGACGTTATCTACCGGGTAATCCGCCGGCAACACCACATGGATTTCGATGAACCGCGCGCGCCCGTGCTTTTGCACATAGGACACGTAATCGTCGAAGCCATGCCTGGCCTGGGCCGCATCCATCACTTCGCGCACTGTGTCATCCAGGTGGTCCGGGGCAATCCCCAATACTTCACGCAACGCCGGGCGCAGGATCTTGAACGCCGGCGCCAGCATGCTCAGGGCCAGCAGAATCAGGATCAGCGGGTCGACATACACCGCCCACTCGCCATAGCCCTGGGACTTGAGTAGCAGTGCCGCCAGAAAGCTGATCAACAAGCCCACCGACAGCATCGCGTCCACCAGCCAACTGATGTTGTCGAACTGGATCAGCGAGGATTTCAAGCGGCGATTGCGGTAGCGCACGTAGAAGAAGTAGGCAAACTCCACCACGGTAAACAACGCCGCGTAAACAATCACCAGGCCCAGCTCGATCTCGCGCCCGCCATTGATGATGCCGAACACGCCGTTGAGGAACGCATAGATGGCGATCAACAACAGAAAGCTGCCTTCGATCAACAGCACCATGGGCTCCAGGTGCCAGTAGCCGAACTGGAAACGCTCGTTGCTTTTCTTGGCGATCAGCTTGGCCGTGATCAGCATCAGCACCTTGATGGCGGTGGCGATCAGCGAGAAAAAGCCGTCGAACAGAATGGATTGGGCGCCGGATATCACACCCGTGACAATCCCGGCGATCGCGACCGCGAACATCAGGATGGTCGATTGTTTGAGCAGTGCCTGCTCACCTCGGTTACTCACATTTCCTCCCGTCAAAACCTTTAAACCGCACAGTGCGGAGGGTTTTCAGGAGTGGAGTGTACCTTATGCCCTGTTTTTGGCAGTTTTGACGCCATCGGGGGCAAGCCCCCTCCCTCCTTTTGATTTGTGAATACATTCAAATGTGGGAGGGGGCTTGCCCCCGATGCAGACGACTCGGTGTAAAGCCTTACTTGGCCCCACGCTCAATCGCAAACCCAGCCCAGGTCTGGCTCACCGGCATCAGCTCCAAGCGGTTGATGTTCACGTGCGCCGGCGTGTTCATGACCCAGAAGATCGTGTCAGCAATATCCTGCGGCTGGATCGGCTCGGCACCGGCATAGGTCGCGTCATAGCGCGCCTGATCGCCGCCGAAACGCACCAGCGAAAACTCGCTCTCGCACAAACCCGGCTCGATGTTGGTCACCCGCACGCCAGTGCCTTGCAGGTCGCAGCGCAGGTTCAGCGAGAACTGCTTTACGAACGCCTTGGAGCCGCCGTACACATGGCTGCCCGGATAAGGGTAATTACCGGCGATGGAACCCAGGTTGATGATCCCGGCGCCACGGCCGTGGGCGATCAGGCGTGGCAGCAGCAGGTTGGTGGTGGTCAGCAGCCCCTTGATGTTGGTGTCGACCATGGTTTCCCAATCGTCGAGGTTGCACTTGGGCGCAGGGTCGGTGCCCACGGCCAGGCCGGCGTTGTTGATCAGCCCGCGCAGCGTGGCGAACGACGGCGGCAGGCTTGCGATGGCCTCTTCCATGCCTTTGCGGTCACGTACGTCCACTACCAGGCCATGCACTTCGGTCTGCTTGGAGAGCTCTTCGACCAGCGCATTCAGGCGCTCGGCCCGCCGGCCAGTGAGCACCAGCTTCCAGCCAGCTTCGGCAAAACGACGGGCACAGGCTTCACCGAAACCTGAAGTGGCGCCAGTAATAAACAGCGTGTCGGACATGGTGTTCTCCTTGCGGGCAACGGGAAAAAGTTGCCAGCAGAATGCCCTTACGCCGTCTTCGCGGCAACCGCTACGCACGCACCTTCACGTTTGCCTGGTCACTTTTTAACCGTACCGGGCAGAGCCGGGCAAATCGTGGCCTGCAGCCATGTACGCGCAGGTTATCCACAACTGCGCCCACAGTCTTTGGGGGCAAGTGCAAAACGCCACGGGCCACGTTATACAAGGCTTGCAGCTGATTTTAGAAAGTTTTTTGCTTGACCTGGACCGGGGCGTATGTAGGGGTTTTCCGCGCTGACAATCTGGACGATGGCTCCAGGCCAGTCATTCCGGCCTCTGCGGCAGTCTTTCCAGAGTTTAGTCACAGACTTATCCACAGGCTTTGATGACATGAAACCGTCATATACCTGTGACTTTAAACAGGTTGACAAACGGCTCGTCAGGTCGCGAAAAAACCCATGATCAAATAATAACCAACCGCCTACAAGCCACGTTTTACGGGGCTTTCAGCCAGCTATTCCCACGTTACCCACAGCCGGTTCCACAGCGGATGGGGACAAGTCAAAACTGTGACAAAACAGGGATTTGCGGCGGCTATATGTCGCGCTTTGGAGGGAGGCTGGATTTGTTTTCCACAATTTCGAAATGAACTCAAAAACCAATGTGGGAGGGGGCTTGCTCCCGATAGCGGTGGCTCAGTCAGTACAGTTGATACTGACATACCGCCATCGGGGGCAAGCCCCCTCCCACAGGGGACCGAGGTGTTAGTTAGATCAGTGGCCGCCGAGGTAGGCGTTGCGCACTTCCTCGTTCACCAGCAGTTCCTTGCCGGTGCCTGTCAGGCGAATCTCGCCGTTGACCATCACGTACGCCCGATCCGACAGGCGCAGGGCGTGGTTGGCGTTCTGTTCCACCAAAAAGATGGTCATCCCGGTGGATGCCAACTCGCGCAGGGTAGAAAAGATCTGCTTCACCACAATCGGTGCCAGGCCCAGGCTGGGCTCATCGAGCAGCAACAGCTTGGGCCGGCTCATCAGTGCGCGGGCGATGGCGAGCATTTGCTGTTCGCCACCGGACATGGTCATCGCGCGCTGGTTACGCCGCTCCTTGAGCCGTGGAAACAGCTCGAACATGCGCTGCATGTCTTCCTGCGCGAACTTGTCGCCAATGGGGATGGTGCCCATCAGCAGGTTTTCCTCGACGGTCATGTCGGGGAATACCCGGCGCCCTTCCGGCGACTGCGCGATGCCATTGGAGGCGATGTAATGAGACGACTTGTGGGTAATGTCCACGCCGTTATAGAGGATCTGCCCCGACTCGGCCCTTGGCTGGCCAAAGATCGACATCAGCAGCGTGGATTTGCCCGCGCCGTTGGAGCCGATCAGGCTGACGGTCTCGCCTTCGTTGATGTGCAGCGAGACTTTTTTCAGGGCCTGGATCGGGCCGTAGAACACGTCCAGGTCCTTCATTTCGAGGATAGGCCCGTTCATACGAGTTCCTCTTCGTCCGCGCCCAGGTAGGCGGCAATCACTTTCGGGTCGTTGCGGATCGCGTCCGGCCCGCCTTCGGCGATCACGTTGCCGTGGTCCAGCACCACGATGTGGTCGGAAATACTCATCACCATGCCCATGTCGTGTTCGATCAGCACCACCGTGAGGTCGTGTTCGTCGCGCAACAGGCGAATCATCGCGCTGAGGGCTTCGGTTTCCTGGGGGTTGAGGCCGGCTGCCGGTTCATCCAGGCAGATGATCTGCGGCCGCGTGCACATCGCGCGGGCGATTTCCAGGCGGCGCTGCTGGCCGTAGGAAAGCTCACCGGCCAGGCGGTTGGCGCAGTCCACCAGGTCCACCACTTCCAGCCAGTAGAACGCATGGTCAAGGGCATCGCTTTCAGCCTTGCGGTAGCCCTTGGTGTTGAGGATACCCGCGAGCATGTTGCGGTTGACCCACATGTGCTGGGCCACCAGCAGGTTTTCCAGCACCGACATTTCCTTGAACAGGCGAATGTTCTGGAAAGTGCGCGCCAGGCCGGCGCGGTTCACCAGGTGAGTGCCGCCGAACATCTTGTAGTACACCCGGCTGAGAAAGCTTTTCGGCGACACGAAATCGGTGGCCTGGAAGCGCTCGCCCAGCAACTGGATGACATTGGTCTGCTTGCCACGCACGTTGAGTTCGATCTTGCCGCCACTGGCCTTGTAGAAACCGGTGAGGCAGTTGAACACGGTGGTCTTGCCTGCGCCGTTGGGGCCGATCAGGGCGAAGATCGAGTTGCGCTTGACCTTGAGGCTCACATCGCTCAAGGCCTTGATGCCACCGAAGTGCATCATCAGGTGCTCAACGGAAAGGACGACTTCCTTGCTCATGGCGCCACTCCTTTACGTGGTGTCACACCGGTACGGCTGATGCGGATCAAACCGCGCGGTCGCCAGATCATCATCACCACCATCAACACGCCAAACAGCAGCACGCGGTATTCGGAGAAGCTGCGCAGCAGCTCCGGCGCAACGGTCAGCACGAACGCCGCGATCACCACACCAACCGTGGAGCCCATGCCGCCCAATACCACGATGGCCAGGATCAACGCCGACTCGAAGAAGGTGAACGACGACGGGTTGACGAAGCCCTGGTAGCTGGCGAAGAACACCCCGGCCAAACCGGCCGTGGAGGCACCGATGGTGAACGCCGAGAGCTTGACCAGCACGTGGTTCAGGCCCATGGAGCGGCAGGCGATCTCGTCTTCGCGCAGGGCTTCCCAGGCGCGGCCGACCGGCATGCGCGTCAGGCGGTGCTTGATGTACAGCACGGCCAGCACCACCAGGAACAGCACGATGTAGATGAACATGAACTTGATATTGGGGTTGTAATCGATGCCGAAGAACTCGTGGAACGGGACGCCGCCATCCTTGGCACGCTTGCCGAATTCCAACCCGAGGAAGGTCGGCGAAGGCACCGGCATGCCATTCGGGCCACCGGTGAACGACAGCCAGTTGTTGAGCACCAGGCGAATGATTTCACCGAAGCCCAGGGTCACGATGGCCAGGTAGTCACCGTGCATTCGCAATACCGGGAAGCCGAGTATGCACCCCGCCAGCGCCGCCGCGATGGCTGCCAGCGGCAGCACCGTCCAGAACCCCAGGCCAAGGTATTGGTAACCCAGCGCCAGGCCGTAGGCGCCGATGGCGTAGAACGCCACGTAACCCAGGTCGAGCAGACCGGCCAGGCCCACCACGATGTTCAGGCCCAGGCCGAGCAAAACGTAGATCAGCCCGAGGATCACCACGGTCAGCAGGTACTTGTTGGCAAAGATCGGGAACACGATAGCGATCACGATCAAGGCCGGGATGATCCAGCGCAGCCGCGACTTGTAGTCTGGCGGCAACACGTGCACGCCGGAGCCGCTGCTTTCGAAACCCTGCAGGATCTTCACGCCCTTGGGGGTTTGCAGGAACAGGCTGAGGGCAAAGCGCCCGATCATCACAATGGCCACCAGCGTGGCCACGCGCGCCGGTTCCAGGTTGAAGCTGTAGCCGTCGAGTACCACGCCGACGATCGGACCGAACACGATCAGGGAAATCAGCCCGGCGAGGACCGTATCGACCACACTTTTCTTGATATCGATAGATTTGGCAGCAGACATGTTTACACCTTCGCCACGAGTGGGCGACCAAGCAGGCCCTGGGGACGGAAAATCAGAATCACCACCAGCAGGGAGAAACTGAACACGTCTTTGTAGTCAGAGTTGATCAACCCCGAGAACAGCGACTCGGAAATACCCAGGATGATCCCGCCCAGCATCGCCCCAGGCAGGGAGCCAATGCCGCCGAGTACCGCTGCGGTAAATGCCTTGATGCCAATGATGAAGCCGGCATAGAAGTCGAAGGTGCCGTAATTGAGGGTGATCAGCACGCCGGCCAGCGCGGCCATGGCGGCGCCGATGACGAATACGTAGGAGATCACGCGGTCGGTGTTGATGCCCAGGATCGAGGCCATCTTGCGGTCTTGCTGGGTGGCTCGGCACATGCGGCCAAGCTTGGTGTATTTGATGATGTAGGTGAGCAACGCCATGCCGGCGAATGCCGCCACGAGGATGAACACTTTGGTGTAGGTCAGCTGCACGAACCCGCTGCCGATATCGACACGCCAGGCGCCGGCCAGCAGGGTGGGAATGCCTTGTTGCTTGGCGCCCTGGGCGATTTGCGCGTAGTTCTGCAGGATCAGCGAAATGCCGATGGCGCTGATCAGCGGAGCCAGTCGGGTGGAGTTACGCAGCGGCTTGTAGGCGACACGCTCGATGACCCAGCCGTACACGCCGGTGACGACGACGGTGAAGATCAGGGTGCCGAGAATGAGCAGCGGGAAGGATTCGATGCCGAAGTAAGCCAGCAGTGCCAGACTGATCGCCGCGAGATAAGCGGAAATCATATACACCTCGCCGTGGGCGAAGTTGATCATGCCAATGATGCCATAGACCATCGTGTAGCCGATGGCGATCAGGCCATAGACTGACCCGAGGGTCAGGCCATTGACCAGTTGCTGCAGGAAAATACCATCCATAACGCAATCTCACGCGGTGAGCACCTGCACACCGGTGGGTGTGCGGCGCTTCTGGAGGAAAAGACAGATCTCAATAACAACACTGTCCCAATGTGGGAGGGGGCTTGCCCCCGATGCGGCAGGTCAGCTAGACATCTAATGACTGACACACCGCTATCGGGGGCAAGCCCCCTCCCACATGGCTTACTTCTGCTTTTCCAGCTGGTGGTATTTACCGTCCTTGTCCCACTGGTACACCACGTAGTCGGAGATTTTCAGGTCACCCTTGGCATCCCAGGCTTTTTCGCCCATGACGGTTTTGACCGGGTGAGCCTTCAACCATTTGGCGGCGTCCTCGCCCTTGTTGGACTTGGCACCGTTGAAGCCGGCGGCCAGGGCCTGGATCGAGGCGTAGGCGTACAAGGTGTACCCTTCCGGCTCGGTACCGTTTTTGCGGAACTGTTCCACTACCGCCTTGCTGTCCGGCAGCAGACGCGGGTCGGCGCCGAAGGTCATGTAGACGCCGTCCACGTACTGCGCACCACCAGCAGTCGCCACCAGCTCGTCGGTCACGATGCCGTCGTCGGACATGAACTTGACGTCTTTCAAGCCAGCTTCACGGATCTGGCGAACCAGCGGGCCGGCTTCCGGGTGCAGGCCACCGAAGTACACGACGTCGGCGCCCAGGGAGCGGATCTTGGTGACCAGGGCGCTGAAGTCTTTTTCGCCACGGGTCAGGCCTTCTTCCAGCACCGGCTTCACGCCGCGCTTGGTCAACTGGGCAGCGGTGGCATCGGCCAGGCCTTTGCCGTAGGTGTCCTTGTCGTTGATGACCGCGACTTTCTTGCCCTTGAGCACGTCGACGATGTAGTCGCCGGCAACGATGCCCTGCTGGTCGTCACGCCCGCACATGCGGAACATGGCGCCAAGGCCCCGCTCGGTCACCTGTGGGTTGGTGGAGCCTGGGGTGATCGCGATGATGCCCGCTTCGTCATACACCTCGGAGGCCGGGATGGTGTTGGACGAGCAGAAGTGCCCGACCACGCCGATCACTTTGTCCTGGTCGGCCAGGCGGTTGGCCACGGCCACCGCTTGTTTGGGCTCGCAGGCGTCATCGCCGGCCACCAGCACGATCTTCTCGCCGTTGATGCCACCGGCCTTGTTGACCTCATCGGCAGCCGCCTGGGCACCCTTCATGTACTGCTCACCGAAAGCGGCGTTGGCGCCCGTCATCGGGCCTGCCACGCCAATTTTCACATCAGCTTGAACAAACGTAGAAACACCCAGCGCCGCTGCAACGGCGAGGGCCAGAAAACCTTTCTTGTAAAACGTCTGGGACATGAGTGGTGCTCCGATATTTTTGATTTTTGGCACGACAACTTGCATTCAAACCTTTCACCGAAAGCTCAGAGCAAGCCGCGTGCCATTACGTTTTTATTCTTCAAAAAGACACGGTGTCATTGTAATTACAGGCGTTTCGAGTCCCTTTGCCAGGACGTGCAACCGCCTAGCCCCGACAGGTGCAACCAGTCAGTCAAAAAAGTACAACCTTTAGCGGTGGCACCTGCAACCGTAGCGATAAACGACAGCTCCACTACCTGTAACCCCGTGCGTAACGGAAGTGCACATTTACAGTGCGCGACTGCTACGACTTGCACCAATACAGATGGATAGCCGGCTAAGAAAATGCCGGCTTTTGAGGTGTATTTCACGGATCAGATCACGATCCGCAAGCATTGGCCCGCGTGATACAGCGAAAAACCCGCTTCATACAGGCAACTGCGCAGGCCTGCACCCGCCAGGGGTTGCATCGGTGCGAAGGGGATCGGCAACGCTTGGGGATTCTGGTGACACAAATAATCGGCGAACGCCTTGCCGACGACGCTGCCGGTAGTCACCCCGCGCCCGTTGTAACCGGTGACCGCCACCAGACCGGGTGCCGGTTCGAACAAACGCATCAAGTGATCGGGCGTAAAGGCGATGCAGCCGGTCCAGGTGTATTCCCACTGCACCGATTTGAGATACGGGAAGTAGTGCTGCTGCACTCGATCGGCCCACGCCTTGAGGAACCAGGCCGGTTTCTGGTTGCCGTTGCCCAGGCTGCCGAGCAACAGGCGACCCTCGGCATCCCGGCGGATGCTGCTCAGCACCTGGCGCGTGTCCCATGAGCCCTGGCCGCCAGGCAGGATGCGCGTGGCGGCGTCATCGGTGAGCGGCGCCGACGCAACTTGATAGTAATAACCGGGGAAGAAGTTACGGCGCAGCTCGGTCCATTCACCTTCGGTGTAGGCATTGGAGGCGATCACCACCTGTGCAGCGCGCACCGCGCCCTGGGCGGTCTGCACCAGCCAGTCGGCGCCCTGGCGCTCAAGCTGGGTGACAGGAGAATGATCGAATAACTGCCCGCCCAAGCCGACGGCTGCATTCGCCAGGCCGCTGGTGTAGGCCATGGGGTTCAAGGTGCCGGCGCGCCGATCCAGCAGCGCGGCGGCGATTTTGCTGGTGCCGGTGGCTTGCTCGCAGGCCTGCCCGGTCAACAACTCGACCGGCGCGCCCCGGCGCTTCCATTGTTCTTCACGACTGCGCAAATCCGCCTCGCCACGGGCGTTGTGCGCCATGTGCAGGGTGCCCTCGCGGCGCAATTGGCAATCGATGTTGTATTTGTCGATCAGACTGAACACCAGCGACGGCGCCGCGCCCAACATGCGGTTGAGCTGACTGCCCACGGCTTCGCCGAAACCGGCTTCGATCTCGTCCGGCGGGATCCACAGACCGGCGTTGACCAGCCCGACGTTGCGTCCCGAACCGCCGTGACCGGTGCGATGGGCCTCCAGCACGGCGACGCTTTTACCCTGCTCGAGCAAATGAATAGCCGCCGACAAACCGGTGATACCGGCGCCGATCACGCACACATCCGCCTTGATCTCGCCCTTGAGCGCGGCGCGATCCGGACGGCTGGGGGTGAGGTGTTCCCACAAACATGTTTCGCGTAATGCCATTGCCAGACTCCAGGATGAAACCTAACAAACAACGATTATTTTGACGTGCAAACCCAATCAACTGTGGGAGGGGGCTTGCTCCCGATGGCGGCGTGTCAGCTAACCAATGCACAGCTGATCCACTGCTATCGGGGGCAAGCCCCCTCCCACACTGACCTCACTATCAACAACAATCAGTTTGACCTGCAAACCCTCCCACATTGCCTTGACTTCGACTTGAGGCTTCAGTCGAAGGTGATGCCTTGGGCCAATGGCAATTCCAGCGAGTAGTTCACGGTATTGGTCTGGCGACGCATATACCCGCGCCATGCATCCGAGCCTGATTCACGCCCGCCGCCGGTCTCTTTCTCGCCGCCGAACGCACCGCCAATTTCCGCGCCACTCGGGCCGATGTTGACGTTGGCAATCCCGCAGTCGCTGCCCACCGCCGACATGAACTGCTCGGCTTCGCGCACGTCAGTGGTGAAAATGCACGACGACAAGCCTTGTGGCACCGCGTTGTTCAGGCGCAGGGCTTCGGCGAAGTCGGTGTAGCCGATCACATACAGAATCGGCGCGAAGGTTTCGGTGCACACCACGTCGCTCTGCTCGGGCATTTCCACAATCGCCGGCGATACGTAGTAAGCGTTGGGGAACTGGTCTTCCAGCTGGCGCTTGCCGCCGAACACCTTGCCGCCCTCGCTCAGGGCTTGCTCCAGGGCGTCCTGCATGTTGTCGAAGCCGTGCTTGTCGATCAGCGGGCCGATCAGGTTGCCTTCCAGCGGGTGGCCGATGCGCACCTTGGCGTAGGCGGCCTTGAGGCGGGTGACGATTTCGGCCTTGACCGACTCGTGGGCGATCAGCCGGCGCAGGGTGGTGCACCGCTGCCCAGCGGTGCCGACCGCACTGAACAGAATGGCGCGTACCGCCATGTCCAGGTCGGCGCTCGGGCCGAGGATCATCGCATTATTGCCGCCCAGCTCAAGGATGCTGCGGGCAAAGCGCGCGGCAACTTTGGGCGCGACTTCGCGGCCCATGCGCGTGCTGCCGGTGGCGCTGATCAGCGCCACGCGCGGGTCGTCCACCAGCGCGGCGCCGGCGTCGCGGCCGCCGATAATCACTTGGCTGAGGTACGGCGGCGCCTCCTTGAAATCCTTCAGCACGCGCTCGAACAGCGCCTGGCAGGCCAGCGCGGTGAGCGGGGTCTTTTCCGAGGGTTTCCAGATCACCGCGTTGCCGCACACCAGCGCCAGCGTGGTATTCCACGCCCACACGGCGACCGGGAAGTTGAACGCGCTGATCACGCCGACCACGCCCAGCGGGTGCCAGGTTTCACGCATATGGTGGCCGGGGCGCTCGGACGCGATGGTCAAGCCGTAGAGCTGGCGCGACAAGCCGACGGCGAAATCGCAGATGTCGATCATTTCCTGCACCTCGCCAAGGCCTTCCTGGGTGATCTTGCCGGCTTCCCAGGAGACCAGCTCGCCCAGGTCGGCCTTGTACTGGCGCAACACATCGCCGAACTGACGCACCAGCTCGCCGCGACGCGGGGCCGGTACCTTGCGCCAGGCGTCGAATGCATGCTCGGCACGACTGACCTGCTGCTCCACCTCGGCGGCACCTTCCCAGTGCACACTGCCGATGCGGCTGCCATCGATCGGCGAATGCACGGGCTGGGTGCCCGCCTGGTACAGCGCCGGGTTTACCCCTAGACGGTCAAGCAATGCGGCAACCATGGGTCACTCCTTCAATCACAAACAGAAAAATGTGCGCCGCGTCCGGCACGGCGATCCAGACCTTATTTGTAGCTGGCCCAAGACTTGCCAACAAACGACGATTAGGCGAGATATCATTCCGTTTATTCATGCAAAGAATAAAAAGAGGCAGGCCGTGCTGAACAAAAGACATTTGCCCTCGATCACTGCGCTGCAGTGTTTCGAAGCCGCCACCCGCCACCTGAGCTTTACCCGCGCCGCCGAGGAGCTGAACCTCACGCAAAGCGCGGTGAGCAAACAGGTGGCGCAACTGGAAGAATTGCTGCAACACCTGCTGTTTCGACGCGTGCGGCGCCGCTTGCAGATGACCCCGGCGGGCGATTTGTACCTGGTGGAAGTGCGCAAGATCCTCACCCAGGTGGAGATGTCCACCCACTACCTGCGTTCCTACGGCGGCGAGACCGAAGTACTGCGCGTGTCCACGCCCTACACCTTCGGCGCACGCTGGCTGGTGCCGCGCCTCAAGGGCTGGCGCCTGCGCCACCCGCAGATCCACCTGGACCTGTGCAACGAGCAGGAACCGGATGAACTGCTGCAAGGCAAGGCCGACTTGGCGTTCTATTTCGGCCAGGGTTCACGCCCCGGCACCGAGAGCCTGAAGTTGTTCAGCGAAGAGCTTGTACCGGTATGTTCGCCAGAGAGCCTGCCGGAAGCGCCGTTCAGCGACCCCACCCAACTGAGCGAGCTGGTGCTGCTGCAAAACGCCTCGCGCCCCCAGGGCTGGCATGACTGGTTCGCCAGCCAGGGTTTGCACACCGAGCACAGTTACCACGGGCCGCGCTTTGACACCTTTTATATGTGCATTCGCGCGGCGCAAGTCGGCTGCGGCGTGGCATTGCTGCCCAGGTTTCTGGTGGAAGAGGAACTGGCCGACGGCAAGCTGGTGATTCCCTGGCAGCATGCGATGCCGAGCCAGGATGCCTATTACCTGGCTTATCCGGAGCACGCGGCGGAAGTGCCGAAGGTGCGCGAATTTGTGAAGTGGATGATGGAGCAGGTTGTGTAGTGCCTGGAATACCGCTATCGGGGGCAAGCCCCCTCCCACAGGTTGGAATGCATTTCAAACTGTGGGAGGGGGCTTGCTCCCGATGGCGCCAGTGGCCTTGGCAAAAAAATCACTGGCAAAACCCCACGGGTCTATGCGCCACTAGCCCCCTACCCCAATCGTGCGTAAAGGCCGGCGCCCCTCGCCGACCCGTCTGGAGATTCCCGTTATGAGCGAGAGTGTGTTTGCCGATCGCATCGTGCAGAACCTGCTCGACACCGACTTCTACAAGCTGACCATGATGCAGGCGGTGCTGCACAACTACCCGAACGTGGAAGTTGAATGGGAGTTTCGTTGCCGTAACAGCGAAGACCTGCGCCCCTACCTGGCGGAGATCCGCTACCAGATCGAGCGTCTCGCCGAGTTGAGCCTGAGCCCGGACCAGTTGGGTTTCCTGGAACGCATCAGCTTTATGAAGCCGGATTTCCTGCGCTTTCTGGGACTGTTCCGCTTCAACCTGCGCTATGTGCAGACCGGTATCGAGAACGGCGAGCTGTTTATCCGCCTGCGCGGGCCGTGGCTGCATGTGATCCTGTTTGAAGTGCCGATGCTGGCCATCGTCAGCGAAGTACGCAACCGCTACCGCTACCAGACCGTGATCCTGGAACAGGCCCGCGAACAGCTGTACCGCAAGTTCGACTGGCTGACGGCCAATGCCAGCAGCGACGAACTGTCGGAGCTGCAAGTGGCCGACTTCGGCACGCGCCGGCGCTTCTCGTACCGGGTGCAGGAAGAGGTGGTCAGCGTGCTCAAGCACGACTTCCCCGGGCGTTTTGTCGGCACCAGCAACGTGCACCTGGCCCGCGAATTCGACATGAAGCCGCTGGGCACCATGGCCCATGAATGGATCATGGCCCACCAGCAACTCGGCCCGCGCCTGATCGACAGCCAGATCGCCGCCCTCGATTGCTGGGTGCGCGAATACCGTGGCCTGCTGGGCATCGCCCTGACCGACTGCATCACCACCGATGCATTCCTCGGCGACTTCGATCTGTACTTCGCCAAGCTGTTCGATGGCCTGCGCCACGACTCCGGCGACCCGGTGCAGTGGGCGGAAAAAGCCATCGCCCATTACCACAAGCTGGGCATCGAACCGATGAGCAAGACCCTGGTGTTCTCCGACAGCCTGACGCTGCCCAAGGCCCTTGAGATTTTCCGCGCGCTGCGTGGCCGCATCAATGTGAGCTTTGGCATCGGCACCAACCTGACCTGTGACATTCCAGGGGTGGAACCGATGAGCATCGTGCTTAAAATGACCGCCTGCAATGGCCAGCCCGTCGCCAAGATTTCCGACGAAGCGGGCAAGACCCACTGCACCGATCCCAATTTCGTCGCCTATTTGCGTCACGTTTTCAAAGTACCTGCCCTATCCAGCAAGGAGTGAATCATGCAAGCCGTACAGCGTGAGATTGCGCAGCAGCTCAAGGTGCAAGCACCGTTCAAAGACCAGGCCGCGCTTGAAGCAGAAGTCGCCAGGCGGGTGGCTTTTATTCAGGACTGCCTGCGCAATTCCGGGCTCAAGTCGTTGGTACTGGGCATCAGTGGCGGTGTCGACTCCCTGACCGCCGGCCTCTTGGCCCAGCGCGCCGTGCAGCAATTGCGCGCCAGCAGTGGCGATGAGGCCTATCGCTTTATCGCCGTGCGCCTGCCCTACGAAACCCAGTTCGATGAGCACGAAGCCCAGGCATCGGTGGACTTTATCGAGCCGGACGAGCGCCACACCGTCAACATCGGCCCGGCGGTCAAAGCCCTGGCCAATGAAGTCGCGGCGTTCGAGGGCAAGCCGGTGGCCTCCCGCGACTTCGTGCTGGGCAACACCAAGGCGCGCATGCGCATGGTCGCGCAGTACACCATCGCGGGCGCGGCCGGTGGGTTGGTGATCGGGACCGACCACGCGGCGGAAGCCGTGATGGGCTTTTTCACCAAGTTTGGCGATGGCGCCTGCGACCTGGCGCCGCTGAGCGGGCTGGTGAAAAACCAGGTGCGCGCCATTGCGCGGCATTTCGGCGCGCCGGAGTCGTTGGTGGAAAAAGTCCCGACCGCCGATTTGGAAGACCTGTCGCCGGGCAAGCCGGACGAAGCGTCACATGGCGTGACCTATGCCGAGATCGATGCGTTCCTGCACGGGGAGCCGGTGCGTGAGGAAGCATTCAGGATTATCAGCGAGACCTATCGCAAGACGGAGCACAAGCGGGTGATGCCGTTTGCGCCTTGAGGTGAGGCCGATAGTTTTGTGTTGATTGTCAGAATGCTATCGGGGGCAAGCCCCCTCCCACATTCAACCGCGTTCTTATGCTGGAACTCGGTCAACTGTGAGAGGGGGCTTGCCCCCGATGAACGATAACGCGGTGTTATTTAACGACCACAGTGCCTTTCATCATCGAAATGTGGCCCGGGAACGAGCAGAAAAATGCGTAATCGGTACCCGCAGCCAGCTTGGACACATCGAAGGTCACCGAATCTTTCTCGCCGGCACCAATGATTTTGGTGTGGGCGATGATGCGGTCGTCGCCTGCCTTGAGGTAATCCTTGTCAATGCCGGCGGCCATGCCGTCGGTGGCCACTGGCTGCATGTTGGCGGCGCTGGTCAGCACCCAGTTATGGCCCATGACGTTTTTCGGCAGGTTGCCGGAGTGGGTCAGCTCGACGGTGAACTGCTTGCAGCTCTTGTCGATGGTGATTTCTTTGGTGTTGAACGACATCTGGTCGGTGGAGTCGACAGTGACCTTGCACTCTGAAGCAAGCAACTGGCCGCTAGCCAGAGTCAGCAGGGAAACAGCAACGAGTTTGGCGAACATGTGAATCTCCAAGGCAGGGTTGAATAACGCGTATTGCGACAAGGGTGCCTCAATCAGGCTTGAGTTCTTATGATCTGCATCAACAGATTGTATACAACTTTAGGCTATCAGACTGATCAACACAATCTACCAGCCAATCGCGCAGCAACTGAATATCATCGGCCTATCACTCATTGGAGCCCCAGCCATGCACCTCAATCAACTGTTCAACGGCCTGCTCGCCGCTTACGCCAGCGGTAAGTGAAGGCCAACCGCGCTGCTAAGCTGCTACCATAGCGACCCAAGGCAGCCGCGCGCCGCCCACCCTCACCTTCGACCCTAGAGGATCGCCCATGGCCAAACCTAATTACTCCTTCGCCAAACGTCAGAGAGACTTGGCCAAGGAACAGAAGAAAGAGGAAAAGCTGCAACGCAAGAAAGCCGCTGCAGATGAAGAAGCGGGCGCACTGAACCCGGATGCGGAAGGTGAAGTGGCAGCAGACGAGACTGAAACCCCGAAAGACCCGGCTGAATAATTGATCGTTTCCACGCTCTGCGTGGGAATGCAGCCTTGGACGTTCCGCGTCCCGGCGCACAGTGAGCGGGCGTTCCCACGCAGAGCGTGGGAACGATCCCGTTACATCAGCGGCATCACCGTCACCCGCACTTCCGGGTCATGGTTCCCCCCTCCCAGAATCACCCCTCGCAACGGCGACACATCGGAAAAATCCCGGCCCCAGGCCAGAGTGATGTGCTCCAGTGCCGGCTGCACGTTATTCGTCGGATCGAAATCCACCCAACCCGATACCGGGCAGAACACCGAAACCCACGCATGCGAGGCATCGGCGCCGATCAGCCGTGGCTGGCCGGGCGGTGGCTGGGTCAGCAGGTAACCGCTGATATAGCGCGCCGCCAGGCCCCGCGAGCGCAGGCAGGCGAGCATCAAGTGAGCAAAGTCCTGGCACACGCCGCGACGGCGCTCCAGCACTTCCACCAGCGGCGTGGCGACCTGCGTGGCTTCGCCATCGAACGTGAATTCGCTGAAGATCTTTTGCATCAGCGCCTGCACGCCCAGCAATAAGGGCTCGCCAGGCGGAAAGCAGCTTTCGGAGAACTCGACGAAGATTTTTTTCAAGTGCACGTAAGGTGATTCGAAGCGATAGCGGCAAGCTTCGATCACTTCAAGCGACAGCGGCTGGCTGCTGTAGGTGAAGCTGTCACGGGTACGGTCCCACGGCGGTGACTGGCGCACGTCCAACACAGGTCGTGCCAGCACCTCCACGGTCAGCCCGGCATTGACCAGCAACTCATCATGGGGCCGCTCGAACGCCAGGCGCGTGATCGGGTTGCCGAACACGTCCAGCTCATCGCGGCGTGAAGAGGGCTGCGGGCTGATATCCAGGGTTTGCCAGGTGCAGCGTTGCCACGCACAGGGCCGTGGCCATAGATGCGCCAGTTGCTGGGCCAGGGACACCGGGCTGTCATAGTGATAATGGGTGTCATGGAAAATCTGGTAGCGCGCACTCATCACAGCGACACCGTTTGCTGGCTGACATCATCCACATGGGCAAAGTGGCGCAAGGCCAGGCGATCCGACACTTGCCCGCTCTCATCGGCGACCGCTTGCAGCAGGTCGGCCAGGCCGTCCAATGCGGCACGCACGCTGGCTTCGCCGAACAGCGGGTTCTCCAGGCAGCCCAGGTCGAAGCGCGCCAACCGCACCACCAACGGTCCCAGGCCGGTTTCCCGTGGCACGCCGAAATCATCGTTCAAGCGCCGCAGGGTGCGGCTCACCAGTTTGAGCTGGAACAACACTGCATGGGGGTTTTGCTCGTCGAGCAATAGCAGATCGAGCACCGGAATCAGTTGCGGTACCGCCAGGTAACGCGAGCGGTAGGTGATGCTGCTGTTGCCCAGCTCCAGCAGCCATTCCAGCCCGGCCTGATCGAACACCGCCACACCGCGCAGGAACGCGGCAAGGCTGCTGCTCAGAAACTGCAGGCGCTCGATGCGCCGGCCCATCATCAAGAAGCGCCAACCTTCATCGCGGGTCATGTCGTCCAGGGCAAACCCCGACAGCGCCGCGAGGGACATCACCAGGCGGTTGAGAAAATCCAGCAACTCGCCGAAGTCCGGGGTTTCGCGCTCCAGCTCCATGGCTTCGCGCTGCAATTCCACCAGGGCCTGCCAGTTTTCCCGGGACAACTTGCCGCGCACCTGGGACGCCGCCCACTGCAAGCGCTGCAGATTGGCGCGCAGGCTCGAGGGCCAGTCATCGCCGAGCAACGCGGCCAGCAAGCGCTCGGGGAGTGGCCCTTCATCCGGCAACAGCCGCAGGCTTTCACCCAGCTCCACGGCCGCCTGCAACGCCAGCGGATCGTCGCCGTCGACATAGCGCGCCAGCACGATGCGCAGCCAGCGCGCGCTGTCATCACAGCGTTCGCAATAACGGCCAAACCAGAACAGGTTTTCCACCACCCGTGACGGCAGGTAAGGATCGCGGCGCACCAGGTCGTGCGCCCCAATCGTGCGCTGGGCCCGCCATTGCTCGCTACCGGGCGCACCTTCGCCGAGTACCCAGGTGTCCTTGCTCGCGCCACCCCGCTGCATCGACACCACTTCGGCATCGGCTTCGGCGGCCACGCGGGTCAGGCCGCCGGGCAGTACCCGGTAGCCGTCGTCACTGGCCACGGCGTACACGCGCATGCCGATGGCGCGGTGTTGCAGGTGGTCATCCACGGTATGCCACACCGGCGCCTGGGACAGTTGCGCCAACTCCTGGGCGACGTAGGCATAGGGCCGTGCGCGCATGCGATCGGCCAGGGCCTGGCGTTGTTCGGCGTTCAGGTCGCGACCGAATACCGGGGCGAAACTTTGCGAGGGGAACGCCGGTTTGATCAGCAGCTCCGGCAGCTTCTCCAGCGCCTCGGCCAGCACCGGCGCCTCACCGCACCACCAGGTGGCGATGGACGGCAGGATCAGTTCCTCACCAAACAAGAATTCGTTGATCTTCGGCAGGAAACCCAGCAACCCCGGCGACTCCAGCACGCCACTGCCCAGGGCATTGGCCACCAAAACATTGCCTTGGCGCACGGCATCGAGCAGGCCAGGCACGCCGAGGGCTGAGTCGGTGCGCAGCTCCAGGGGGTCGCAGAAGTCGTCGTCCAGGCGACGCATGATTGCGTTTACGCGGCGCAGGCCACTGAGGGTTTTCAGGAACACCGTACTGTCGCGCACAGTGAGATCGCCGCCTTCCACCAGCGGGTAACCGAGCTGGCGCGCGAGGTAGAGGTGTTCGAAATAGCTTTCGTTGAAGCGCCCCGGCGTGAGCAGCACGATCAGCGGTGGCTGGTCATCGCCGGGCGCCTGGCGGGCCAGGGTTTCCTGGAGGGTGCGGAAGAAACCGGTGAGGTGTTGCACCTGCAGGTCCCGATACAGGTCCGGGAAGGCCCGGGACACGATGGTACGGTTTTCCAGGGCGTAGCCGGCACCCGACGGCGCCTGGGTGCGGTCGGCCGTCACCCACCAACGACCATCCGGCGTGCGCGCCAGGTCTACCGCGTACAGGTGCAGGAAGGCACCGTCCGGCGGCTGGATGCCCTGGCACGGCCACAAAAAGTTGTTATGCCCGAATACCAGCTCGGCGGGCAGCAGGCCTTCTTTGATCAGGCGCTGCGGGCCATAGAGGTCAGCCAGGACTGCATTGAGCAAACGCGCGCGCTGGGCAATACCGGCCGCCAGGTGCTGCCACTCATCGGCCGCCAGCACGTGGGGCAGCAGGTCCAGCTCCCAGGGACGATCGGCGCCCTTGGGGTCGGCGTAGACGTTGTACGTCACGCCGTTTTCCTGGATCTGTCGTGTCAATAACGCCTGGCGCTGGGCCAGTTGGGCCGGCGTGCTGCGTTGCAGGTGGTCGAGCAAGCGCTGCCAATGGGCCCGTACCGCGCCGCTGTCATCCAGCAGTTCGTGATAGGTGCCCGCGGTCAGCGGATAGCGGTCGAGCAAATCGGACATGGAACGCTCGGCAGAGGCAAGGGAAGTCAGGCTAACTCAACAAACACTGCAAATCCCCTGTCAGAGGGGGCTTGCTCCCGATGGCGGTGGGTCAGTCAACTCATGTATCGGCTGATACTCGGCCATCGGGAGCAAGCCCCCTCCCACATTTGGATCGCATTCAGTCATTTTTATTGGGGAAACGCCGCAGGTCGAGGGTCATCGGTAACTCATCGTTGATGACGACAGGTGGCACGTCCAGCTTGCCTGGACTATGCCCCAAGCGGAAAAACCGCGCCATCCGCCGGCTCTCGGCTTCATTGGCATTCACCGGCAAGCTGTCGTAATTGCGCCCGCCCGGATGGGCCACGTGGTATTGGCAGCCGCCCAGCGAGCGTTGCATCCAGGTGTCCAGCAAGTCGAACACCAGCGGCGCATGCACCCCGATGGTCGGTTGCAGGCAGTTGGACGGTTGCCAGGCACGGTAACGCACGCCGGCGACGAACTCGCCGACCCGGCCAGTCGGCTGCAGCGGCACCGGGATGCCGTTGCAGGTCAGCAGGTACCGTTGCGGCGCCAAGCCGCTCACCTTCACCTGCAGGCGCTCCAGGGACGAATCCACATAGCGCACCGTACCGCCCGCCGTGCCCTCTTCGCCCAGAACATGCCAGGGCTCCAAAGCCTGGCGCAGTTCCAGCTCGATCCCGCTGACGGCATAGTCGCCGACCTTGGGGAAACGGAACTCCAGGTGCGCGGCAAACCACTCGGCGCGCAGCGGATAACCGGCGGCGTTCAGTTCGACGATTACGTCAGCGAAATCCTGCTCGATAAAGTGCGGCAGCAGGAAGCGGTCATGCAGCTCGGTGCCCCAACGCGCCAGTTTCGGCGGCGCGTAGGGCTCACGCCAGAAACGCGCGACCATCGCCCGCAACAGCAACTGCTGGGTAAGGCTCATGCGCGCATGGGGCGGCATTTCAAACGCGCGCAGCTCCAGCAGGCCCAGGCGGCCGGTGGCGCCGTCGGGGGAATAGAGCTTGTCGATGCAGAACTCGGCACGATGGGTATTGCCCGTCACGTCGATCAGCAGGTTGCGCAGCAAGCGGTCGACCAGCCAGGGCGGGCATTCTTCGCCCGGTGCGGGCATTTGTGCAAAGGCGATTTCCAGCTCATAGAGCGCATCGTTGCGCGCCTCATCTACCCGTGGCGCCTGGGAGGTCGGCCCGATGAAGAGTCCGGAAAACAGGTACGACAGCGAGGGGTGGTTATGCCAGTAACTGATCAAACTGCGCAGCAAATCCGGGCGCCGCAAGAACGGTGAGTCCTTGGGCGTGGCGCCGCCGAGCACGAAGTGGTTACCGCCGCCGGTGCCGGTGTGACGACCGTCGATCATGAATTTCTCCGTGGTCAGGCGGGTTTGCCGCGCTTCTTCGTAAAGAAACTCGGTGCGCTCCACCAACTCGTCCCAGGTGGCGGATGGCTGCACGTTGACCTCGATCACGCCGGGGTCCGGCGTGATGCGAAAGTTGCTCAGGCGCGTATCGGCCGGCGGCTCATAGCCCTCCAGCAACACCGGACAATGCAGTTCTTCGGCGGTCGCCTCGATGGCCGTCACCAACTCAAGATAGTCCTCGACACGCTCCAGCGGCGGCATGAACAGATAGAGGCGCCCTTCCCGTGCTTCGGCGCACAGCGCGGTGCGGGTCAGCCAGTCGGCAGATTCATCCAGCTTTGGCACACGCTCTTCACTGGCTGCAGGCTCGCCATGGCTTTGCAGTTGGTCGGTGCTCGGCAGCTGCGGGTGGTCCTGATTCGGGTCGGTGGGGTGCACAAACGGATATTCCGCCGCCGTCACCCATGGCTGCGAGGCCAGCGGCAGCCGATAACCCAACGGCGAATCGCCCGGCACCAGGCGGCAGTGGTTGTCGCGCAGGTACCAGCGCCCACTCTGCCAGCGGTCATTGGCGGCCGTGCGCGCCAGCGGCAGCACCTGGCCGATGACTTTATCCAGGCCTTGGCTGAAGACCTTGCGCAGACGTTCGCGCTCCAGGTCATCGCCAAGGCGCGGGTCTTGGGCGGTGACGTTTTGCGGTAGTGCGCCTTCGCGCCACAGGTAGTAGAAATTGTCTTCGTAGGCCGGGAACACAAACCGTGCCGGCAGCTTGAGGCGTTCGGCGACGCTGGCCAGGAAGCGCCCGGCCATCGCGCCGTCAGCGCCATAGTCCTCTTGCTCATCGGCAATCAGCGCGCTGTTGTGCCAGATCGGCACGCCGTCGCGGCGCCAGTAGCAGTTGAGCGACCAGCGCGGCAGTTGCTCGCCGGGATACCACTTGCCCTGGCCGAAGTGCACCAGGCCCTTGGGCGCGTAGTGGTTGCGCATGCGCTGGAACAGCTCGGCGGACAGGCGCCGCTTGTCCGGGCCGAGGGCGGCGGTGTTCCATTCGGCGCCGTCGGGGTCGTCGATGGAGACGAAAGTCGGCTCACCGCCCATGGTCAGGCGCACATCATCCCTCTGCAAGTCACCATCGATCTGCCGACCCAGGGCCTGGATCGCCAGCCACTGCTCTTCGGTGTAGGGCTTGGTCACCCGTGGGGCTTCCCAAATGCGCTCTACCGACATTTCGTGGGTGAATTCGCACTCGCAGGGTTCCACCAGCCCACTGATCGGTGCGGCGGAGGACGGATCGGGACTGCAGGCCAACGGGATATGTCCTTCACCGGCGAACAACCCGGAGGTGGCATCCAGGCCGATCCAGCCGGCGCCGGGCAAATACACTTCGCACCAGGCGTGCAGGTCGGTGAAGTCCACTTCGGTGCCAGAGGGGCCGTCGAGGGCTTTGACGTCGGCGGTGAGCTGGATCAGGTAGCCGGACACAAACCGCGCCGCCAGTCCCAGGTTGCGCAGCAGCTGCACCAACAGCCAGGCCGAATCGCGGCACGAGCCGCAGGCGTTTTCCAGGGTGAATTCCGGGGTTTGCACGCCTGGTTCCATGCGAATCAGGTAGCCGATATCAGCGGCCAGGCGCTGGTTGAGACCGACCAGAAAATCCACCGCCGGCAACGGCGTGCGGTCGATACCGGCCAGGTAGGCGGCAAACTTCGGCGTCAGCGGCAAGGTTTCCAGATACGGCGCCAGCTCGCGCTGCTCATCGGCGGCGTAGCTGAAAGGGATGTTTTCGGCGTAGGGCTCGAGGAAAAAGTCGAAGGGGTTGAACACCGCCATCTCGGCGACCAGATCGACTTCGATGCGCAGCTCACTGGTTTTTTCCGGGAATACCAGACGCGCCAGGTAGTTACCCTGGGGATCCTGCTGCCAGTTGATGAAATGTTGCTCGGGCAACACTTTCAGCGCGTAGGACAATATCCGCGTACGGCTATGGGCCGCCGGGCGCAAACGCACGATCTGCGGGCCGAGTTCAACAGCCCGGTCGTAGCGGTAATGCGTAACGTGGTGCAACGCGACATGAATCGACACGGCGGCCTCCTGCGAGCCAGGGCATGGGCACAACGCGCGCAAGACTTATGCCAGAGCGGCAGTCATTGCGCTTTATCGTGGAGCCCGGTGCAGTACAGCACCAAAACGACGCCAGTGGGCGTGCCGTGGTGCAAGTGACGCACATATTTGTAGCGCCGGTGTGAAGGTGGGTGGGGAATCTACCCAATCACAGGGATTTTTGGCGGGCAATCACGGCTTCACGCAGGTGACGCACTTCGCGCAATTTCTGACGCATTTCGCGATGGCGCTGGCTGTTGAGCAGTAGCAGCCCGAGTAACGGTAACAGCAAGCCCAAGCCATACATGAGCCGGTGCGGTTGATCACTGAAGGTTGGCAATACACCCAGAAAGCAGAGCCCCAGTAGCCCCACCAGCGGCCATACCCACTGCGGACGTCCACGGGCGATCATGAAGTTGCAATGCACAATGACCAAGGTCAGTGCTATGCCTCCCAGGAAGGAATACTTGGCGTTGTCCTCCATGGAAAGGCTGGGTAAATAACTGTCGAAAAACTGTGGCACCGCAAACACCAAGGTAAAAATGGAGGCGAATATCGCCCCCATGAAGACAGGGAAATAGGACGATAGAAAGCTGCGGATACTGGGAAATTCACTCATTGATCAGCTTCCTCATACAACCCCACGGCAATCGTGCGCACGTTCCCTGAAACCGCACTGCCGGTGAACCCGATAGCAGCGCCCAAGGCATCCTTGATTTGCGTCACAGTCGCGTGCTTGACCTCGGTGGACGTGAACCGTTTTGGCTACCCAGTCATGGGGCCTTGTGCCTGGCGCCGAGGGCTTGGCGCAGGTGGCGAATTTCAACGAGTTTGGCCCGCATCTCGCGCTGCCCCTTGCTGTTGAGTATCAGCAGCCCGAACAGTGGAAAAACCAGCGCCAACCCATAAAGAACACGATGAGGGTCGTATTGGATCATCGGCAACACAAACAGCAGGCAAGCGACGTAGATACCGACCATCAACCCTGTCCAAGAGGGTTTGCCGCGCAAGATCATAAAGTTGCTATGCACCGTCAGCAGCGTGAACACTGCCCCGGCCAGCATGATCTTGAGCCCGACCTGAGCAAGGGGCGCATCATCAAAATAGGTGACGAACGCCAGCGCCATGGCCAACGCCACTGAAAAATACGCCGCAAATACGCCGCCCAGAAATGTCAGAAAGTAATGCCTGAAAAAGTCCCGGAGCGTCATCAATTCGCCCATTCTTTTACTTCCTCGTACAGCCCGATCGCGATGGTATTGACGTTTCCAGAGTAGGCGCTCCCACCGAACCCTACGACTGCGCTCAGGGCGTCCTTGATCTGGGTCGTTGTGCCGTGCTTGAGCTGCGTAGGGGTGAAACGCTTGGTGAGTTCACCCGACGCTTGCCGCAACTTGAGCATCTTCGCGGTCAAGCTGGGATGGTTGATGCTCAGCAGCTCTTTCGTGAGCCTGGCTCTTTCCTGCCGATTCAAACCGCGAAGCACATCCCGCAGGCTCTTGCCCGTCGAGGCTTTGGCGGCCCTGACCAGCTTGATCGTCGTCAGGGTCGAAGCACCCACGCCGACCAGCGACGCTGCGTCGAGCACAATGGAAGCATTCTGGTACCAGCCTTCACTGTCGAGCCAATCGTTAACCTCAGGCTTGGCCACTTCAAGCGTCGTGCGGGCAATGCCATTGATGCATTGCAGCGAACTCGCGCCCGCCGCCGCGTACCCTATCACCACAACGACGGAACTGGCGCCCGCACTGAACGGCACCAGGAGGGCGCCGCTGGCAATCGCAGCCCAACTGATGACAGCGCCCAGACAAGAGATCCCGGTGTTCACGGCCTCGCCGATCAGCCTGGACTCTCTGGGGTTGCTCGTCACATGTTGAGCGAATTGTGTCGGTGCAACGTATTTCTGCGCCTCCCGCAGGATGATGCGCTTGGGCTGGATGCTGCAAATGGGCTTGAATTCGCGCAGGGTAATGACGTTGAAGTCGGCGTCGATGTATACAACGCCCGCGCCAACGATACCTGGATCGGCATCGATGGCGGCAAACAGGCGCGGCAGGTTGATCTGGCTCTCAATGCGCTGGCGCGCCATGAATTGGGAGCGGTTGGAGTCCATGCCGATGCCGGCCAGGGGGTTGCCCATGGGCGTTCTTCCTTGAAGGGGTGGAAACTGGACTGACGCCATCGGGGGCAAGCCCCCTCCCACAGTTTGAATGTAGACACAGTCCAAATGTGGGAGCGCTTGCCCCCGATAGCGCTTCAATGGCCGCCACCTTACCAAACAGGCTCACCACCGGCCAGAAAGCAAAACGCCAGCACGAGGCTGGCGTTTGGCATGTTCAGGCTGCGATCAACGCGGCACAACCGGTTTGCGCGCAGGCTTGCCGCCCTTGCCCTTGGCCGCATCCGTGCGCTCTTTGGCTGCCTGCTTGTTGCGCGCCTGGGCTGCGGCCTTGGCTTGTTCGCGCTTGTCCCACGGGTTGCTGCCGTCGCTGCCGCGAGGGGGCAGGCCGGTGTGCTGGGTGAGGATCCTGGTGGTGGTTTCCTTGGCGACCTTGTGGCTGCCGGCCGGCGTCGAGTTTTTGCGACGTGCGCTCTGGTAGCTGTCGGTGGACGGCTGGTGCAGCGGGATCAGTTGGTCCTTGCCCGGCCCGATCAGGTCGGCGCGGCCCATGCGGGTCAGCGCTTCACGCAGCATCGGCCAGCCCTTCGGGTCGTGGTAGCGCAGGAACGCCTTGTGCAGACGGCGCTGCTCTTCGCTCTTGACGATGGTCACCGCATCGCTCTTGTAGGTGACCTTGCGCAGCGGGTTCTTGCCCGAGTGGTACATCGCGGTGGCGGTGGCCATCGGCGACGGGTAGAACGCCTGCACTTGGTCGGCACGGAAGCCGTTGCCCTTGAGCCACAGGGCCAGGTTCATCATGTCTTCATCGGTGGTGCCGGGGTGGGCGGCGATGAAGTACGGGATCAGGTACTGTTCCTTGCCCGCTTCCTTGGTGTACTTCTCGAACATGCGCTTGAACTTGTCATAGCTGCCGATGCCCGGTTTCATCATCTGGTTGAGCGGACCTTCCTCGGTGTGTTCCGGGGCGATCTTGAGGTAGCCACCCACGTGGTGGGTGACCAGCTCCTTGACGTATTCCGGCGACTCGACGGCAAGGTCGTAACGCAGGCCGGAGGCAATCAGGATCTTCTTCACACCCGGCAAGGCACGGGCGCTGCGGTACAGCTGGATCAACGAGGAGTGATCGGTGTTCAGGTTCGGGCAGATGCCGGGGAACACGCACGACGGCTTGCGGCACGCGGATTCGATTTCCGGGCTCTTGCAGGCGATGCGGTACATGTTCGCGGTCGGGCCGCCGAGGTCGGAAATCACCCCGGTAAAGCCAGGCACCTTGTCGCGGATCTCTTCGATTTCGCGGATGATCGATTCTTCGGAACGGTTCTGGATGATGCGGCCTTCGTGCTCGGTGATCGAGCAGAAGGTGCAGCCGCCGAAGCAGCCACGCATGATGTTCACCGAGAAACGGATCATGTCGTAGGCTGGAATCTTCTCTTTGCCATACGCCGGGTGCGGTACGCGGGCGTACGGCATGCCGAACACGTAGTCCATTTCTTCGGTGGTCATCGGAATCGGCGGCGGGTTGAACCACACGTCGACTTCGCCGTGTTTCTGCACCAGGGCGCGGGCGTTGCCGGGGTTGGTTTCCAGGTGCAACACGCGGTTGGCGTGGGCATAGAGCACCGCATCGCCACGGACCTTTTCCACCGAAGGCAGGCGGATCACAGTCTTGTCGCGGGTCATGCGCGGGCTGGCCAGGATCTGTACGACCTTGGCTTCTTCAGGGTCATCCACCGGCCCCTTTTCCTGCTCGATGGCGCAGGCCTGGGTGTCCTGGGTGTTGACGTACGGGTTGATGATCTTGTCGATCTTGCCCGGACGGTCGATGCGCGTGGAGTCCACTTCGTACCAGCCGGCTGGCGTGTCACGGCGAATGAACGCGGTGCCGCGCACATCGGTGATGTCTTCGATCTTGTGGCCCCACGACAGGCGCTGGGCGACTTCGACGATGGCCCGCTCGGCGTTACCGTACAGCAGGATATCGGCGGCGGCGTCGATCAGGATCGAGTTGCGCACGCGGTCCTGCCAGTAGTCGTAGTGGGCGATGCGGCGCAGGGAGGCTTCGATGCCACCGAGCACGATCGGCACGTTCTTGTAGGCTTCCTTGCACCGCTGGCTGTACACCAGGCTCGCACGGTCAGGACGTTTGCCGGCCATGCCGCCAGGGGTGTAGGCGTCGTCGGAACGGATTTTCTTGTCGGCGGTGTAGCGGTTGATCATCGAGTCCATGTTGCCGGCCGCGACGCCGAAGAACAGATTCGGCTCGCCGAGCTTCATGAAGTCGTCTTTGGACTGCCAGTTCGGCTGGGCAATGATCCCGACGCGAAAGCCCTGGGACTCCAGCAGCCGGCCGATGATCGCCATACCGAACGACGGATGGTCAACGTAGGCATCACCGGTGACGATGATGATGTCGCATGAATCCCAGCCAAGCTGATCCATCTCCTCCCTGCTCATCGGCAGGAATGGCGCAGGGCCGAAACATTCGGCCCAGTACTTGGGATAGTCAAATAACGGCTTGGCTGTTTGCATGACGGTGACCGGTGTTGAGATGAAAAATCGCGGGCGCGGAATATAGCACAAATTTTGACCAATTCCGACGGTAATGGTCGGAATTGAGCAGAAGCGTTATTCGTCGTCGTCGAAGTTATAGCTGCCCGGCGCGAGGTTTTCGAAACGGGTGTATTTACCGATGAACGCCAGGCGGATAAAGCCGATCGGCCCGTTCCGCTGCTTGCCGATGATGATCTCGGCAATGCCTTTGTGTTCCGTCTCGGGGTGGTACACCTCGTCGCGGTACACGAACATGATGACGTCGGCGTCCTGCTCGATCGCTCCGGACTCACGCAAGTCGGAGTTCACCGGGCGCTTGTTGGGACGTTGCTCCAGGGAACGGTTGAGCTGGGACAGCGCCACCACCGGGCAGTTGAATTCCTTGGCCAGGGCCTTGAGGGACCGGGAGATTTCGGAAATTTCGTTGGTGCGGTTGTCGCCGCTGGAACCCGGGATCTGCATCAACTGCAGGTAATCGATCATGATCAGCGCGATGTCGCCGTGCTCACGCACCAGGCGACGGGTACGCGCGCGCATCTCCGACGGGCTGATACCGGCCGTGTCATCGATGAACAGCTTGCGGTCATTAAGCAGGTTAACCGCCGAGGTCAGGCGCGGCCAATCGTCGTCTTCGAGCTGGCCGGAACGCACTTTGGTCTGATCGATGCGGCCCAGCGACGAGAGCATACGCATGATCAGCGATTCGCCTGGCATCTCGAGGGAGTACACCAGCACCGCCTTGTCGCTGCGCAGTACGGCGTTTTCCACCAGGTTCATCGCGAAGGTGGTCTTACCCATCGACGGACGACCGGCAACGATGATCAAGTCGGACGGCTGCAGGCCGCTGGTCTTCTCGTCGAGGTCGGTGTAGCCGGTGGAAATACCGGTAATCGCGGCATCGGTGTTGAACAAGGTGTCGATGCGGTCAATGGCCTTGGTCAGCAGGTCGTTGACGCTGACCGGGCCACCGGTCTTGGGTCGTGCTTCGGCGATCTGGAAGATCTGGCGCTCGGCTTCGTCGAGGATCTCGGCGGCGGTCCGGCCTTCGGGGTTGAAGGCGCTGTCGGCGATTTCGGTGCTGATGCCGATCAGCTGGCGCAGGGTGGCGCGCTCGCGGACGATCTGCGCATAGGCCTTGATGTTGGCGACGGACGGCGTGTTTTTTGCCAGCTCGCCGAGGTATCCCAGGCCGCCCACTTGGGAGGTCTGGCCTTCCTTGTCCAGTTGTTCGGCCAGGGTCACCACGTCGATCGGTGAGTTCTGGTCGGCCAGCTTGGCGATGGCGCGGAAGATCAGGCGGTGGTCATGACGATAGAAGTCCCCGTCCGAGACTTGATCCAGCACGCGTTCCCAGGCGTTGTTGTCCAGCATCAAGCCACCGAGCACGGCCTGTTCGGCCTCGATGGAATGCGGCGGCACCTTCAGGGCAGCGGTTTGCAGATCGTATTGCTCAGGAGCGGAGATTTCGTTCATGGCCACTTGAAATTAGGGGTGTGTAAAAAAACAAAAGGCACGACCTGTAAACAGGATCGTGCCCGATGTTAACCGGCTGACACGCGAGGTGCCAGTCAGTTAGGTGCGGCTTAAGCTGCTACCACGACAACGCGTACGGTGGCTTCAACTTCGGCGTGCAGGTGCACGGCTACGTCGAATTCGCCTACGTTGCGGATGGTGCCGTTCGGCAGACGAACTTCGCTCTTCTGCACTTCAACGCCGGAGGCGGTCAGTGCATCAGCGATGTCGTGGGTGCCGATCGAACCGAACAGCTTGCCTTCGTCACCAGCGGTGGCAGTGATAGTCACTTCCAGCTCAGCCAGTTGGGCAGCGCGAGTTTCGGCCGAAGCTTTTTTGTCTGCTGCGGCTTTTTCAAGCTCAGCACGACGCTCTTCAAACGCAGCCAGGTTGGCAGCGGTTGCAGCGGTGGCTTTGCCGTATGGCAGCAGGTAGTTACGACCGTAGCCGGCCTTAACGTTCACTTTGTCGCCCAGGTTGCCCAGGTTGGCGACTTTTTCCAGAAGGATCAGTTGCATGTGAAAATCCTCTAACTTTTAACCTTCACCGTTCGCGCTATCGGCATCTTTCGACGCCAGACGTCCGCGAAAATCAATCAGGCCGTCGACAATGGCCAAGACCACGAGTAACGGATAAATCAGCTGCATGAACAGCAACAGCGTGACGTACAACCCCACCAGCCAAAACTTGGCCAGGCGCTTGCGCGCAACAAGCCCATGAATCAGGGCCAATCCGGCAAACACCAGCGGTACGCTGCAAATCGGCGCCAGCAAGGCCATCTGTGGACCGAAGTTCGGTCCGACAACCATGCACGCCAGCAGCAACATCGCCGGCCCCGCTGGGATTCTGATACTGCGAAACTCGCGACCAAAACCACCCGGGTTGTACAACAACGCCTGCCAGTAACGCCCAAGAATCAGGCTCAGCACGCTGACGACCTGCAGCAAAGCCGCAATCAGGCCGGTCAGGACCGGAGCAATCAGTGACGCAAACCGCGCTCGCTCATCTACCGACAATTGCTGGTAGAGATCCCCGAGGGCCAGCGGCAGGATCTTGACGATTTCCTGCGACAGCGCCTCGATTTGCGGGCGGAAAGCCGCGCCAAGCATCACTGAGTACACCAACCCCAATGCCACGCTGACCAGCAGCGTACGGACCCAGGACTCGCTTGCGCGTAAAACCAACGCAAGGCTCGATGACCCCAGCAGTACCAGAAGTACCCGTGGATCACCCATTTGCAGCCACCAGATCAAGGCCGGCAACAAACCCAGGGCAAGAACGCCAAGGGCGTCCTTCAAACCGCGCCGCAGGAGCACAAGGCAACCGGCGGCAGCACCCAACCAATAAAGCAACGGCAATGCCGCACAGCCAGCCACTACCAGAGTGGCCTGCATACGACCGCGCATGATGAACTCAGCTAAGGCGCGCATGCATTCAATCCCTTACTACTTGTCGACTGCCCGGTCTCAGCGGCCGTGGCTGTCGGTGTAGGCCAGCAGGGCCAGGAAGCGGGCGCGCTTGATAGCGGTGGCCAGCTGACGCTGATAACGTGCTTTGGTACCGGTGATACGGCTTGGAACGATTTTGCCGGTCTCGGATACGTAGGCTTTCAGAGTGTTGAGATCTTTGTAATCGATCTCTTTCACGTCTTCAGCGGTGAAGCGGCAGAATTTACGACGACGGAAGAAACGTGCCATTTGATAGGCTCCTTAAAAGGTCCGTGGATTACTCGTCAGCGTTATCGCTGTTGTCGCTGTCATCACTATCAGCGCTATCAGCGCCTTCGTGCTCAGGACGGTCGCGACGCTCACGGCGCTCACTGCGGTTTTCTTCAGCCTTGAGCATCTCGGATTGGCCGGTAACGGCTTCTTCGCGACGGATGACCAGGTTACGGATCACTGCATCGTTGTAGCGGAAGTTGTCTTCCAGCTCGGCCAGGGCCTTGCCAGTGCACTCAACGTTCAGCATCACGTAGTGAGCCTTGTGAACATTGTTGATTGCGTAGGCCAGTTGACGACGGCCCCAATCTTCCAGACGGTGGATTTTGCCGCCGTCTTCTTCGATCAGCTTGGTGTAACGCTCAACCATGCCGCCGACTTGCTCGCTTTGATCCGGGTGGACCAAAAAGATGATTTCGTAATGACGCATGAATGCTCCTTACGGGTTGTAGCCTGCCGCTCAAAAACGGTCAGACAAGGAGTGAATGACACTTATGGATCTTGCCGCAGGGGAGGCACATGCGTGCCTGCCAGGTGGGCAAGGGGCGCAATTGTAGAGAAGGGGAAGGAGCGGCGCAAGGTGATTGGTGATTATTTGAACAATCGCCCAAACACCACAAAAACAATGTGGGAGGGGGCTTGCCCCCGATTGCAGTGGGTCAGTCACAACCTCTGCAACTGAAAAACCGCTATCGGGGGCGAGCCCCCTCCCACATTTTGACCTGCATCAACCTGATTACTTCTTGGGCTTGGCCTTGGCCTTCGCCCCGCGCTGACGCTGGGCTTCGAACAGGCACACGCCCGTCGCCACCGACACGTTCAGGCTGCTGACGCTACCGGCCATCGGCAGGTGCACCAGGTAATCGCAATGCTCACGGGTCAAGCGACGCATGCCCTTGCCTTCGGCGCCCATGATCAGGATGGTCGGGCCGGTGAGGTCCTGGTCATAAATACTGACTTCGGCCTCCCCCGCCGTACCGACAATCCACAAGCCGCGCTGCTGGAGCTTTTCCAGGGTGCGCGCCAGATTGGTCACGGCTACCAGCGGAATCACTTCCGCCGCGCCGCAGGCGACTTTACGCACGACCGGCGTGAGGGTCGCCGACTTGTCTTTAGGCACGATCACCGCCAGCGCGCCGGCAGCGTCGGCCGAACGCAGGCAGGCGCCGAGGTTGTGCGGGTCGGTCACGCCGTCCAGCACCAGCAGCAATGGCGCACCTTCGGTACGGTCGAGCAACTCGTCGAGCATGGCTTCGCCCCACACCTGGCTCGGACTGACGTCAGCAACCACGCCCTGGTGAACGCCTTCTACCCACACGTCCATTTCACGGCGCTCAGCCTGGCCGATGGCAACCTTGTTCTGGTTGGCCAGCTCGACCAGTGCCTGCACGCGCGGCTCGCTGCGACCTTCCGCCAGCCAAACCTGCTTGACGCGCTTGGGATGGTGACGCAGCAGTGCTTCTACGGCGTGCACGCCGTAGATTTTTTCCAGACTCATGACTTGGCCTTAGGTTTGCGCGACCCGCCGCTTTTTGCGGGGGCCGAACCCGCTTTCGGCGGGCCTTTACGGTGTTTACTGGGTTTGTTCGACGGTTTTTCCGCCCCTTGGGACTTTCCCCCAGACGCCGCTTTACCACCGCTTTTGGCTTCGTTGAGCAACTGCTGCTTCAACTCGCGGCTCTTGCGCAGTTCGGCGTTCTTCGCCGCGGCATCGCTAGGGCGATAGGCCTCAGGAGCTTTTTCCTTGGCAGAGGAACGACGACCGGCCTTGGCAGGCGCAGCCTCGACGGCCGCCGCTTTCGCTGCAGTCCCTTTGCCTTTGCTGGCTGGAGCTGCCGTTTCAGCACCACGCTTTTTACGGCCAACCGGTTCAGCGGGTTTGTCAGGCATGCCGAAGTCGATCTTGCGTTCGTCGAGGTCGACACGCATGACCTGCACTTCCACCGTGTCACCCAGGCGGAAACTGCGACCGGTGCGCTCGCCCGCCAGGCGGTGATGCACAGGATCGAAGTGGTAGTAGTCGCCCGGCAAGGCGGTGACGTGCACCAGGCCCTCGACGTAGATGTCGGTCAGCTCGACGAACAGGCCGAAACCGGTCACGGCGGTGATCACACCTGGGAACGACTCGCCCACGCGGTCCTTCATGAATTCGCACTTGAGCCAATTGACCACATCGCGGGTGGCTTCATCGGCGCGGCGCTCGCTCATGGAGCACTGCTCGCCCAACTGTTCCAGGGCCGCTTCGTCGTACGGATAGATCCGTGCCTTCGGAATGGTCATGGCACCGGCGCGCTTGACGTGCGGGGTGTTCTGCTTGGAATGGATCACGCTGCGGATCGCGCGGTGCGTGAGCAAGTCGGGGTAACGACGGATCGGCGAGGTGAAGTGGGTATACGCTTCGTAATTGAGGCCGAAGTGGCCCTGGTTATCGGCGCTGTACACCGCCTGGCTCAGCGAGCGCAGCATGACGGTCTGGATCACGTGGTAATCCGGACGGTCCTTGATGCTGGCCAGCAAGGCCTGGTAGTCCTTCGGCGTCGGGCCGTCCTTGCCTTTGTGCAGGGACAGGCCGAGCTCACCGAGGAACGCGCGCAGTTTTTCCAAGCGCTCCGGCGGCGGGCCGTCGTGCACCCGGTACAGAGCCGGAATCTCGTGCTTTTTCAGGAATTCAGCGGTGGCCACGTTGGCCGCCAGCATGCACTCCTCGATCAGCTTGTGCGCATCGTTACGCGTCGTCGGGGTGATCGCGGCGATCTTGCGCTCGGAACCGAAGACAATCCGGGTTTCCTGGGTTTCAAAATCGATCGCGCCACGGGTATGACGGGCACCCAACAACACTTTGTACAGCGAGTACAGTTGCTTGAGGTGCGGCACCACGCCGGCGTACTCGGTACGCAGGGCCTTGGCTTCGCTGGTCTTCGGCGTTTCCAGGATGGTGCTGACCTTGTTGTAGGTCAGGCGCGCCTGGGAGTGGATCACCGCTTCGTAGAACTGGTAGTCGGTCATTTCACCGGTTTTCGAGATGGTCATCTCGCACACCATGGCCAAACGGTCGACTTTCGGGTTCAGGGAGCACAGGCCGTTGGACAGCTGCTCGGGCAGCATCGGGATCACGCGCTCAGGGAAGTACACGGAGTTGCCGCGCACCTGGGCTTCGTTATCCAGGGCCGAACCGATCTTCACGTAGCTGGACACGTCGGCAATCGCGACGAACAACTTCCAGCCGCCGGAGAACAGGCGCAGTTTGCCAGGCTTGGCTTCGCAGTAGACCGCATCGTCGAAGTCGCGGGCATCTTCGCCGTCGATGGTGACGAACGGCAGATGGCGCAGGTCGATGCGCTTCTCTTTGTCTTTGTCTTCGACTTCCGGCTTGAGCTTGGCGGCTTCCTTGAGCACAGCCTCGGGCCAGACGTGAGGAATATCGTAGGTGCGCAGCGCAACGTCGATTTCCATGCCCGGCGCCATGTAGTTGCCGACCACTTCAACGATATCGCCTTGGGGCTGGAAGCGCGCCGTTGGCCAGTGGGTGATTTTCACCTCGACAAACTGGCCGACCTTGGCGGCGCCATTGCGGCCCGGGGTGATCAGCACTTCCTGCTGGACCTTCGGGTTATCCGGCACAACGAACCCAATGCCGCCTTCTTCGAAGTAACGGCCAACGATGGACTCGTGGGCACGGGACACCACTTCGACGATCACGCCTTCGCGGCGACCACGACGGTCCAGCCCGGAAACACGCGCCAGTGCGCGGTCGCCGTCGAACACCAGGCGCATTTGCGCAGGGCTCATGAACAGGTCGTCACTGCCGTCATCCGGAATCAGGAAGCCGAAGCCGTCCCGATGGCCGGCGATGCGGCCGAGGATCAGGTCGAGCTTGTCGACCGGCGCGTAGGTGCCTCGGCGGGTGTAGATCAACTGAGCATCGCGCTCCATCGCACGCAAACGGCGGCGCAGGGCTTCGATCTGGTCTTCGGTGGTCAGACCGAATTCTTCAACCAGTTGCTCGCGGCTAGCAGGCGAACCACGATCGGCGAGGTGCGCCAGGATCAGTTCACGGCTAGGAATAGGGTTTTCATATTTTTCCGCTTCACGAGCGGCCTCGGGATCGAGGGACTGCCAATCGGCCATTAGAGAGTTTTCACCTTGTCTATATGCGGGTTAGTTTGGCATACGCGTATTGAAACGGGAAATTTCAGGCATCAACAAGTGTTTAAAAGCCTTTTGTAGCCCCCTGCGAGCACCTTGCACGACCAATGGTGAGATTTTCCAGGTTTTTTTCATACCAGGGGTTTACAGCTGAAAAGGGCCTCCGTATAGTGCGCGCCATCGACGACGGCAACGTTGTTGATGCTGCCCAGGTGGTGAAATTGGTAGACACGCCAGCTTCAGGTGCTGGTGATCGCAAGGTCGTGGAAGTTCGAGTCTTCTCCTGGGCACCAAATTCAGATCAAACCCGCGAAAGCGGGTTTTTTCGTTTCAGGTCTTTGATTTTTAACGGAAAACTTGATTTATTTTTTTGAATCAGGGGTTTACAGATCAAAAAGCCCGCCGTATAGTTCGACCCATCAACAGCGGCAACGTTGCTTGATAATGCCCAGGTGGTGAAATTGGTAGACACGCCAGCTTCAGGTGCTGGTGATCGCAAGGTCGTGGAAGTTCGAGTCTTCTCCTGGGCACCAAATTCAGATCAAACCCGCGAAAGCGGGTTTTTTCGTTTCTGGGGTTTAAAACGTGGCAGTGATGCCTGCTCATCCGCACATGAGAAGTTTTATCGTTTATCCTTGTAAGAATTTGTATCTTACAAGTGAGGAAAACCCCGGATGATCATCCGCGATACCCGTCTCAAGACCTCCCTTCTGCGTGGCCTGACCATCACTCTGCTCGGCCTGACCCTGCTCTCGCCCACCGCCTATTCTGCCGACAAGGTCTCCCTGACCCTCTATAACGGCCAGCACAAGGAAGTCGGCGACGAACTCGCCAAAGCCTTTGAAGCCAAGACCGGCATTCACGTCAATGTACGCAAAGGCAGCAGCAACCAGCTGGCCAGCCAAATCGTCGAAGAAGGCGACCGCTCGCCCGCCGACGTGATCTACACCGAAGAGTCGCCGCCCCTGAACAAACTGGGCGAGCAAGGCCTGCTGGCCAAAATCGATGCCAGCACCCTCGACGTGCTGCCCAAGGAATACGTCGGCAGTAACGGCGATTGGATGGGCGTGACCGCACGCACCCGCGTGGTCGCCTTCAACCCCAAACTGATTGCCGAAAAAGACCTGCCCAAGTCGGTGCTGGATTTCGCCGGCCCCGAGTGGCAAGGCAAGGTTGGCTTCGTACCCACCAGCGGTGCGTTCCAGGAACAGGCGGTGGCGATCATCAAGCTGCACGGGCGTGAAGCCGCAGAAGAATGGCTGACCGGACTGCGCGCATTCGGCAAGGTGTACAGCAACAATATGGTGGCGCTCAAAGCCGTGGAAAACGGCGAAGTGGCGACTGTACTGGTGAACAACTATTACTGGTTTGCCCTGAAGAAAGAGAAAACCAACCTCGACTCCCAACTGCACTATTTCACCGACGGCGATGCCGGCGGCCTGATTACGGTGTCTTCCGCTGCCGCGCTGAAATCCAGCAAGCACCCCAAGGAAGCCCAGCAACTGTTGGCGTTCATGGCCAGCGAAGAAGGCCAGCGCGTGATCACCAACACCTCGGCTGAATACCCGCTGCGCAAAGGCATGCAGTCCAATCGTGGCCTCAAGCCTTTCAGCGAACTGCAGCCGCCGAAAGTCACCCCTGCGGACCTTGGCAATGCGGAAGAAGCCCTGGACCTGGAACGTGACGTTGGCCTGAACTGATGACCCCATCGCTCAGCGCCGCAGGTTTTCGTCCCCGGCGCAAACGCCCTTCCATCTGGCTACTGCTGCCGGTGCTGTTGCTGGTTGGTCTGAGCCTGTTGCCACTGGCCTATGTCGGGCTCAAGACCTGGCAAGCCGGCTGGGCGCAGGCGGTGCATCTGCTGTGGCGGCCTTATGTCTTCGGGCTACTGCGCAACACCTTGGCGCTGATGGTCGGCGTGACGGTGGTGTGTGGCGTGGTCGGCTTGTCCCTGGCCTGGTTGTTGGAGCGCAGCAATCTGCCTGGGCGCCGCCTTTGGGGGGTGATCCTGTGCCTGCCGTTTGCGGTGCCGGCGTTTGTCAGCAGCTTCACCTGGGTGTCGCTGAGCGCCAACTTCGAAGGCCTTGGCGGCGCGATCCTGGTGATGAGCCTGTCCAAATATCCGCTGGTATTCCTGCCGGTGGCCGCGACGCTGCGCAATCTTGATCCCGCCCTGGAAGAATCGGCGCGCACCCTGGGGCTGAATCGCTGGGGCGTGTTTCGGCGCATTACCTTGCCGCTGCTGTGGCCCTCGCTGGTGGCCGGCGCCCTGCTGATTGCGCTGCACATGCTGGTGGAGTTCGGCGCTCTGTCGATCATCGGCCTGCAGACTTTTACCACCGCGATCTATCAGCAATTCGAGCTGGAATTCAGCAACGCCAATGCGGCGATGCTCTCGGCGGTGCTGTTGGCGATGTGCCTGACCTTGTTGTGGCTGGAGCTGCGCATGCGCGGCAAGGGCCGCCATGTGCGCATCGGCCAGGGCGCGGCGCGGCACGCCGAACAGGTGAAGCTGGGCAAGTGGGCGCCGCTTGGCCAACTCTATTGCCTGACGCTGGCGATCATTGGCAGCGGCATTCCGCTGGGGATGCTCGGCTACTGGCTGGCCGTGGGTTCGTCGGCGGCATTTCCAGTGGCCGAGATCAGTGAAGCGTTGTTATCGTCCCTGGCGCTTTCCCTGGGTGGCGCAGCGTTGTGCCTGGTGCTGGCCGTGCCGGTCGGCTTGCTGGTGGTGCGCTATAAAGGCCGACTGGCGATCTGGGCTGAACGCCTGCCGTACCTGCTGCACGCCCTGCCCGGCCTGGTGATTGCGCTGACGCTGGTGTATTTCGCATTGCATTATGTGCCGGTGCTGTATCAGACCTCGGCACTGTTGCTGATCGCCTATGCGCTGTTGTTTCTGCCGCTGGCCCAGGCACCGATTCGCACCGCGTTGAACAAGGCCGCGCCCCAGCTGGAAGAAGCGGCGCGCACGCTCGGAGCATCGTCATTCAGTGCGTTTTGCCGGGTGACACTGCCGATTATCTTCCCGGCACTGGGCGCGGCGTTTGCGCTGGTGTTTCTGGATGCGATGAAGGAATTGACGGCGACCTTGCTGCTCAGTCCGACCGGGCTGAATACCTTGGCCACCGCCGTGTGGGCGCATACTTCGAATGTGGAGTTTGCGGCGGCGGCGCCTTATGCGGCGTTGTTGATTCTGGTGTCGGGGTTGCCGGTTTATCTGCTGACGACTCGGATGTATTTGAGTCGCTGAGATCGCTATCGGGGGCAAGCCCCCTCCCACACTTGATTTGTGCACACATTCAAATGTGGGAGGGGGCTTGCCCCCGATGAGGCCGGCACAGACAACCCTAAGCCCGAAACTGCCCCAGACTCGCCTTCAACTGCGCCGCCAACCCATCCAGCACCTTGCCACTGGCCGTGGTTTCCACCACCGCCTGCGCCGCACGCTCGGCCTGGGCATGGATCACCTCGACCCGCCCACGCACCGCATGCGCGCCCTGAGCCTGATGCTCGGCCGCGCGGGTCGCCAGGCCGATCGCCGCGTGCACTTGCTCCACCGACGCCTGC